>CAMLID010000005.1 GCA_946480055.1 uncultured Lysobacter sp. | reverse complement strand
CCTCGGCGTTCTCCAGGTTGGTGCCGTCGTCGACCCGGAACCAGTCGCTCCACGCGCCGCTTTCGGGTTCGCAGACCAGGGTGACGCTGCCGCTGCCGGCGCGCGGCGCGACCATCGCCAGGATCTGGTTGCGCGGCACGTCGAACCAGTTGAGCGGGTTGTAGCGCCCCAGCGGGCGCCGGCCGTAGGTGTCGGGGCGCCGCACCTTGGCGCGTACCTGCAGGCTGTCGCGCGCGCTTTCGATTTCCTCGCTACGCGGCAGTTCGCGGATCGCGGCGTCGAGCAGGTCGAAGGTTTCGCCGGCCTCGAACGGCACCTCGATCTGGCGGCGCTGGCGGTTGGCCAGCGTGCCGCCGTCGATGTGGCCAGCGATCAGGCGCACCCGGCGCAGGTGCGAGAACGCACCGGTGATGACGAACGCGGTGACCACGAATCCCACCAGGAATACGGGCCAGGGATCGTTGTCGCCGTCGTAGCCGCCCTGCAGGCTGGGCAGCGCCGACCACAACAGGGCCAGGAAGAAGAACAGCAATATCCAGGCGGCGATGATGCGGGCTAGGAACAGGATGCTCTTGATCACGGGGCGGTCCGTCGGCGTTATTGCGATGAAGCATAGCGACGCGCCGCACCAGGGCCAGGGGTGCGCGACGAAACCGGGCGTGGAGCGACGAAACGGGGCGGTGTGGGTATCGGGCGAAGCCAGGCGCACCGTTCGGCGCGCCTGCGATGGGCCTGGCGGGCTTACTTCTTGCCGAGCACGTAGTGGTCTCGCGGGTCCGGGCAGCCCTCGTCGCGGGGCGGGCAGGGCCATAGGCTGCGCGGCAGGCTGTCGCGCACCTCGAAGCGGTCGCCGCTCCAGATCACGAAGCCGGCGTGGGCCTTGGTGCCGCCCTGAAAGCTGCGCGTGTCCTTGGGCGACAGCGGCTGCTCGGGGTCGGCCTCCACGACCCAGCGCAACACCGGCACGACGCCGGCGCGGCTGTCGTCCAGCGCGATCGGATTGGCGCCCAGCGAGCGGTAGCGGTCGAGGCGTTCGCGCCCCAGGCTCAGCTCCGGCGCACGCAAGCTGGCGGTGACATCGACCGGCGTCCGGCCCGTCGCGACGAGATAGGCGCGCAAGCCGCTATCGGCGAACTCGGCCTGGGGCCGCGCGCAGGCGCGTCGCGCCGCCGCCAGATCCTCGGTCGACTCGGTCTGCACCGTGGCGATGCTGGCGCAGGCCATGCGCATCTGCACGAGGTAGCCGGTTGTTCCGCGGCGGCGGCCCTCGAAGCTGCGCACCCACAGGCTGTAGCGCGCGCCGTTCTTGTCGGCGAGCAGATACTCCGTGCGGCCGCCGGCGCCCGGAACGCTGCGCAGATAGACCTGTGCGCTCATCAGGCGTTGGCGCAGCTGCTTGGGCAGCAACACGTCCCGGGTCGGGAGCGAGGACACGAAGGCGACGATGGCCTCCGGGGCTGCGGTGTAGCGGCCGTTCTGGATCACGGGCCCGCTGGCCGGCGAGAACCCCGCTAGGCCGGTGCTCCCGGCCTTGAGCGGCGCGGCGCCGGCGCTGGCGCACGCGCTCAGCAGGGTGGCGGCGAGCAGGATCTTCGAACTGGGGGACACGGGCGGACTCCTGTACCGGGACTAGTGCGCGCGACGCGGCGCTTCCTGCTGCTGCGTGCGTTGCGGATCTTCCAGGACCGGCGCGGGCGCGGCCGGCTGGCTGCGATTGAGCGCGTCCAGGCGGTTGAGACTGGCCTCCGGCGCGGTGTGGGTCGCGGCGTCGGCCGACACCGCGACGCGCGCGGCCGCGGGATCGCCGGGCCGGCCCTGGACCATGAACAGGGTCTCGCCGGCGGCGCGAGTCCCGGTGGCGTTGTTGGTCGCGATCACGCTGATGTCGGACAGGTGGGCCTGCTTGGCCTCGGCCAGCAGGTGCAGGTTGACGCCGTCGCGATTGCGATCGTAGGGCGGGCCCAGCGCGCTCACGTGGCCGTCGATCTGTGTATACATGCGATGGTCGGCGTGGTTGGGATCGCGCGGGTCGCCGGGCGCGCGTGCCGGCGCGGCTTCGGCCGGCGCCTGATTGAGTTCCTGCTGCTGGCCGGGCGCGACCGAGGTCAGCACGTACTGCCAGCGCGTCTGCCCCGGCGTGCCCCGCACCGTATCGATGAAGGCGCTGTGCTCGCCGCCGCCGATGGTCTGGCAGCCGGCGGAGTCGGTGTTGGTGTTGCTGCCGCGATGGATCTTGAAGGTGTTGTTGAGATCCTGGACGCCGTTGACGTCGCGCGAGTCGAACCAGCCGTCGGCATTGGTATCGCGTTCGACCATGTTGCGGCCGTTGCGTACCGCCTCGTCGGAGGGCCGCAGCGAGAACTCGCGGCCGCTGCGGGTATGGCCGTTGCTGGCGTGCTCGGTCCTCACCATCTCGACCGTGCCTTCGGCCAGACGCCCGAGGTCGCGCACGTCGTCGCCGTTGACGTCGTCGCCTTCGACCTTGCGCCGGGCGACGTTTTCGTAGCCCGGCGAGGTCGCCAGCCGCGGCACCTGGCGTTCGGTGTCGGCGTAGATGCGGTTGCCGTCGCTGCCGGCGTGGTGGTCGTACTGCGCGGTGGGTTCGGTGGTGGCGTGGTTGAACTCGCGCGCATGGCGGCTGCCGTCGGCGTCTTTCCAGACCACGACGATGCGGTCGTCGTAGTCGCCGCGTCCGCGATTGTCGGTAGTGGAGTTTTCGTTGCGCATACCCAGGACGATGCGGTCCTGGGTGTTGAGGGCGTCGCGTGCCGGCTGGGTGCCGCGCGCGCCGATCACGCTGGCGTAGACGTCGTACTGCTGCGCTTGCGAGAGGTTCTGGGTTTCGGTGTCGGCGGGAAACCGCGGCGCCGCGGTCGCGCCGCGCAGACGTTCCAGGGTCGGGTTGAGCGTGGCCGCGTCCGCGGTCGAGAGCGCGTCCGGCGCGCGCAGCGCGGTCAGGCGGTCCTGGGCGCGCACGGCGACGTAACGGTCCAGCGCTTCCTGCACCACCACGCCCTGATCCTGGCGCAGCGCATCCAGCCGTGCCGCGGCTTCGCGATTCTGGCCTTGGTTGAGAAGGGCGACGACCTCGTTGGCGGAGGCGTTGATGTCGAGTTCGGGCATGGGGAAGTCCTTTTCCGGTTGAGCGATGTTCGGTCGGGCGGTCGTACTGCGTCCCTGGCGGGCCTGCGCGGCCGGTCGGTCCACCTGGGGCGGGGCCGGTTGCGGCCGAGGGTAACACCGGCCCCGCGGCCGTTACACCTCGGCGGGCGAGAACGTGCGCGGGCTGCGTCGGGACGGTGGTCCGGCTCGGCGATTCGCGAGCCGATGGGACGGACACAAAAAAGCCCCGCGTCGCGGGGCTCTTTCGTTACGGTGGACCGGGGCGGATCAGGCCTCGGTTTCCTCTTCCTTGTAGGCGTCGACGGGGATGCAGGCGCACATGACGTTCTTGTCGCCGTAGACATTGTCCACGCGCGCGACCGGCGGCCAGTACTTCTGCAGCTTCAGGCTGGGCAACGGGAACGCGGCCAGCTCGCGCGGGTAGGCGTGGGTCCACTCGCTGGCCGAGACCGCGGTTGCGGTGTGGGGGGCATGTTTGAGCGGATTGTCCTCGCGGTCCAGCTTGCCTTCCTCGACCGCGCGGATTTCGTCGCGGATCTGGATCATGGCGTCGATGAAGCGGTCCAGCTCGTGCTGCGATTCGCTCTCGGTCGGCTCGACCATCAGGGTGCCGGCGACCGGGAAGCTCAGGGTCGGGGCATGGAAGCCGAAGTCGATCAGGCGCTTGGCCACGTCCTCGGCACCGATGCCGGTGGCGTCCTTGAGCGGGCGCAGGTCGAGGATGCACTCGTGCGCGACCAGGCCGTTGCGGCCGGTGTAGAGGGTCTCGTAGTGCGGCGCCAGGCGCTTGGCGATGTAGTTGGCGTTGAGCAGCGCGACCTGGGTCGCCTTGCGCAGGCCGGATGCGCCCATCAGGGTGATGTACATCCACGAGATCGGCAGGATCGAGGCCGAGCCGTAACTAGCCGCGGAGACCATGCCCACTGCTTTCCTGCGAGAAGTGCGGCCATGGATGGCCGCTGTTTGATTCTCGCCGACAGGGATGTCGGCATAAGTACCTGGCAGGAACGGCGCCAGGTGCGACTTGACCGCGCACGGGCCGACGCCCGGGCCGCCGCCGCCGTGCGGGATGCAGAAGGTCTTGTGCAGATTGAGGTGCGACACGTCCGAGCCCCACTTGCCGGGCTTGGCCACGCCGACCAGGGCGTTCATGTTGGCGCCGTCGGTGTAGACCTGACCGCCGTGGGCGTGGACGATCTCGCAGATCTCGACCACGTCCTCTTCGAACACGCCGTGCGTGGACGGGTAGGTGATCATCAGCGCGGCGAGGCGGTCGCTGTACTTCTCGGCGGCACGGCGGATGTCCTCGACATCGACGTTGCCGTTGCTGTCGCACTTGGTGACCACGACCTGCATGCCGCACATCTGCGCCGAGGCCGGGTTGGTGCCGTGCGCGGATTCCGGGATCAGGCAGATGTCGCGATGGCCTTCGTCGCGCGAGCGGTGGTAGGCGCGGATCGCGAGCAAGCCCGCGTATTCGCCCTGCGCGCCGGAATTGGGCTGCAGGCTGACCGCGTCGTAGCCGGTGCACTCGACCAGCATCGCTTCGAGTTCGTCGATCAGTTGCTTGTAGCCGGTGGCCTGGTCGGCCGGCGCCAGCGGATGGAGGTTGCCGAACTCCGGCCAGGTCACCGGGATCATCTCGGCGGTGGCGTTGAGCTTCATGGTGCAGCTGCCCAGCGGGATCATGGTGCGATCCATCGCCAGGTCCTTGTCGGCCAGCGCGCGCATGTAACGCAGCAGTTCGTGTTCGCTGTGGTGGGTGTTGAACACCGGGTGCTGCAGGAACGCGCTGGTGCGCACCAGGCCCGACGGCAGAGCGTCGGCGGTGGTCGCGTCGAGCGCGTCGATATCGTCGATGCGGGCGCCGAACAACGCGGCCAGCTGCACGACTTCGGCGCGGGTGGTGGTTTCGTCCAGGCTGATGCCGACCCGGTTCGGGTCGCCGGAATAATTCAGGTTGATGCCCGCCGCGATCGCCTTGGCTCGCACCGCGTCGGCGTCGACACCGACGATATCCAGGGTGTCGAAGAAGTCCGGACCGACGGCGATGCCGGCCTGGCGCAGCGCGCCGGCCAGGATCGCGGCCAGGCGGTGCACGCGGCGCGCGATCCGGGTCAGGCCTTCGGGGCCGTGGTAGACCGCGTACATCGAGGCCATCACCGCCAGCAGCACCTGCGCGGTGCAGATGTTGGAGGTCGCCTTCTCGCGGCGGATGTGCTGCTCGCGGGTCTGCAGAGTCAGGCGGTAGGCCGGCTTGCCTTCGGCGTCGATCGAGACGCCGATCAGGCGGCCCGGCATCGAGCGCTTGTAGGCGTCGCGGCAGGCCATGAAGGCCGCGTGCGGGCCGCCGAAGCCGAACGGCACGCCGAAGCGCTGGCTGTTGCCGACCACGATGTCAGCGCCCCATTCGCCGGGCGCGGCGATCAGGGTCAGGGCGAGCAGGTCGGTGCAGACCGCGACCAGGCCGCCGCGCGCGTGCACGGCGTCGGCCAGGGCCTTGTGGTCGCCGATCTGGCCGTAGGTATTGGGGTATTGCAGCAGCACGCCGAAGCTGTCGATGTTGAGCGCTTCACTGTCGTCGCCGACCTGGACGTCGATGCCCATGGCCTCAGCGCGGGTGTGCAGCACTTCCAGCGTCTGCGGGTGCACGTCCTTGGAAACGAAGAACAGGTTGGACTTGGACTTGGCCGAACGCTTGGCCAGGGTCATGGCCTCGGCCGCGGCGGTGGCTTCGTCGAGCAGCGAGGCGTTGGCGATCTCCATCCCGGTCAGGTCGGCGACCATGGTCTGGAAGTTGATCAGCGCTTCCATGCGGCCCTGCGAGATTTCCGCCTGGTAGGGCGTGTAGGCCGTGTACCAGGCCGGGTTCTCGAGGATGTTGCGCAGGATCACGTTCGGGGTCAGCGTGCCGTAGTAGCCCTGGCCGATGAAGCTGCGGAAGACCTGGTTCTTGTCGGCGACGGCGCGGATCTTGGCCAGCGCCTCGACTTCGGTCATCGGCGCCGACAGCGCCAGCGGCGCGGGCGACTTGATCTTGGCCGGCACGATCGCGTCGGTCAGCGCTTCCAGCGACTCGTGGCCGACGGCGCGCAGCATATGCGCGATCTCGGCGTCGTTGGGGCCGATATGGCGTTCCAGGAAGGCGTCGTGGTGCTCGAGGTCGCGCAGGGAGGCATCGCGCAGGGAAGCATGGGTCATGGCAGGGGGCGTCCGAAGGCAGCGTGCGGTGCCGCACGCGAGGCGCCCCTCTGTCCTTTTGCCTGAGAGTTTGGAAGCGCCGCTGCATACAGGCAGCTGGGGGAGGGCATCCTGGGTAGGATCGCTCCTGTACGGCTCGCTTCGTGCCCCTTCGGCGCCGGTTCCGCCTGATCGATCCGGGCGGTCGGTCTCTCCAGAGTTTTGTACACGCGGCGGTATGGGGCCTGAGCGATTACGGGCGTTGCGCCTTCGGCAGCGGTCGGTTCCCTTGCGGGGCCGGCCGGCTTCTCCCACCGCGTGTTTCAAGCTCGGGATTATAGCCGCTTGCCGCGGCCGGGTCAGCGGCCGGCCGGTTCAGTTTGCGGCGATAGGCCGTACCATGGGGCTCCGCCGTCTGTAGGCCAGTCCATCGTCTATGCACCCGTGCCAGGTCGAAAGGATCCAGGGGGATCGACAGGCCGCATCGTCGCAACGCCAGCGCCGCCCGCAAGCGCGCCGCTGGGCATGGAACGCGACGCCATGAGCGACGGATCGGGCGCGCCCGCGCCCAAGCGGGCGAAGCGCAAGCGCCACCGCGCAGGCGGGGGCGGCGAGGGCACAGCCCCGGCAGCGGCCAAGCCCTCCCGGCCGCCGCTCTCCGTCGAGACCGCGGCGGACGCGCGCCTTGCGGGCGATGCCTGGGCGGTACGCGCCTGGCGTCGCCTCATCGACGAACCCAGCCTGGGCCTGAGCGTCGCCTACGTACTGGTATCGATGATCGGGCTGTGGGCGAACTACTGGTTCTATCGCCAGTTCGGCCTGCCGATCCTGGAGTACATGCAGGCCAGCGACTATCTGGTCGCCGGGCTGCGCGACCCGCTGTATGCGCTGGTCCTGGCCGGCTCGGTGATGGCGTCGTGGCTGATCAGCTGGCCCGAAATCTACCGCAAGCAACACCCGCGCCGGGTGCGCGAATACCAGCGGCGCTGGTGGGGCCGCGTGGTGTTTCCGGAATCGGACGTGTTCCGCTGGACCCTCATGCGGCTGAAGCCGGAGACCGGCATCGCTATCGGGGTGTGCCTGGGTTTGGCGGGGGCCATCTGTTCCTACGTGATCGGCAAGGCCAACCTGATCCGCGACCACGGTGCCGGTCATTCGGTGCGCGTGACCTTGGCCGGCGAGGCCGCAGCGCTGCCCGGCAATGCGCGTCTGCTCGGCACCAGCAGCGCCTACGTGTTCTTGTGGTGGCCGCAAGCGCGGCGCGCCGAAGCCGTGCCGATCGAAAGCATCGGCCGATTGCAGGCGCTGGGGTTCGTCCGCAAGCGCGACTCCGCGCCCGCCAAGACGACCGCGCCGGCCGCCGCGACTGCCCCCGTACCTTGAATGCAGCTGCGCGATCGCGACGATCGAACGACCGATCCGGACAAGCTCGCATGACGCCATCGCGACGACGCGGTTGTATGCTGTCTCGATCCCCACGATCCCGCGGATGCATCGCATGAGCGCACCCCCGTTTCAGTTGTTGCAACTCGATCACGTCGTGTTGCGGGTGCGCAATCCCGAGGCCATGGTCGCGTTCTACTGCGAAGTGCTCGGCTGCAGTGTGGAGCGCCGCCAGGACGAGATCGGCCTGATCCAGCTGCGCGCCGGCCAGTCGCTGATCGACCTGGTCGGCATCGACGGCAAGCTCGGCCGCATGGGCGGCGCCGCGCCCGGGGTCGAGGGCCGCAACATGGACCACCTGTGCCTGCGTGCCGATCCCTTCGACCGCGACGCGATCCTCGCCCACCTGCACGCGCACGATGTGCGTGTCGGCGATTTCGGTTCGCGCTACGGCGCGGAGGGTGAGGGCCCTTCGCAGTACCTGTTCGATCCTGAAGGCAACCTGGTCGAACTCAAGGGCCCGCCGGACCCGCTGCCCGCTGCGATGGCGGCGAACGGATGACCGATCCCGCGACATCGCGGCCGGCGGCCAAGCCGGCGCGCTACCTGGCGCCGCTGCTCGCCGGCCTGGCGATGTTCGGGCCGTTCTCGATCGACACCATCTTCCCGGCGTTTCCGGCGATGGGCGCCGAGTTCGGCGCCGACAAGCTGGCGATGCAGCAGACCATCAGCGTCTACCTGATCGCTTACGCGCTGATGAGCATCGTCCACGGTCCGCTGTCGGACGCGATCGGGCGCCGCCGCGTGATCATCGGCGGCCTGATCGTCTTCACCCTGGCCTCGGTCGGCTGCGCCCTGTCGCGCGACCTGGGCACCTTGCTGATCTTCCGCGCGGTGCAGGGGCTGTCGGCCGGCGTCGGCCTGATCGTCGGGCGCGCGGTGATCCGCGACGTGCTGCAGGGCGACGACGCGCAACGGCTGATGAGCCACGTCTCGATGATCTTCGGCATCGCTCCGGCGATCGCGCCGATCATCGGCGGCTGGATCCTGGGTTGGAGCCATTGGCCGGCTATCTTCTGGTTCCTGGTCGCGTTCTCGGTGCTGCTGCTGATCGCGACCCTGCGCGTGCTGCCGGAAACCCATCCGCCGGCGTCGCGGCTGCCGCTGGTGCCGCGTCGGCTGCTGCGCGATTACGTCGCGATCTTCATCAACCCGCGCTTCCAGCGCCTGACCGCGGCCAGCGCCTTCAACTTCGGCGCGTTGTTCCTGTACATCTCGTCGGCGCCGGCGTTCGTGCTCGACCTGCTGCAACTCAACGAGCGCTCGTTCGCCTGGTTCTTCGTGCCGATGATCGGCGGCATGGTCGTCGGTGCGTTCGTGTCCGGCCGCACCGCCGGCAAGGTCGGCGGCCAGCGCATGGTCCGGATCGGCTTCGCCTGCACGATTCTGGCGATGGCGCTCAACGTCGCCTACAACCTGTTCGACGCCACCCCGCAGGTGCCGTGGGCGGTGATTCCGATTTCGCTGTGTTCGTTCGGCGTGGCCCTGGTGTTCCCGATCGTGACGTTGTCGATCCTGGACATGTACCCGCGCCAGCGCGGTTCGGCCTCGTCCCTGCAGGCCTTCACCGGCCTGGTGCTCAACGCCCTGATCGCCGGCGTGCTGTCGCCGATGGTCAGCGGCAGCGGCATCTCGCTGGCGATCGCCGGGCTGGCGTTCGTGGTAGTGGGCTGGGCGTTCTGGCGCTGGGAAGCCGCGCGTTCGCGGCAGGACCCGACGACCACGGACGCGCCCGCGATCGAACCGCCGGAAACGCTTTAGCGCAGGAGCTGCCGTATGAACGGCTGCCTACGGCCTGGTACGGACGCGTTCAAACGAGCTGCGTCCGGGGACGCTAGACTTCGCCCCGACGAGTGACGGCATGACGGAACGGCATGGCAGTAGGCAAGGATAGAAACGCAGCGCGGATACGATCGCAGGCGCGCATGATCCGGCGCATAGGCCTGGTGTTGGCTTTGGCCTGGACGGCCGCGGCGCCGGCGCGCGATATCGACGTGCGCCATTACGTCGCCCGGATCGAACCCGATCTCAAGACCCGCAGCGTCAAGGGCGAGGTCTCGGTGCGCTTCGTCGCTACGGTGGATTCCACCGACCTGATCGTGCTCGACCGCGACGGCCTGGACATCGACCGGGTGCGCGAGGGCGAGCGTTCGCTGTCCTTCGACCAGACCGGGCGCGTGCTCAAGATCCGGCTGTCGCGACCGGCGCTGCGCGGGCAGTTGCGCGAGGTCACGGTCAACTACCACGGTACGCCCAAGTTCGGCCTGCAGTTCCATCCCGAGCGGCGCCAGGTCTACACCCTGTTCTCGACCGCACAATGGCTGGTCGGTATCGACGCGCCCGACGAGCGCGCGACCCTGGACCTGAGCGTGGCCCTGCCGACCGGACTCAAGGCGGTCGGCAACGGCTATCTGGTCGGCCGCCGCAGCTTGGGCAACGGTATCGAACTGCACCGCTGGCGCCAGACCGTGCCGATGCCGGCCTACACCTATGGTTTCGCCGCCGGCCCGTTCGAAGAGGCCAGCGACCGCGGCAGCCGCGTGCGCCTGCGCTACCTCGGCGCCGGTTACAGCCAAAGCGAGCTGCGCCGGGTCTTCGCCGACAGCGGCGACATGCTGCGCTACTTCGAACGCCGCGCCGGCGTGCCGTATCCGGGCGGCGTCTACACCCAGGCGCTGGTCGCGCGCACGATCGGCCAGGAACTCGCCGGCTTCTCGCTGATGTCGGAAGACTACGGCCGCGGCGTGCTCGCCGACCGCCGCGACGAATCGCTGATCGCGCACGAGGCCGCGCACCAGTGGTGGGGCAACCTGGTCACCTGCCGCGACTGGGGCCACTTCTGGCTCAACGAAGGCTTCGCCAACTTCCTCGCCGCCAGCTATATGGAGCAGCGCTTCGGCCGCGAGGACTACCTCAAGCAGGTCGAAGGCTGGAAGCGCCGCTACGAGAAGCTCAAGGAAACCGGCAAGGACAAACCGCTGGTGTTCCCGGACTGGGACAAGCCCAGCGGCGACGACCGCGCCGTGGTCTACCAGAAGGGTGCCTACGTGCTGCACCTGCTGCGCGAGGAACTCGGCGACGCGCTGTTCTGGCATGGTCTGCGCGAGTACACCCGTGCCCACCGCGGCACCGCCGTGGTCACCCAGGATTTCCAGCGCTCGATGGAGCTGGCCAGCGGCCGCGACCTGTCGGCGTTCTTCGCGACCTGGGTTTATCCGGCCGCGCCCGCGCGCTGACGCAGCAGGTAGTAGTGCAGGGGCAGGCCGGCGGCGACCAACGCCGCGCCCCATAGCAGGGCCTGTGCGCCGATACCGAACAGGGCGTACAGACTGTAGAGCAGCGCTGCGGCCGCGACCGCGCGGCTGCGGCCCTGGCCGCGCAGCGCCCAGGCCGCGCTGCCGACCACATAGGGCAGCAGCGTGGCGGCGGTCGACAGCAGGATCGAGAAGGTGAACAGCTGCACCAGCGAACGGCTGTAGTTCGACAGCACCAGAGCCGAGGCCAGCGTGCTGCCGATCAGCACGCCCGCCACCGGCGTGCCGCGCGCATCGACGCGCGCGAACACCTGCGGGAACAGGCCGTCGCGCGCCGCGGCCAGCGGCAGCTGCGCCGACAACAGCACCCAGCCGTTGAGCGCGCCGAAGCAGGACACCGCGGCCACCAGCGCCAATGCGATCCCGGCCTGCGGCCCCCACAAGGCGCGCGCGGCGTCGGCCATGGGGGCCTGCGACGTCTGCAGGACCGACGCCGGCAGCACGCCGAGCACGGCGGTGCAGGCGAGAATGGTCGCCGCGCCCGCGATCAGGGTCCCGAACAGGGTCGCGCGCGGCACCGTGGTCGCGGCGTCGCGCACCGCGCCGGCCGGCACGGTTGCCGCTTCCAGGCCGAGGAAAGCCCACAGCGTCAGCGCGGCAGTCGCGTGCGCGACCTGCGGCAGGGATTCGCCGCTCGGATTGAACGCCGCCGCCGCGTGGGTGTCGGCGAACCACAGCGCGACCCCGCCAAACAGCAGCAGCGGCAGCAGCTTCAGCGCGGTGGTCAGCAATTGCATGCGGCCGGCCTCGCGGATGCCGGCCAGGTTGACCGCGCTGCAGATCCACAGCGCCGCGAGCGCGCAGGCCGCGGCGCGTGCCGGAGTCGCTGTCGCTGCCGGAAACACCGCGCCCAGGCTGCCGGCGAAGGCGACCGCGATCGCGGCGTTGGCGCACCAGATCGAGATCCAGTAACTCCACGCGATCACGAAACCGGGCGTGTCGCCGAAGGCCTGGCGGGCGTAGACATAGGGGCCGCCGCTGTGCGGCCAGCGCGCCGACAGACGGGCGAATGTCAGTGCCAGCAGCAATGCGCCGCACAGGGTGATCGTCCAGCCGATCAGAGTCGCCGAGCCGTAGGGCGCGAGCGCCGACGGCAGCAGGAACACGCCGCTGCCGATCATGCTGCCGGTGACCAGCGCGGTGGCCGACCACATACCGAGCGGTCGGCCCTGGGCGCTCATGCGCCGTTCGCGTCGGCGGCGTCGCGGTAGGTCGCGCGCAGCAGTTCGTGAAAGTGGTGGACCGCGTTCTCGCGCAGCGGGTTCAGGCGTCCAGCGACGTAGGAGCCCGAGGCCAGTCCGCGTTGCACGTCCTCGCAGATGGTCAGGTCTTCGAGCTGCACTTCGTCGCTGAAGGCGAGGTCGGCGTCGCGGCGTGCGCGCGCTTCGCCGGAATCGTCGCGGGTGTAGTAGAAGTCGAACACCACCCGGCAGCGATCCACGCCGACCGGCACCACCCGGTTGGTCTGCAGCCGCCCCGGCAGGATGTTGAGCATGGTGTTCGGCCACAGCCAGTAGTACAGCGCGTCGCCGTCGCCGTAGAGGCCGTCGCCGCTTTCCAGCGGGCTCCATTGGTAGGAGTACCAGCGCGCGGTCTCGGTGACGTAGCTGCGGTAGTCGAGCAGGCGGTTGAGGCCCGGGTGGATGTGTGGGACGTGATAGCCCTCCAGGTAGTTGTCGATGTAGACCTTCCAGTTGCAGGCCACGTCGTAGCTCACCCGATGGTGGTGACCATAGTCGGCCAGGCCGCGGCCGGTGCCGATGCGCGCGTCGATGTCCTGCACGAGTTCGTCGAAGCCCATCGCCGGCTCGCCGACGCAGGCGAACACCATGCCCTGCCAGACCTGCACGCGCAGTTGCGGCAGGCGTATGTCGGCGGGCGCGAAGTCCGGTGCCTGGCCCATCTCCGGGGCCGAGCGCAGCACGCCGTCCAGGCCGTAGGTCCAGCCGTGGTAGCGGCAGCGCAGCGAGCGCGCGGCCAGGCCGTCGCAGCTCGCGATCGGGCCGGCGCGGTGGCGGCAGACGTTGTGCAGCGCGCGGATTTCGCCGTCCTCGCCGCGCACCGCGAGCACCGGCAGTCCGGCGAAGTCGGCGACGACGTGGTCGCCCGGGTTCTGCAACTGGCAGACGTGCGCGATCAGCTGCCAGCCGCGGTCGAAGATCAGGCGCCGATCCAGCGCGGCCATGAGGGCGTCGGTGTAGTAATGCGCGGGCAGGGCGGTGGCGTGCTGCAGCGGTTGCGGCGCCAGGTCGGCGGCAGCGGGGGCGGGGCGCGTGCTCATGACCGCAGTATTGCGCCGCAGGCGCGCGCTCCGCAAAGGGGTGCCCAGGCAAGCGGCCGACGCAGCTGCGCCGGCCGCTTGCGGTCTTGCGTGGTTCCGAACGTCGGGCTTAGCCGCAGCAATAGCACTGCAGGGGCTGGCCCGGACCGCCGGGACCGAGGTCGCCGCCGAAGCCCTGGCATTCCTGGCGGCAAGCCCAGGCGCTGCAGGCTTCGCTGTCGGCCTGTACGCCGGCGCCGTCGCCGGCGACGACCTGGAAGGCGCCGAAGCTCATCGCGGTGGAGAACAGCAAGGCAGCCAGGGCGATGCGCACACTGCGTGTCCGATGCTTCATCTCAACTCTCCTTGGTGGTGGGTCCCGTCGGCGACGCTTCCTTGCGCCGTACCGCGGTCAGTACGCCGTTGACGCCTTCCTTGGTATTGATCTCGCCCACGCGCGCGTAGCGCACGCGGCCGTCGCGGCCGATCACCAGCAGCAACGGCACGTTGCGCGCGCGGAACAGCATTGCGCTGCGCCGGTCCTGGCTGGCGATCACCGGAAACGCGAAGCCGTGCTCGCGCGCGTAGGCATCCGCGGCGGCGGCCGGGTCCAGGGCCACGCCGATCATCTCCGCGCGGCCGCCCGAGGCGGCGTCGAGCTGGCCCGCGATCGCCTTCACCAGCGGCGCCGAAGCGCGGCAGTGCGGGCAGCCGGTGGTGAAGAAGTACAGCACCTGATAGTCGTCGGCGGGCTGGCCGAGGGTGCGGCTGGCGCCGTCCAGCGAGGCCATCGCAATACGCGGCACGTACATGCCGATGTAGGGCTGGGTCGCGCGTTGCGACAACCAGCGTTGATTCTCGCGGGCCTGATGCAACTGCCAGCCCAGCGCCACGACCAGCGCACTGGCCAGCGCGAGCGCGGCGATCAGCAAGGGCACGGTCCAGCGCGAGACGACCCGGCTATCCGTAGGCGTGGGGTTCGACATGTCGGCGACCGTAGCAGCGCGCGCCGACGCATAACTTGACGCGGCTCACATCGAAGCGACGCGGCCTGCGATGGGCTTCGCGTTTGCCGACGCTGCGCAAGGTCGAGATGCTTTAGCGATGTTCGAAGTTTGGTTGTCGATGGCGATGCGGCGATGGGAGTTCGAGTGGTGCGTGCGGGAGCGACGTAAGGCGCTATCGCGTTGATTCGTGTCACGCGACGAGATCGCGACTTACGTCGCTCCCACAGGAAGCACGTGCATCGCGCTCCCATGGAACGCGGGCGCTGCTGGTCTTGTGCGGAAAGCCGGCACCGGAAACGAACAGGGCCGGCATGTGCCGGCCCTGTTCGTGCATCGGTGTGCGCGGGATCAGCCCTTGCCGGCCGCCGGCTTGGCCGCCGCGGCGACCTTGCCATCGGCCTGCCAGCCGCAGGTCTTGCCTTCGTTCTGCTGCTTCAGCCAGGTCTGCAGCGGGGCGAAGTATTCCAGCACCGCCGAGGCGTCCATCTTCTCGCCGCCGGTGAGTTCCTTCAGCGTCTTCTGCCAGGGCTGGCTCTGGCCCTTGCTCAGCATGGCCTGGAACTTCGCGCCGGCTGCCTTGTTGCCGTAGAAGCTGCATTCGTACAGCGGGCCCTTGTAGCCCGACGCGTCGCACAGCGCTTTGTAGAACTGGAACTGCAGCACGTGCGAGAGGAAGTAGCGCGTGTACGGGGTGTTGCCCGGCACGTGGTACTTGGCGCCGGCGTCGAAGAACTCCTCGCCACGCGCGGTCGCCGGGGCCACGCCCTGGTACTTCGCCTTCAGATCCCACCAGGCCTTGTTGTAGTCGCCCGGCTTGATCGAGCCGTCGAACACGCCCCAGCGCCAGCGGTCGATCATCAGGCCGAACGGCAGGAACGAGACCTTGGCCAGGGCCATGCGCATCTGCGCGTTGATCAGCGCTTCGTTGCTCTGCTGCTGATCGCCGACCAGGCCGATCGACTGCAGGTACTTGGGCGTCATCGCCAGCACGATGGTGTCGCCGATGGCCTCGTGGAAGCCGTCGTGCGCGCCGCCCTGGAACAGCGGCGGCTGCTTGTTGTAGGCCATGTAGTAATAGACGTGGCCGAGCTCGTGGTAGATCGTGGTGAAGTCTTCTTCGTTGGCCTTGATGCACATCTTGGTGCGCACGTCGCCGGCCATGTTCATGTCCCAGGCGCTGGCGTGGCAGACCACGTCGCGGTCGCGCGGCTTGACGAACTGGGTCTTGCTCCAATAGGTCTCCGGCAGCTTGGGCATGCCCAGCGAGACGTAGAAGTCCTGCGCGCGTTCGGTCATCTCGCGCGCGGTCGCGAGCTGGGCGTCGACCTGCAGCTGGGCCTGCTCCTCGGGCTCGCGCGAGTCCGGGTTCTTGGCCATCTGCGCATCGAACTGCTCCTGGTACTGCGCGGCCAGCGCAGCGGTGACGTCCAGGCTGCCGGCGTTCTTGTACGGCGCCAGCACGTCCCAGAGGTTGCCCCAGTCCTGCTGCCACATGTTGCCCATCAGGTGTGCGGGCAGCATGTTGCCGGCGACGTGGCCCTTGTCGGCGCCGTAGGTGGCTTCGAGCTTGGTACGGGTGTAGCAGTGCAGCTGTTCGTACAGCGGCTTGACCTGGCCCCACAGGCGATCGGTCTCGGCCGCGATCTCGGCCGGGCTCATGTCGTAGCCCGAGCGCCACATCTCGCCGGTGTCGGCGTAGCCCATGTCGCGCGCGCCTTCGTTGACCAGTTCGACGAAGCGGGTGTAGTCCTTGCGCATCGGCTGGGCGATGGTGTGCCAGCCCTGCCAGGCGTCGAGCTGGGCGTCGTAGTCGCGGCTGCTGCGCAGCACGTCTTCGAGGTCGCCGAGCTGGCGGCAGGTCTTGGCGTCGCCTTCGCCGGTGCAGTACTTGCCGGCTCCATACATGCCGTCCATCTTGGTCGCGATTCGGGTCAGCTCGGCGAGCTTGGCCGGATCCTTCGGCGCCGGCATCGCGGTCAGCAGCTTGAGCAGCTGGATCGAACGCGCGGTGTCGGGCGACATCTGCTGGCCTTCGAAGCGCTTGGACTGCTCGATCCAGCTGTTGAGCTGGGTCAGCCAACGTTCGTTGCTCTTGGCCGCGATCATCGCGCTGTCGTCGTTGATGAAGGTGTTCGACAGCCACTGCGCCGAACTCATCTCCGGATACATCGCCTTGTACTCGGCGTTGACGCGGGCGATGAACTGGTCGGCGGTCTCGCCCTTGGGCACGGTGGTCGGCGCGGTGCCGGTGGTGGTCGGGGTCGGTTCTTTCTTGCAACCGGCCAGGCCGATCACGGCGGCGGTAACGCTGAGCGCGAGCAGGGCGCGTAAGGGTTTCATAGGGTGTTCTCTCCGGGGCGAATTACACCGCGCCGGGCGCGGGGTGCCCCGAGGCTAGAGGCCCGTCCGGTGCCGCGCAAGGCCGGAAAGGCCTGGATGCGGGCGGATATCCGGCATGCGCAGCGGTTCCGGCGCAGGTCTTGCCGGCACCTGTCGCGCGGTTGTGCGCAAGTTGCCGGGCGCTTGGTCCGGTCGCGGCCTTCCACGCGGTTCGCGCAATTTCGCGCAGGACCCGCTGCCAACGGGCGGGTGGATAACGCAATGGGTGACGCATAGCGGCAACAGCTGTGCCAACTGCGTACAGCTGGCGTTCATGTTTCCGTGAAGGTTACATGAAACTTGCATGCGGACTGTCGCGAATTTGGTGGCTATACGCCGTCTAAAGCCGTTAATTACCGATAAATGCAGTCCACGCAAATTCCTGAATCCAGGCTTGCTGGGCCGCAAAACATCGACTACAACCGAAAGCAGTCACAAAAGAATCATTTGATTTGTGACCTAGAAGCAGGAAAGGTGACGCTCCAGGACACCGGAGTTGTCGCCCGGTACGCCAGGAAGGTCTGATTCGCGCCGGCGCCAGAAGCGCTGCGCAAGACCGACCAGCCGACACCGGGGAGGGTGTCGGAGTGCTGGGTGGGAATGTCCTGCTTGCGTTACGGGGTTTCAGGGAGAGGTAGTGAATGCTCGACGGCGTGCGCCCGGATGGCCGCGCCGAGCCATGGATGCTCGTCCGATGCGGCTCCAGCGAGCGGTTGGGCGCGAGGTAGGAGATGGACCGGTCGCCGGCGGCAAGGGATGCCGTCGGGACGTCAGCGGCGATGATGGTGGGTGGGGAGCTCGAGGACTCGGCGGCACCGTCTGGAGACGGCGGCCGCGGCGAAGGAACGCAGTTCGGCGCGGGCCGCAAGGCCGCAACGCACGAGGCGAGTACCCATTGGATCGGCCGTGCCAGGGACGGTATCGAATGCGGGGCTGTAGCGAGCCCCAATGCGTGCGCCCGGAGGGCGTGCGCGACGGCCGCGGTGGCCGTCGCCGGGCAGCGCCTGTGGGCGCGCTGCGCGGCGGCGCCGCGGTAGTCGTCGGATCAGGCGGTCGGCGCCAGGGAAAGCGTCGGCAGCATCAAGCTGCGCTGCGTCGCATCGGCCAGGCCGCGCTCGTGCAGCCATTGCCAGGCGGTGTCGGCATCGTGCTCGACATAGGCGCGGGCCGAGCCCAGGCGGAAGGTGTAGCCCCACTCGTCCATGTCGGCGAGCACGCGCTCGCGGCCCACGCCGGGCAGGGCGTCGCCGAGCAGGCTTTGCAGCACGCACACCGCGTCCTCTTCCTCGACCGAATCGGTGGCGTCGGTGTGCACGGCGGCGCGGCGTTGCGGCGGCAACACGATCAGGTGCGCGGCTTCGTGCAGCAGCGAATGCACCGGCGTGTCGGCGCGCGCGTACACGGTGGTGCCGATCAATCCGGCTTCGCACTCGCCCCAGTAGCTGCCGGGAATGGCGTCGCCGTCGGCGACCCGCGACAAGATAAGGCCGTAGCGCGCGAGCAGCGCGGCGACGGCGTCGAAGTCGATGTCGGACAGGGTCAGCACGGTGGAGCGGATGCGCGGAGCGAGGAGTGAGCGAAGGCGCTGCGCTCACTCCTCTAGATCACGCCTGAGCCGGGCTCGGGCGGTCGGGCAGGGCCACGGAAATATCGAGCACGTCGTGCTCGCCTTCCTTGACCACGTCGACCTTGACCGACTCGACGTCGACGTTGACGTACTTGCGGATCACTTCGAGCAGCTCGCGCTGCAGCATCGGCAAATACTCGGGGCCGCCGCGTCCGGCCCGCTCGTGCGCGACGATGATGCGCAGGCGGTCCTTTGCGACCGAGGCGGTCTGCTTCTTGGCCAGCAGGAAGTCGAACAGTCCCATGCTCAGCCTCCGAAGATCTTGCTGAAGAAGCCTTTCTTTTCCACTTGCACGAAGCGCATCGGACGGGTGTCGCCGAGCAGGCGCGCGACCGCGTCGTCGTAGGCCTGGGCGGCGTCGGATTCGGTTTCCAGGATCACCGGCTCGCCCTTGTTGGAGGCGTTGAGCACGTCGCCGGATTCGGGGATCACGCCGATGGTCTTGAGGCCGAGGATTTCCTCGACGTCGCCGACGCTGAGCATCTCGCCGGTTTCCACGCGCTTGGGGCTGTAGCGGGTCAGCAGCAGGTGTTCCTTGACGCGCTCGCCGTTCTCGGCGCGGCGGGTCTTGGATGCGAGCAGGCCCAGGATGCGGTCGGAGTCGCGCACCGAGGACACTTCCGGGTTCACCACCACCACCGCCTGGTCGGCGAAGTACATGGCCAGGAACGCGCCCTTCTCGATGCCGGCGGGCGAATCGCAGACGACGTAGTCGAAACCTTCGGCGATCAGATCGTCGAGCACCTTCTGCACGCCTTCCTTGGTCAGCGCGTCCTTGTCGCGGGTCTGCGAGGCGGCCAGCACGAACAGGTTGTCGAAGCGCTTGTCCTTGATCAGCGACTGCTTGAGCGTCGCTTCGCCGTTGACGACGTTGACGAAGTCGTACACCACGCGGCGTTCGCAGCCCATGATCAGGTCCAGGTTGCGCAGACCGACGTCGAAGTCGATGACGGCGACCTTGTGGCCGCGGCGGGCGAGGCCGCAAGCGACGCTGGCGCTGGTCGTGGTCTTGCCCACGCCGCCCTTGCCCGAGGTGACTACGATGATTTCGGCCAAGTTGTATTCCTCCAAAAGTGCGGCCTCAGTCCAGCGCCGCGATCATGATCTGTTCGTCTTCGAGCCAGACCTGCACGGCTTTGCCGCGCAAGGTCTTGGGGATGTCTTCCAGCACTTTGTAGTGACCGGCGATGGCCACGAGTTCGGCATGGAACTCGCGGCAAAAGATGCGTGCTTGCGGATTGCCCTGCGCTCCGGCCAGGGCGCGGCCGCGCAGCGGGCCGTAGATGTGCACCGAGCCGTCGGCGATCACCTCGGCGCCGGCGCCGACCGCGGTGAGCACGGTCAGGTCGCGGTTTTCGGCATAGATCTGCTGGCCCGAGCGCACCGGCGCGGACTGGATCAGCCCGGGCGAGGCGGCGGGCGCGGCGGCCTTGGCAGGCGCCGGAGCGGGTGCAGCCGCTTCCCGGCGCGCGGGCGCAGGCGCAGGCGCGGTCGGCGGCGGCGCGGATTCGTCGTCGCCGCGCTCGTACTGGGCGCGGAATTTCGCCAGCAACGGCAGGCCCAGGGCCTCGGACAGACGCTCGGTCTCGCTGGTGCCGTAAGCCAGGGCCACCGGCAGCACGCCGGCGGCGCGCAGGCCGTCCAACAGCGCCTGTGCGGTCGCGGCGTCGGGGGTATGGCTGAGGCCGCCGAAGTCGATCACCACCGCGGCGCGGCCGAACAACTTGGGCGCGCGCTGCACGCGGCCGCGCATTTCCTCGATCAGGCGCGGCACGTCGAGGGTGCGCACGCGCAGGTTGGCGATGCCGACCTGACCGATCTTGAGTTCGCCGGCCTGTTCGTAATCCACCGCCACGCTCACGGACAGGTTCCCGTCGGGCGTTGCGCCAGGGAATCGTCGTGGGCGATGGCGACGCGCGGCCGGGTCAGCCAGGGTTGCTCGGGCAACTGGTCGCCATAGGTCTCGCGCACCCAGGCGTAGCTGCACAGCGGTTTCATCAGCATCGCCGCGCGCACGTCGGCCTCGGCCATGACGTGCTGGCCGACCTCGCGGAAGCCGAAGCTGCCGTGGAACAGCAGCGCCGGGTCGTTGCCGCCTTCCAGGAACACCTCGCAGGCCAGCTGCGGATAGCGCAGCTCGGCATAGCTCTGGGCATCGGCATAGAACGCGCGGCCGACACCGCCGCCGCGACGGCGGCTGGCCACCACGATGCGGTCGATATAGAAGAAGTCCGGGTAGCGCTCACGGAACCAGCGGAAATTGCTGCTGTCGTGCTCGGAGTGACTGCCCATGCCGATCAAGAAGCCAGCCATGGTCCCGTCGCGTTCGGCGACCCGGAAATACTCGGCGTGGTCGAAGAAGTGGCGCAGTCTCGCCGCATCCAGCGGCAGGATCGCGGGTCCGGCAGCATTGTTGAGTGCAAGGACGGAATCCAGCTCGTGCTCACGCACGTCGCGGACGACGATCGACATTCCGGGCTCCAGTATTCGCAAGCCGGCCACGAGATAGGTGGCCGGCGGGCCGATTATCGCATGGCCGCCCCATCCCGGCGACCGCTGGGCGGGCAGGGCGCCGGAATGCCGAATATGGCCGCTGGCGGGCGCCATCGGCGTTCCATTACTTTCGGACGGCTCCGAGCGGAGCCGCAGCCGTTAGCATGCGTTCATGCTGGCGCGCCTCACCCACACCCGACTGCTGCGTTACGCCGGCCTGTTCACCTGGGGCCTGCTGGGCTGCTGGCTGCTCTCGATCTGGCTCGATCCGGGCTATTTCCAGCTCGAGCCGGGCCAGTCGCTGGTGCCGGTCTACCTGCAGGTGCTGCGCTGGGTCGCGGTCTACCTGACCTTCGGCATCGTCTATTGGTGGATCACCCGTTCGCTGGGCGAGCGCCAGACCGGCATCGTCGACCATCTGCTGCTGCTGGTGCTGACCGGCTGCGCGATCGGGGTCAGCTATTACTCCAACACCGGCCTGGGCAGCGTGCTGTTCATGGTCATCGCCGGCCTGCTGCCGTGGATGCTGCCGCTGCGGGTGGGCATCGTCTGGCTGCTGGTGGGCAACCTGGCGATCACCCCGGTGTTCGTGCAGGCGCTGGACATCCCGCCGCTGGTCGCGGTGCTGCAGTCGCTGCTGTACATGGGCTTCTCCAGCTTCGTGTTCGTGACCGCGCTGGTCGCGCTGCAGCAGACCCAGGCGCGCGAGGAGCAGCGCCGGCTCAACGCAGAGCTGCGCGCCACCCGCGCGCTGCTGGCCGAAAGCGCGCGCATCAACGAGCGCACCCGGATCTCGCGCGAGCTGCACGACCTGCTCGGCCACCATTTGACCGCGCTGAGCCTGAATCTGGAGGTCGCCGGGCATCTTTCCGACGGCCGCGCCAAGGAACACGTGCAGCAGGCGCATACTCTGGCGAGGTTGCTGCTGACCGACGTGCGCGAAGCGGTGAGCCAGCTGCGCGAGAACGGCGCGATCGACCTGGCCGTGGCGCTGCGCCCGCTGGCCGAGAACGTCCCCGCGCTCGATATCCGCATGGACATCGAGACCCCGCTGACCCTCGACGACCCCGAGCGCGCCCACGTGCTGATGCGCTGCACCCAGGAAATCATCACCAATGCCGTGCGTCACGCCGGCGCGCGCCATCTCGACATCCAGGTGCGTCGCCACAACGACTGCATCGTGATGGACGCGCGCGACGACGGCCACGGCGCCGACAACCCCGTCTCCGGCAACGGCCTGCGCGGCATGCGCGAGCGCCTGGTCCAGCACGGCGGCGACCTGCGTATCGAAACCCGGCCGGAGGCTGGCTTCTGCCTGCACCTCACGTTGCCGGCCTCGGCGGCCGCGGCCGCCGCCTGTGAAGGAGTCACCGCATGACCCCCAGTCCCGATAACACCCGTCCCGCGCGCACCATCCGCGTCATGCTCGTCGACGACCAGACCCTGGTCCGCCAGGGCGTGCGTTCGCTGCTGGCGCTGGCCGAGGGCATCGAAGTGGTCGCCGAGGCCGGCGACGGCCGCCAGGCCGTCGAAATGGTGCCCCAGGTTCGCCCGGACGTGGTGCTGATGGACATGCGCATGCCGGTGATGTCGGGCCTGGAGGCCCTGCAGGCCCTGGCCCGCGCCGGCAACCTGCCGCCGACCATCATTTTGACCACCTTCGACGACGACCAATTGGTGCTGGCCGGGCTCAAGGCAGGTGCCAAGGGCTACCTGCTCAAAGATGTCTCGCTGGAACAACTGGTCGGCGCGATCCAGGCCGTGGCCGATGGCGGTTCGCTGGTGCAGCCGGCGGTCACCCAGCGCCTGCTGTCGGGCCTGGAGCACATGCGCAACGATTTCGTCAGCCTGGACCGCCCGGACCCGCTGACCGAGCGCGAGACCGAGATCCTGCGCCTGATGGCCGGCGGCTTCTCCAACAAGGAAATCGCCAATTCGCTGGGCGTGGCCGAGGGCACGATCAAGAACCACGTGTCCAACATCCTGTCCAAGCTCGGCGTCCGCGACCGCACCCGGGCGGTGCTCAAGGCCTTCGAACTGCAGTTGGTCTGAGCGGCCGCGCATCCGCTGGGTGCCCGCCGGGCCGCGCGTAAGCGGCCCGTTCCGTTCCCGATCGGTGCGGCTCGCGGCGCGTTCGGCGCCCGCGCTGAAACCGTGCTTAGCCGCATGTTGCGATTTTGCCCAGCGCCTGCGGCCCCGGGGCGCTCCGGCCCCGCTTGCCCGCATTGGCCGGTTGCAACGGATGACTGCCCGGGCCGCGGCTTCCTTGATACGATTGTGGGTCTGCGCCCCGGCCCGATCCGGGTCCCGGCCTTGGAGAAACCTGAATGACCCGTCTGATCGAGTTTTTGATTTCCCTGGCGATCGTCGCCGTGCTGTTCCTGGTCGTCGGCGTCGTGCTGCCGTCCAGCCGCCACCTGTCGCACTCGGTGGAGACCAACCGCAAGCTGACGATCGTGTTTGACACCTTGAACAGCCTGCACCGGTTCAAGGATTGGAACCCGCTGGTCATGAAAGACCCGAACATGCAGCTGAAGCTCGCCGGTCCGGAGTCGGGCGTCGGCGCGCGCCTCGAGTATTCCTCCAAGGAAAAGAACCTGGGCAACGGCAGCTGGGAAATCACCGCTTCCGAGCCGGGCAAGCGCGTCGCCTACAAGATCGACGACATCCTGCGCGGCAACAACAAGCGCACCGAATTCACCCTGCGTCCGACCGGTCGCAACAACCGTAACGTCGAGATCACCCAGACCTACGACGTCGAGTACGGCTGGAACATGCTCGGCCGTTACTCCGGCCTGTACGTCAGCAGCAGCGTCGGCGAAGACATCAAGCTCGGCCTCTCGCGCCTGAGCAACATGCTCGCCGCGGTGCCGAACTACGACTACGCCGATCTGAGCAAGGACAACCCGGCCAACGCGCCGAAGTTCGTCCAGCGCGACGCCGAGAACCTGCTGATCGTCACCGCCGCCGTCGACCGCGACAACGTCAAGGTCCAGGCGCAGATGAACAGCAACATCGAGTGGATCAAGAAGGTGATGGCCGCCAACGGCCTGGAAGCCGCCGGTCCGGTGCGCATCATCACCAACGAGTTCGGCGCCGAAACCTATTCGTTCGACGTCGCCCAGCCGGTCCGCAAGATCGGCGCGACCGGTCCGGCCACCGAGGTGGCGGTCAAGGTCGAGGGCCCGGTCAAGGCCGTGTTCCTGGGCCCGGCCAAGGTCGCCGCGGTGCCGTTCAAGGGCCACATGGCCAACCTGCCGAAGGTCCGCGACGCGCTGCGCGCCTGGGCCATGACCCAGGGCACCGAGACCATCGACCGTCCGTACGAAACCTGGAAGGCCGGTATCGAGAAGAGCTTCACCGAGGAAGGCGACTTCGACGTGTACTGGACCATCAAGCAGTAAGCCGTCCAGGCAGCTTGCAATACGAAACGCGCCGCGGATTCCGCGGCGCGTTTTTTTGTGGCTTCGTCGCCGGGGCGCGCCGGCGTTGAGTAGCGGGGCGGCGAATCGCAGGATCGGCCGCTTGCGGCACGTACGCCGCCTGCTATCGTGCCGACACGCACGAGCGGACACCCCACGCATGACACCGTCCAATTCGACCTCGCTTCCTTCCACGCGCGCGCTGGCCGCCGCCGGCGCGGTGCTCGCCGCGCTCTCGGTCGCGCTGTCCGCCTACGCCGCGCACGTCGCCGATCCGACCGCGCAATCGCGCCTGCAGATGGCCGCATTGTTCGCGTTCGGCCACGGCATCGCCCTGGCTGCGCTCGCGCCTGGGGCCGCGCGCCGGCTGGCGCGGATCGCCCTGGTCGCATTGCTGATCGGCGTGCTGTTGTTCGCCGGCGGTCTGGCTTCGGCGTATTTCTTCGGCACCACCACCCGGATGCTGCCGTTCGGCGGCAGCCTGATGATCCTGGCGTGGTTGGTGTACGCGGCCGACGCCGCGAGACGCTGACGATGCCGCGCCACGCCCGCGGCTTCGATACCCAGGCCGCCTACGCCCACCTCGCCAAGCGCGACCGCAAGCTCGGCGCCTGGATGAAGAAGGTCGGCACGCTCGGGCCCGACCCGCGTTGGCGCAAGTCCTTCGATCCGGTCGATGCGCTGGCGCGCGCGATCCTCTACCAGCAGCTCAGCGGCAAGGCCGCGGCGACGATAGTCGGGCGGGTCGAAACCGCGATCGCCAGCGATCGTTTCCATTGCGACACCCTGGCCCGTTGCGACGATGCCGCGATCCGCGCCTGCGGCGTGTCGGGCAACAAGCTGCTGGCGCTGCGCGACCTGGCCGCGCGCGAATCGCGCGGCGAGATTCCCGACCTGCGCCGTATGAGCGTGATGGACAACGACGCCATCGTCGCGGCGCTGGTGCCGGTGCGCGGGATCGGCCGCTGGACGGTCGAGATGATGTTGATGTTCCGGCTCGGGCGCCCGGACGTGCTGCCGGTCGACGACCTGGGTATCCGCAAGGGCGCGCAAGCGGTGGACAAACTCGACGCGATGCCGACGCCGAAGGAACTGGTCGACATCGGCGAGCGCTGGGGACCGTACCGTACCTACGCCAGCCTGTATCTATGGCGCATCGCCGACCTGGCGACTCCGAGCAAGACCGAGACCAAGCGTTCGCAGGATTGAGGCAATACGCGATCGGCGCACGCAGCTCACCGCATCGTCGCGCAACACGGAAACCTCGTAGGCAAGGCCGCGGACCGCGATGCGGTCCGCGGCGCTCACCGCAGCTACGGAGCGCCGCGCTTCGCTTGCGCGATCAGGATCAGCGACGCCGGTTGGCCGGTGCGCGGATGCGTCGGCTCTTCCAGTTCGACGACGCGCAGGCCGCAGCGCTCGAGCAGGGCGAACCAGCCGCCCAGGGTGCGGAAGTACCAGGGCGCCGGATCGGCGAAGTCGCCGTCGCAACCGGCCCAGGAGCCCGCGCGCCAGCCGTCGGCATAGGGCAGCCCGGCACCGGCGGTCAGCGGATGCAGGGTCTGCACGATCGCACGGCCGTCCTCGCGTAACAGCGCGGGCAGTGCGCCCAGCAGGGCCTCGACGTCGTGCTCGCCGATCAGCGAGAAGTTGCAGACCGCGACGTCGTAGCGCGCATCGAGCGCGCCTTGCGCAATCTGCGCATAGGACAAGCTCAGATAGCGCTCGCCGGTGCCGGCCGCACGCGCAGCCTCGACCAGTTCGGCGATCGCGTCGACGCCGGTGACGTCGATGCCGTGCGCGCTCAGTGCGCGCGCCAGCCAGCCTTCGCCGCAGCCCAGGTCCAGGACTTCGCGCGGCCGTTGCCGCAGCACCGTTTCGACGATCGCGCGGTCGGTGATCAGGCGCCGGCTTTCGATGCCGCCGCTGCGCACGGCGCGGGTCCATGGCGCCGCATTGCTGCGCCAGGCCGCGAGCACCGCATCGTCGTGCGCGTCGCTCATTCGCTGCGCAGGCTCGCGGCTGCGGGCTCTGCCGCCGCCGCGTCGGCGACGACCGCCGGTGCGTGCGGATCGGTGCGGGTGCCGAAGCGCGATTTCAGCCGCAGCGCCGGACGTTCGACCAGAAACCAGGACAGGGCCGCGAGCATTCCCGCGATCAGGGTCGCCCACAAGGTGTTCATCAACGGGCCGGTGCTGGGCGCGAAGTACTGCACCAACTGTTGCGACGGCCAGCCGTAGAGGTAGAGGCCGTAGGACAGATCGGTGCGGCGGATCTGCGGCAGCCGCGGCACGAAGGCCAGGAACAGGGTGGTGTAGCTCAGGGCGATGAAATAGCCCAGGTAGTAATAGCTGCTGCCGCGCAGCAGCGCTGCCAGCACCAGCACCGCCGCCAGCAGCCACCAGCGCAGCGGCACGCGCTCGCGGTTGACCCAGGCCAGGCTGCCGGTCAGGAAATAGGCGGTGCAGTACAGCCAGTTGATCTTCTCCGGCTTCAGCGCTTCGCCGCCGTACTTCACGATGCCCGCGATCAGCAGCGCCAGGCACAGCAGGTTGAAGCGATTGCGCGGCAACAGCCGCAGCAGCCCGATCAGCGCCAGCCACAGGTACAGGCGCACTTCGATCGGCAACGACCATAGCGAGCCGTTGATCGCGTGGCTGGGCAGGGTCTCGAACACGCCGGGCAGGAAGTACTGGGTTTCGCGGGCGAGCAGCGCGTTCGCGCGCAGGTAGTTCCAGACCTGTGGCGAACTCCAGTAGTCGGCGGCCGTGGTCAGCAACGGACCGAACAGCAGCACCGTCAGCGCCACGCAGACGATCAGCGCTGGGAAGATGCGCAGCGCGCGCGCGGCCAGGTAGCTGGGCAGGCGATTGCGTTCCAGGCTCGCGGCGATCAGGAAGCCGCTGATCACGAAGAACATGTCGACCGCGATGCCGCCGGCGAACTTGATCTGCACCAGTTGCAGCAGCAGGTCCTGGCCGCCGCTGGCGGTGACCGCGTAGCTGTGGCCGTAGATCACCAGCCAGGCCGCGAACAGGCGGATCAGGTTGAAGTTGTTATCGGGCTGGGCGTGGCCTTCGGCCAGGGTGCGCGGCGTCATGGAATCGGCAAGGCGCTCAGTCGCCGAACAGTTCGTCGGCGTTGCCGTGCACGTACTCGTGTAGGTCCGAGGGCGCGCCCTGGTGCAGCAGCAGCTCCGGTTCGGACGAGAAGGTCAGCACCGGCGTGATCGTGGCGCCCTCGACCTCGAACGGCGCGCTGGCGTCGATCAGACAGGCCAGGTCGAAGCCGATGGTGGTGGTCAGTTCGCGCACCTGCTGCGGCGGCAGCGCCGCCTGCTCCAGGCGTTGCTTGATCACGCGCAGCAGTTCGTAGCTGAAATAGGCCTGCCACTCGTCGAACTGGTTTTCGTCCTGCTGGAGTTTCATGCCGGATCCGGAGCCGGGATGGGTGCCGGCGCATTGTGCCCGAAGCCGGTCCGCGGCGGCGGTTCAGGCGCGTCGCGCCAGCACGGCGCGGACCACCAGGCCCAGCGCGCCGGCCGCGCCCAGGGCCAGGCACAGCAGATGCAACTGGTCGATCGAGAGCCAGCGCAGCCAGGGATTGCCGGCCGCGAACGGCCACCACGGCTGCAGGTCGCTGTGCATGATCGCGTCGAGAGCGACGTGCGAGTAGGTGCCGATCAATCCGCCGGCGAAGGAGGCTGTCCAGGTGAACGGCGCATGCCGGATCCTCAGCAGGCGCAGGCACCAGGCGCTGATCGGACGGCCGATCGCGCCGGCCAGCAAGCCGATCAGCAGCGCGCCCCACACCGTATGCGTGGGGCCGTGCAGCACGGGCCAGCCGCGCAGGATGCCGATCAGGGGCTCGATGTCCATCAGCACCTGCGCGCCGCCGAACACCATGAAGCTGAAGCGGCGGCCGCCGATGGCCTTGAACACGAGACCGGGGCCGAGGTGGATCGGGGTGAAGGGCATCGGTGGCCGGCGTATTCAGTCGGTGCCGTCCAGCGGCAGGGCGACGGCCAGCATCGGCGCCTCCTGGCCGCCCAGCGCCGCGTACAGACCGCGTGCGGCGGTGTTGTCGAACTCGGTGGCGACCCAGGCCTCGCTGCAGCCCAGAGCTCGGCCGTGTGCGAGCAATGCGGCCATCAGCTGCCTGGCGATGCCGCGGCGCTGCAGCGGGGCGGTCACGCCGACTTCGTTGATCCACAGCGTCGGCGGTTTGTCGGGATGCACGTAATGCAGCGCCGAGGCCATGCCGACGACCTCGCCGTCGAGCAAGGCGACCGCGAGGTGATGGCGCGGATCGGCGAAGAACTCGGCGGCCCAGCGCGGGTCGATCGGCTGGTCGAACACGTCCGCCGCGACCCGCTCCAGCACCGCGACCTCATCGCGGCCGAGCAGGCGCACTCGCGGCGCGGCGCTCACGTCGCGCTTACTCCATGACCGGACGGAAGAAGCTGCGTTCGTAGCTCAGGAAGCAGCGCGTGTCTTCGTAATAGCGCACCGCGGCCTGGCATTCGGGATCGCCGGCGGCCTGTGTCCGATAGGTTTCGTACGCCGCCAGCGACGGGAACGAGAACAGCGCCAGGGCGATATTGCTGTGGCCTTCGCCGGGCAGGAAATAGCCGTGGTGCTTGCCGCCCAGGCGCTCGACCAGCGGGATCCACATGCGCGCATAGGTTTCGAACTCGGCCAGCTTGGCCGGATCCAGCACGTAACGCAGGTAGCAGGTGATCAAGACGAGGCTCCGAAACGACGCGTGGCGCGGTCCGGCCATCCTAGCGTGGCCGTCGCCGCCGCGGGCGGTCAGGGCGCCGCGTAGCGCCAGTGCCAGGGCTCGTAGACGATGCCGTGCGGGTTGTCGCGCGGGTAGCTCATCGCGAATCCATAGCCGCCGGCCTGGGCCCGCAGCCAGGCGAAGGCGGCGGTGTTTTCGAAGGATTCCTCGGCCGGCGGCTGGTCGGGCGCGCCGATGTCCAGGGCCAGGCCGGAGTGGTGTTCGCTGTAGCCGGGCGCGGCGTTGACGGTGAGGATCTGTTCGACGTCCAGGCCGCGCGCGAGTTTGCGTTCGAAGATGCCGAGTTGGTAGTCGTGGCTGCGGTAGCCGGAGATAGCCTCCAGCACCACGCCGTCACGCAATGCGGCAGCGTGCAGGTGGGTCCAGGCGCGCGCGGCCAGCGGATGCAGCCACAGCGGGCGGCGGTAGCGGTCGTGGCCGGCGAAGGCGAGGCGATCGGGTTCGGCGACCAGGTCCAGGCCGGTGCGCTCGCCGTAGCCGTGGTCCAGTCCGAGCGCGTGCAGGCGTTCTTCGAGCCGGTCCAGCGGCAGTTCGCGGACCCGTTCCAGGCCGACGCGGCGCGGCGTCGCGGCGTGTTCCAGCGCGTCCAGGGCTTGTTCGAGACCGGGTTCGTGGCGCAGCCGCTGCACCAGCGGCAGCAGACCCTCCGGCAGGTCGGCGGCGAGGTACTGGCCGTCGCGCTTGCGCCGCAGCACGTGGCGCGCGCGCGCCAGGGCGCGGGCGTCGTGGTTGCTGCGCGCACGCAACAGGCCGGCCGGCCAGAGTTCGATCTCGGGCGTGTTGATCAGTACGGGAATGACGCCGCGCATACGCGCAGGTTAACGGGAGCGGCTGCGTCGCGCTACGTCGTTGAGCGCATCGAGCAAGGCTTGCGGTTGCTCAAGCGACAGCAGCAGCGAGGGGCCGTCGCCGCGTTCGGGCAGCCACAGCACGCGCCGGCGCTGGGTCAGCAGATAGAAAGCCTTGCGCCAGCGGTCGTGCATGCGGAACCAGCCGGCCTGGTAGCCGGGCAGGGCGGTGCCGAAGGTCTTGATCGAGGGGCGCAGGCCGGTGTGTTCGTCGAGGTCGACGATGCGCGCGCGCTCCAGATCCAGCGCCGCGACCTGCACCCGGCAGGTGTGCGGTCCGGCCTTGACGGTGAGCTGCCCGGCTTCGAGTTCGACCGCACGCCGGCGCGCGCCGAGCCAGATCAGGCCGCCGACCAGTACCAGCGTCGGCACCGCGATCCACAGCAGTTGGATGACGCTCGGATCCTCGCGTGCGCGCAGCAGCGCGAACGCGATGCCGAGCACAGCCAGGCCCAGCGAAACCGCCGGCACCAGCAGGGCGCGGTGGCCGGGCGCGGAGACGGCGTAGCTGCGCATCTCAGCGCAGCTGCAGCACGATGCCGGTCACCAGCGCGGCGGCGGACAGGGCCAGCAGCGCGACCGTGGCCAGCCGGGCCGCAGGCGTCGGACGGGCCTGGCCCTGGCGCGGATAGCGGCGTTCGATCAGCTTGATGATGTGCAGCATGAGGGGCTCCTGGTCGGGGCTCGCGGCGAAGGTTCGGCGCCTGCGCTCAGGCCGGTTTCTTGAAGTACAGCCAATTGGTCGAACTGTTGGAATCGTGGGCCACCGTGACCAGCTCCCAGCCCTGCGCGCCGCGTTTGCCGAGTTCCTCGCGGATGCGTTCGGTGACCGAAGGGCCGAACAGTTGGATGCCGATTTCGCTGACCAGGTAGTTCCATTGCGTGTGGCTCATGGTTCGTTTTCATCCGTGCTGGGTGGAGGAGTCTGGTCGGGCAAGCGACCGGCCTTGCGCAAGGCATCGCGCAGGGCGTATTCGATCTGTGCGTTGAGCGAGCGCAGTTCGTCGTCGGCCCAGCGCTGCGCCGCGGCCAGCACTTGGGCGTTGATACGCAGCGGATAGGCTTTCTTCTCGGCCACGGTTCAGTAGAGCGTGCCGGTGTTGACGACCGGCTGCACGCCGCGGTGATCCGAGCACAGCACGATCAGCAGGTTGCTGACCATCTGCGCCTTGCGCTCTTCGTCCAACTGCACGGTGCCGTGCTTTTGCAGTTCCGCCAGCGCCATCTCGACCATGCCGACCGCGCCGGCGACGATGCGGGTGCGCGCGGCGATCACTGCGTTGGCCTGCTGGCGCTGCAGCATGGCCTGGGCGATTTCCGGCGCGTAGGCGAGGTGGCTGATGCGCGCGTCGACCACCTGCACGCCGGCATCGGCCAGGCGCTCGGCGAGTTCGTCCTTGAGGTGCTGGGAAATCTCGGCGGCGTGGCTGCGCAGGGCGAGCTGGCCTTCCTCGTGCTGGTCGTAGGGATAGCTGGTGGCCATCGCGCGCAGCGCCGATTCGGACTGGATGTGGACGAAGCTCTCGTAGTCGTCGACGTTGTAGACCGCCTCTGCCGAATCGACCACCTGCCAGACGATCACCGCGGCGATCTCGATCGGGCTGCCGTCGAGCTCGTTGACCTTGAGCTTGCCGCTTTCGAAGTTGCGCACGCGCTGGCTGATCTTCTTCTTGGCGAAGAAGGGGTTGTTCCAGCGCAGGCCGTTGTCCTTGACCGTGCCGATGTACTTGCCGAACAGGCTCAGCACCGCGGCCTGGTTGGGCTCGACCTTGTACAGGCCGGTCAGGCAGAAGAAGGCCAGGATGCCGATGAGGATCGCTGCGCCGATCTGTAGGTCGGACTTGGCCGCCAACCCGCTGATGAACAGCCAGAACACGAAGGCGCCGACCAGCAGCAGGAGCAGCAGGGTCGGGATACCGGGCAGGGAACGGGTCGGGTTCTCTTTCATGGCGCGTTCTCGGGTCCTGGTTGAGTTCGAAGTATTGATATCAAAGTGATATCAGTCGACGCAAGCGGAATCCGACCGGCGGTAGCTCTGCCGATGCATGGGCTTCGGCTAGGAGCGGCGCAAGCCGCGACCGCAGACCGACCGGTTCGCGGCGCAGGTCCGGGGCTGCGGCGGCTAGGCCACTTGTTGACGGGCTTGCGGACAGGGGCGCCGGCGTTCGAGGTGGCGCGGTCGCGGCTTGCGCCGCTCCTACCCAGGCGAGCCCAGGCAGGCATCGCGGTGTGATCCGGTACGGCGGCGGCACGAGCCCCAAGGCGGGTTCGCGGGCAGGGTTCAGGGCGTGATCCGGTACAGCGGCGCCGGCACGAACTCGCCGGTCGCGTACAGACTGCGGCCGTCGGCGGCCCAGCCCAGCGCCTCGGCCTGCGGCAGCCAGGGCAGGGCGGTGATCTTGGGGGGCGCGGCGACCGCTGCGCCCCAGCTTTGACCGCTGCGGCGCGGGTACAACAGCAGGTAGCGGTAGGTCATCACCGCCAAGGTGCGGCCGTCGGGCGAGACATCCGCGGCGGTGACCTGACTCTGCAGGCGCGCGGTGCGCGGTTTGCGCTTGAGCGCGTCCTCGCTGGGCTGCGGCACCCCGGCCAGGGCGCCGCTGCGGTGCGCGGTGAGCAGGCCGGTGTCGGCCGGGCGCAGCGGCAGGGTGAACAGCTCCGGCGGCTGGCGCTTCTTCGATATCAGCAGGATGCGGCCGTTTGCGGCGTCGACCGCGACCGCCTCGCAGTCGCGCGCGCCGTCGGGCCAGCGGAACGCGATCGACCAGGCCGGGCGCAGTCGCGCGTTTTCGAGCGTCGCCGGCTCCTCGACCACGTGCAACTGCAGGCTGCGGCGCAGGCCGCCGTTGTCGCCGGTATCGGCGATCAGCAGGTAGTTGCGGCCGTCCAGGCGGAACGCGGCGATGTCTTCCCAGTCGGTCTTGGTCACGCCTTCGATCCGGAACGTGGCCAGCCGCTCGCCGTCGTCGGAGACCGCGAACAGGCGCTCGGGGTTGCCGCCGTCGTCGATCATCCACAGCACGCCGGGGTGCCGGCGCGAGGCGGCCAGGCCGCTGATCTCGTCGAGCTGGCTGTCGATCAGCACGCCGCTGAGCTCGCTGCCGGGTTCGCCGGCTTCATGGCGCGCGCAAGCGCCCACCGCGGCTAGCGCGGCGGCAAGAACGACGGCGCGCAGCGGTAGCGGCACGGAACGCGGCATGCCCACAGCATCGCATGCAGCGCGCATGCCGACATAGGTCCGGACCCGCTCGGACGTGCGGAAAGTTAGACTAGCGTCAGCCTACGGCCTCACTCCAGGAACGCGCATGATCACGCTCGGTACGCCTTTGTCCCCGCACGCCTGCCGCGTGCTGCTGCTCGGTTCGGGCGAACTCGGCAAAGAGGTGGCGATCGAACTGCAGCGCTTCGGGGTGGAAGTGATCGCCGCCGATCGCTACGCCGACGCGCCGGCGATGCAGGTTGCGCATCGCAGCCACGTGCTCGACATGCTCGACGGCCAGGCCGTGCGCGCCCTGATCGCGGCCGAGCGGCCGCATCTGATCGTGCCGGAGATCGAGGCCATCCACACCCAGACCCTGGTCGAGCTGGAGCAGGAGTTCGCCGAGCGCGGCACCCACACCCGGGTGATACCGACCGCGCGTGCCGCGCGCCTGACCATGGATCGCGAAGGCATCCGCCGCCTGGCCGCGGAAACTCTGGGCCTGCCGACCTCGCCCTATCGTTTCGTCGACACGCTCGACGACTACCGCAGCGCCGTCGCCGCGATCGGTCTGCCGTGCGTGGTCAAGCCGGTGATGTCGTCCTCGGGCAAGGGCCAGAGTCTGGTGCGCAGCGCCGACGATGTCGACAAGGCCTGGGACTACGCCCAGACCGGCGGCCGCGCCGGCGCCGGCCGGGTCATCGTCGAGGGCTTCATCGACTTCGATTACGAAATCACCCTGCTGACGGTGCGTCACGTCGGCGGCACCACCTTCTGCGCGCCGATCGGCCATCTGCAGCGCGACGGCGACTACCGCGAAAGCTGGCAGCCGCAGGCGATGTCGACCCGCGCTCTGGCGCGAGCGCAGGGCATCGCGCGCGGCATCACCGACGACCTCGGCGGCTGGGGTGTGTTCGGCGTCGAGCTGTTCGTGAAGGGCGACGAGGTCTGGTTCAGCGAAGTGTCGCCGCGCCCGCACGATACCGGCCTGGTGACCCTGGTCTCGCAGGACCTGAGCGAGTTCGCGCTGCACGCGCGCGCGATCCTCGGTCTGCCGATTCCGACGATCCGCGAGCACGGTCCGTCCGCGTCCTGCGCGGTGCTGGCGCAGGGCCACGGCGTGCCGGTGTTCAACGGCGTCGACGCCGCGCTGAGCCAGGCCGACACCCAGTTGCGTCTGTTCGGCAAACCGCGCGTGGAAGGCCAGCGCCGGGTCGCGGTGACCCTGGCCCTGGGCGAGGACATCGACGGCGCCCGCGAACAAGCGCGGCGCGCGGCGTCGGCACTGGACATCGAACTGCGCTGAGCGCATCCATCCTCAATCGCAACAACGATCCTGACTGGGGGATCCGCAATGGAAGAATCCCGAGGCTACGCCGTATTCCTATTCCCGCAGGCGCTGGAAGCCTTGGGTGAGGCGATCCGACCCTATCTGCTGGACGGGCCGGCCGGGCCGCACGTGCTGTGCCGCGAAATCGACACGGCGGGCGCGCTGATCGAAATGACTCTGGAGATGCAGACCAGCGAAGGTCGTCCGGTGTCGTTGGAACTGATGGTGCCGACCAGCATGGTGCGCATGATCGTATCGGCGCGCAGCGACGGGGCGTTCGGCTTCGGACCGCGGACGGCGCATGCGCCGCATGCGGCGACGACGGTGGTGGTGCCGGCGGCGACGCCCGCGCCCGCCACGCCTGTGCCGGCTGTGCCTGCAGAGGTGCCCACACCAGCGCCGGCACCTGCTGCACCGGCTGCGGCGCCGATGCCTGCGGAGGCGGATGCCGGCGCGGCGAAGCCGAAGCCGGCGGAGTGATGCTGGCGCAGTGGGAGTTGCGAGGGTTGCGGCAGCGAATCAATCTGCGGCCCGCTCCCGCTCCCGCTCCCGCTTTGGGCTTTGGGGTAGGAGCGGCGTAAGCCGCGACCGCGAACTCCGAAGTTCTGCGAAGGTTTCGATTCTTAAGTCAAAGGCTTCCGCCTGCTGCGCGTGCGGGTCACTTTCTCTTGCTAGCCCAAGAGTCCGCCTGGATTCCCTACGGTCAAAAGTAACCAAAGAGAAGGGCTTGCCTAGACAAACCTCCCGTGCGGGTTCGGAGCGTGCGCGGGGACTTTTCGACGGGATATCCCTGTCCCTTCGAAAAACGGCGCGCATCCTGCGCGCCGCCCTTCGGGTCTACGGGTGTTCGTCGTAGTGCGGGGCTATGGATTTCAATGCCGCGGCAACAGCAACAGCCATAGGACGCAGCCACAGCCGCAGCCGCAACACCGCATTGCCTTTGCCGTCATCCCCGTGCAGGCGGGGATCCAGTTCCTTCAGCTCGATCTGCCAACCGAGCAGCTAGTCCCGGCGCAAGCGCTCGCCCGCGTCGCGCGCGCAGAATCAACGCCCGCCCAGATCGATCCAAACCAGATGATGATCGCTGCCATCCGCGACCGCCGCATCGGCGCTTTCGCGTGCCGGCCAGAACACCCCGGAATCGCGCAAGCCCAATCCGCGCGACGGCAGCACGTAGTCCAATCGCAACGTCCCGGCCTTGGGCCCGAAGTCGCCGGTATGCGTAGCGGTATCGCCCTTACGCGGTAGGCCGTAGTCGGCCGCGCGCTGCGGTGCGCCGTCGCTGCGCGGCACATGGCTGGCATCGACGCGCGGATGCTCCAGCAACTGCGCGATCGTGCCGCGCGCGCCGTCGCCGTCGACGGGATCGGCGTTCATGTCGCCCAGGATCACGAACGCGGCGTCGCTGGCCAGGCCGCCGCAGCGGCCGCGGTCGTCGCACAGCCAGGGCTTGTCGCCGGGCGACAGGTATTCGGCCCAGAGCCTGATCTCGTCATGGTTGCGCGCGCCGTTGCGATCCTCGGGGCCGTCGAACACCGGCGGGGTCGGATGCGAAGCCAGCACGTGGATCACGCCCAGCGGCGTGCGCACCGGCACGTCCCAATGCGATTTCGACGACAGCCGCAGCTTCGACCAGATCGACGCCGGATACCAGGGCGCGCCGCTGGCGGGATCGCGCGGCTCGCGCGCGCCGGGCAACGCGCTCCACTTCAGCAGTTGGAAGCTGCGCACCCGGGCACTGTCGATCGGATAGCGCGACAGCACCAGCATGCCGTACTGGCCCGGGTGCAGGCCGTAGCCCCAGGCGTCGTTGCCGCGGGCGCGGCCGTCGCCGCCGATGCGGCCGTCGTGGTCCAGGTCCAGGCCGCTGGGCACGCCGGTGTTGACCGGCGCGAAGTAGCGATAGGCGTAACGCAACGGTTCGCCGCCGTGCTGGGCGACTTCGAGATAGCGCTGTTGGAACAGATCGGCGGCGCGGCCGTCGGGGTCGTAGTCGAATTCGTTGAGCAGGACCACGTCCGGGCGCGCGCGCTGCAGCACTGCGGCGATCTTGCGCGCGCCGGCGTCGTCGGCTTCGAGGCGGCGCACCAGACCGCCGTCGGCGTCGTCGTAGAGCGAGGTGTTGTAGGTCGCGACGCGCAGCGTGGCGGTTTGGCTCATGGGTTCGGCCGCCTTGGGATCGCCGTGGACCTGGACGCGCACGCAGCCGGCGGCGAACGCGGCGAGCAGGGCGAGGGACATCAGAGCAGGGTGTCGGTTGCGCATGGCGCGCATGATGGCATGCGTGCGTGCGCGGGCGATGACAGGCCGCTTGCTGCGCCGGGCCGATAGCCAGGGTCGAGCGCGCGCGGGGCGGACGGCTGCAAAGAATCGGCCGCAAAGAAAACGCCCCGGCGAACCGGGGCGTCGGGTCGAGCGATGCAGCTGGTCTTACAGGGTGCAGCCGAACGCGCTGAACTGGGTCTTGGACTGCGCCAGTGCGGTCGAGCAGGCCTGGGCCAGCGAAGCCTTGGAGGCCGGGTTCGCGGCCGCCTGCTTCCACGCGGTGCGGCTGGAATCCAGACCGGTCTGGAACATCGCGCGCTGCTCGGCCGGCACCTTGTCGGTCAGGCAGGCGGAGACCTTGGTCAGGTAGTCGTCGCACTCGGGGATACCGACGCTGTCGGCGGCGGCGACCGGAGCGGCGGCATCGGTCGCAGCCGGGGCGGCGGCCGTGTCAGCGGCGGGGGCAGCGGCCGGATCGGCGGCGGCCGGGGTTTCGGTGGTGGCCGCGGGTGCGGCGGTATCGGCCGGCTTGTCGGCCGGCTTGGTGCAGGCGGCAAGCGCCAGGGTGATGGCCGCGGCCAGGATCAGAGCGGTGTGCTTCATTAAATATCCCCATAAGAGTGGTAGGCGGCGGCTCCATGCCAAACACAGTGCCGACTCGGTCGTGCGTAGACGACGGGCCACTAGGTACACGAGTCGGGAGGACTCTGTGTTAGCGACTCGTAAAATCGCTACGCGCGACCGCCCAAGATAACCGATGTCTAGAGGACAATCGCACTGCGCGATACGGCCGCCGCGCGGGCATCGGCGACCGGCACCGATGCCGCGATCGCGCGACTCGCGCCGGCCGTCGCGATCACATCGCGCAGCCGTAGCGCGCGTACTCGTCCTTGGCCTGTTCCTGTGCGATCGCGCAGGCCTGCGGCAACGCGGCGCGATGGGTCGGGTTGGCGGTCGCTTCCTTCCAGGTCGCGTATTCGGCGGACACGTCGGTGCGCAGTTGCAGGCGCTGGGCCTCGGGGACTTTTTCGTTGATGCAGGTCGCGACCTTGGCCAGGTACTCGTCGCACTGCACGACGCCGACCTCATCGTCGATCTTGCCGCCGCTGCCGCTGGCGGACGAGCAGGCGGCGATCAGCACAGTAACGGCCGCGGTGGCGGCCAGGGTCCAGGGTTGGGCGTTCATGGCGATGGGCTCGCAGCAAGTCGAGGGGCGCGGGATCCGTCGCCGCGTCGCATCCGGCCGGCGTCGCTGAGCGCGCCGGTCCGAATTCCATGCCTATGTAAAGGAACTCGGTTACAGCCTGATGAAGTCGTGCGCGTCGAGGTCGCGCCACTCGTGTCCGTCGAAGCCTTCCAGCGGGCGATAGCGGCGCTTGTAGTCCATCTTCGGATGGCCGGCGATCCAGTAACCCAGGTACAGATGTTCGCGGCGTTCGCGCTTGGCCCATTCGATTTGGCGCAGGACCGCCAACGTGCCCAGCCCGCGATCGGCTTCATCGGGTTCGTAGAACGTATAGACCGCCGACAGTGCGGTCTCGACGACGTCGGTGACCGCGACTGCGAGCAGGCGGCGATGCTCGCGCAACTCCAGGAAGCGGCCTTCGCTCCAACTGCCGATCAGGAACTGGTCGAACTCCGCCGCACCGTGGCCGTCCATGCCGCCGCCGGCATGGCGCGCGGCCAGATAACGGCGGTACAGCGCCAGGTGTTCTTCGGTGCGTTCGGCAGGACGCACGCGCATCTCGACATCGGCGTTGCGCGCCAGGCAGCGGCGTTGGCTACGGTCGGGTTGGAAACGGTCGACCGGAATGCGCACCGCCACGCAGGCGCGGCAACCGGCGCAGTGCGGGCGGTAGACGATGTCGCCGGAGCGGCGGAAACCCCAGCCCAGGGCATGCGGGTACCAGGTGCGCAGGCGCGGATCGCGCGGGTCCAGCACCAGGTCGCGGGCGACGCGCTCCGGCCAATAGCCGCAGGCGTGCTCGCCGGTGTGGAACAGGCGCAGATCCTCGCTTTCAGGCTGCGGTTGGGTGCCCATGGCGTGAGCATAGCGCCGTCGCAGGGCCGCCGCGCGAGGTTCTTTCGTTCATATTTCGGTGCAAGTCGTGTCAACCGAGCGCGGGCCGGGGCGTTGACCACTGCATCGGCGCCGCCCGGCGCTCAAGCAGGAGCCACCGCAATGAAACGTTCTACCTTGCTGGTCGCCGCGCTGGCGGCCGCTGTCGCCGGCGCCGCCCTGGCCGCGCCGCAGGATCCGGGTGCCGGCCATCCGGCGCGCCCGTCGTTGGACAGCAACAAAGACGGCGCGATCGATCGCAGCGAAGCCGCCGCGATGCCGCGTCTGGCCGAGAAATTCGACGCCCTCGACAAGAACGGCGACGGTCGCCTCAGCGCCGACGAGCGCCCGTCCCGGCACGGCCATGGCGGTAAAGACGGCCATCGCGGCCGCCACGGCGGCATGGGTGGGCTGATCTCCGCCGACGCCGACGGCGACGGCCGCATCAGCAAGGCCGAGGCCGCCAAGCTGCCGAAGCTGGGCGACAAGTTCGCCCAGATCGACAGCAACCGCGACGGCTATGTGGTGCGCAGCGAACTGCGCGCCTTCCACGAGCGCGAGCGCCCGCAGCGCGAAGCCGAGCGCGCCAAGCGCTTCGACCAGCGCTTCGCCGAGGCGGACCTCAACCACGACGGCAAGCTGAGCAAGGTCGAGGTCGGCGAGAAGATGCCGCGCCTGGCCAAGGCCTTCGCTTTCATGGACGAGGACCGCGACGGCTACCTGACGCGCGACGACCTGCGCCACGGCCCGCATCGCTGAGGCTTGGCCGCTCGCACCACCGTTTTGCGTTGCACCCGCGGTACCCAGCAGTAATGGAAGGTTTGCCCCTCCAGATTCCCGTGCCGCGTCCCGCGGCACGGGTTTTTTTCGCGCGCCGCTTCCATGCCGGAGACCGCGATGGCGCGGTGTCAGAGCCGGCCGGATTCGATCAGGCCGAAGATCAATCCGGCCAGGCCGCAACCTATGCCGACCACCACGCCGATCCAGGCCTGGATGCGCTCGCATCGCCGCCGCCGCATCGCCGCGGCCGCATCGTGCTGCGCTTCCTGCGCGTGCCGGCGGCGCAGGATGCGCGGCTGCACGACCGCGGTCTGCCATAGCACCACGGCCATGAAGACCAGGGTCGCCACGGTCGGTCCGAGCCAGCCGCGGGTGTAGTGGCTGGCCAGCAACAGCGCCACGACGAAGCCGATCGAGACCAGCGCGCAGATCACTGCGCTGCGGATCAGCGCGGTGCGCTCGGCGTCGTCGATCGCGCCCTTGAGCTGCTTGCGCAGGCTCAGGTAGATGCCGGCGAACGCGGCCACCATCGCGAAGGCGATGCTGCCGGCCGCGCCCAGCACGACCTGGCCCAGGGTCTTGGCGCCGGCGGCCGCGCCGGCGCCGAGCAGACCGGCCGCGGCGGCCGGCGGGCTGGCGATCGCGAGCGCGGTCGCGACCATGCCGGTGAACGCGACCGAGGGCGCGCTGTCGAGGGCGAAGCGGCCGAAGCGCGCCAGCAGCTCCGCGCGCACGGTGGCGCGCGCGCGCGACAGCCGTTTGCGCACCGCCGCGTCGCTGAGCCCGAGCAAGGTGGCGACCTGTTGCGAGCTCTGGCCTTCGCGGTAGTACAGCAACAGCACTTCGCGGCTGTCGTCGGGCAGGGCCGAGATCAGTTCCACGGCCATGGTCTGGCGTTCGTCGTCGAGCAGTTGCTCGCACGGATTGGGATGCGGATCGGCCGCGGCTTCGATCGCGGCTTCGACGTCGTCCACGCCGCGCGGCGCGCGTCGCTGGCTGCGCAGATGGTCGCGGGCGAGGTTGCGGGTGATCTGGCGCAGCCAGGGCAGGAAGCTGGACGGGCTCTGCAGCCGGCGCAGGTTTTGCCAGGCGCTGAGGAAGGCCTCCTGCGCGATGTCCTCGCTGGCCGGCACGTCGCGCACGATCGCCAGGGCGATCGCCGTGACCGAGTTCTGGCAGGACGCGACGATGCGCGAATACGCGGCACGGTCGCCCGCGGCCGCGGCGTGCAGGTCGGCGTCGATGCTGGCGATCAGGACATCGGCGTTCATGGCGGCGTTCAACGCAGGCAGCTCAGGCAGGCGTGCAGGTCGGCGACGGTCGGACGGCCGTCGAGCGCGCCCAGGATAGCGAGTGCGACGGCGATCGCGGCGACGCTCAGCGGGCCCAGGGCATCGAGGACGGCGCAGAAGGCGAGGCAGGCGTAGGCGCGGGGAGACGGGGTCGTCATGGCAGGTCCGGGCTGGGGTGCCTGGACCGAGACGCGCGTAGGCAGGGAATGTGACCGACGCGGCTGGCTCTTCGCTCCCTGAGTTGGAAAGGTGAAGCCGTGCGTCTACGAACCACAGGTTGGGGCGCGGCGGAACCCCGGCAGGCGATGCCTGCTGGCCGGGCGGGTTGGGGAGGATGGGCTTTTCGGACCGGCGCGGGCGCCCCGTCCATGGCCCGACGGGCTCACCACGAACGGGCCATGGCGCGGCGCGGGACATCTGCATGCGCAACGACGGCCGTAGGGTGCGGTGAGCGTATGCGAACCACACCGCCGCGCCCGCTGCGATCCATCGTGATGGTGCGGTTGTCGTCGCACCCTACGGACGACGCGGGCGGCCCGCTATGGCTCGCCGCCCTACGTCGCTTACATCGCCACGTGCTTGATCGTCCGCACCACCTGCCAGCGCCCGTCCACCGACTTCACTTCCAGCGTCTTGTACGACGCCGACATGCGGTGGTGATACGCCTCGTACTCGATCCGCCCGGATTCGCGCGTCTGCGGCCGGAACGCCTTGACGTCGACCAGCAGCGCCGCATGCCCGGAGGCGCGGTGCACGCTGCCCTGGGCGTCGTCGGCGATGCGCACGCATTCCGACAGCGGCACCACGCGGCGGCCGCGCAGCTGCGCCTGCATCGCGTCGATCATGGCCTTGGACACGTCCTTGCCGTCGATCGACAGGCACAGGGTGTCGATGGGCGCGGCCTTGCCCAGTTCCTGGGCGAACACCGCCGCGGCCAGCGGTTGCGGAATCGCCGCGACCGAGCCGTCGAGCGGGTGCTTGGTCAGCGCGGTCTCGGCCGGGTCTTCGCTGAGCGAATGCACGATCGCCATCGCCAGCACCACCACGATCACGCCGATCAGCGCCAGCTTGATCCGGAACGCGCGCCGCTGCGCCGGCGTGCGGCCGGGCGCGGCCTGTTCGGGCGCGCGGAAACTGATCGCCGAATAACCTTCGCCGCCGCGGGTGGAGTCGATCAGACCGGCGGCGCGCAGGATTTCGCGCGCGCGCACCTGGTCCTCGGACTTCACCACCCACACCGCGGGCTTGGGCGAGTCGTTGTCGCTGTAGCTGAAACCGCTGCGGCGATTGCCCTTGTAGGAACGGTTGTTGGTGACCCGTACTTCGATATCGGCATCGCGCAGCATCTGCGCGACCGACTCGACGTTTTCCAGACGGGCGCTGGAGAAGACCTGTCTCATCTCAGTCCTTCGACGGCACGTGCGCGGCCGCCGTGGCGTCCTGCACTACACGGATCAGGCCTTCCTGCGCTGTGCTCGCGACCAGGCGGCCGTTGCGGTCGAAGATCTGTCCGCGCGCCAGGCCGCGCCCGCCCTGGGCGCTGGGGCTGTCGATCGAATACAGCAGCCAGTCGTCGGCGCGGAACGGGCGGTGGAACCACAGCGCGTGATCCAGCGAGGCCATCTGCACGTTGGGCTGGTAGTAGCTGATCCCGTGCGGGAAGGTCGCGGTGCCGAGCAGGTGGAAGTCCGAGGCATAGGCCAGCAGCGCGCGGTGCAGTTCCGGCGCGTCACCGACCGGTTCGCTCAGACGGAACCAGACCTGCTGGTAGGGCGGGCGCTTGGGCGGGTTGAGCTCGTCGCGCGGATAGACGTGGCGGAATTCGAACGGCCCCTGTCGCGACAACCAGCGCTGGATCTTGGTCGGCAGCGTCGCCATCACTTCCGGCGGCACCGCCGGCGCGGGGGCGATGTCTTCGGGCTTGGGCACTTCCGGCATCGACAGCTGATGCTCGCCGCCGTCCTCGTCTTTCTGGAACGAGGCGGCGAGGAAGAAGATCGGCTGGCCGTGCTGGATCGCGGTGACCCGGCGCACCGAGAAACTGCCGCCGTCGCGGGTGCGGTCGGCCTGGTAGACGATCGGGGCCTCGATGTCGCCGGCCTTGAGGAAATAGGCGTGCAGCGAATGCGCGCTGCGCGGCGCTTCCAGCGTGGCCTGCGCCGCCGACAGCGCCTGCCCCAGCACCTGGCCGCCGAACACGTATTTGGTGCCGATGTCGCGGCTTTGGCCGCGGAACAGGTTGTCCTCCAGCCGCTCCAGCGACAGCAGTTCGATCAGTTCGGAGACGGGAGATGAGGTCATGGGGCGCGGTTTCGGCCGGGTCGGTACGGCCTGGAAGTATACGGCGCGGTCGTTGCGGGCCCGCGCAGACGGTCGCTGCGGGAGCGGCGTGGGCCGAGATCGTGCGGCGCGACGCCGTTGTCTGCCGGAAGCTAGGCCGCGCCGGCCTCGGAGCCCGCTTCCGCCGGCAGCCGTTCCAGCCCGCAGGCATCCAGCACCTGCGCCCACGGGAACTGCGGCCCCGGATCGAGCTTGCGCTGCACCAGCACCGTCGGGTCGTCGCTGGCTTCGACCCGGGTCGTGTCCAGGTCTTCGTGGCCGGCGATCCAGCGCAGTGCGGGCAGTTGCGCGCGCAGCTCGGCCAGCAGGTCTATCAGGGCGTCGATCTGGGCCGGGGTGTAGGCCTCGTCCATGGCCTGATGGCGCGAGTCCAGCCAGTTCGGGTAGCGGCCGGTGTTGACCAGTTCGATCCCGACCGAGCGCGGGTTGTAGCCGCGGGTGTGGTGGGCGCTGCGCAGCGGCTCGACGTAGCGGTGCACGCTGCCGTCGCGGTCGACGTAATAGTGGCCGCTGTTGCCGGTGCCGGAAGCGGGGTAGAGCACCCGTTCGCCGTATTCGCGAGCGGTCGCCAGGTCCGGCAGTTCGGTGCAATGGATCACCACCAGGTCCACCGATTCTGCGCCGCGCGCCTCCAGCAGGGCCTCGTAGGGCAGCGGTTCCACGCGCAGGGTCGGAAGGGGCGGCATGGGGGCGGATGCTAACATTCGCCTTCGCACCGGAGCCCGTCATGTCCCTGCCGCCCGCCGACTCCGCACTCGGCCGCCTGATGGCCAACCTGCCGCGCCCCGGCCGGGTGGAGTGGATCGGGCTGCGTCCCAAGCGCGATGTGCCGATGCAGGCGGTCGAGGAAGCGCTGGCACAGACCGGCATCGGCCTGGTCGGCGACCGCTACGCCGGCGGCAGCGGCAAGCGCGGGGTGACCCTGATCCAGGCCGAGCACCTGCCCGCGATCGCGGCGCTGGCCGGACGCGATACGCTGGACCCGGCGCTGCTGCGCCGTAACGTGGTGGTGTCCGGGCTGCCGCTGGTGGCGCTCAAGGGCCGCCGCTTCCGTCTCGGCGAGGCCGTGCTGGAAGGCACCGAAGACTGCGATCCCTGCTCGCGCATGGAAGATGCGCTCGGCCCGGGCGGTTACAACGCCATGCGCAATCACGGCGGCCTGTGCGCGCGCATCCTCGAAGGCGGCCGTATCCGCTGCGGCGACGAGCTGGTCGTGCTGGCCGATTGACAGGCCGATCGACTGGCCGACCGCTCGCCGCACCGTTCCCCCACGACGCGACACCTACCCCGGACACGCATGAGCACGCGCGGACACTGCATTCTTTCCCATGGCTTCGAAAGCGGCCCCGATGCGACCAAGGTCACCGCCCTGGCCGAGGCCGCGCAGCGTCTGGGCTGGAGCCACGAGCGTCCGGACTACACCGATCTGGACGCATGCCGCCAGGTCAGCGAACTCGGCGACGTGCCGCAGCGGCTGCAGCGCCTGCTCGCGCTCGCCCAAGCGGCCGCGCAGCGCGGACCGGTGGTGCTGGCCGGTTCCAGCCTCGGCGCCTACATCTCCGGGCTGGTGTCGCTGCAGGTGCCGGTCGCCGGTCTGTTCCTGATGGCGCCGCCGGTGCGTATGGGGCCCGCGCCGCGCCTGGAAGCCGCGCCGGTGCCGATCTCGATCCTGCACGGCTGGGACGACGAACTGATCCCGGCCCAGGAGGTCGTCGACTGGGCCTATCCGCGCCGCGCGCGCGTGCTGCTGGTCGACGACAGCCATCGCCTGTCGGCGCACGTCGAAGCCAGCGCCGAGGCGTTCGCGCAATTGTTGCAAGGCTTGTGACGGCGCCGCCGCCACACGCGCCCTTGACCGGCTACGCGGATACTGCGCGCGAGCCGACGTTCTTTTTCTCGCTCCTCTCGTCATTCAGGAAGTCTTCGTGAAGTTCTACGTCAGCTGCGGTAAGGGTCTGGAATATCTGCTGGCCGACGAACTGGTCGCGCTCGGCTGCGCGCGCGCGACCGCCGCGCTGGCCGGCGCCAACGCCGAAGGCGAGCTGCGCGACGCCCAGCGCGCGGTGCTGTGGTCGCGCCTGGCCAGCCGCGTGTTGTGGCCGATCGCCGAATTCGACTGCCCGGACGAGCACGCGCTCTACGCCGGCGTCGCCGCGATCGACTGGCCGCAGCATCTGGATGCGACCAACACGCTGGCCGTCGACGCGCATGTCTCGGGCACCGCGATCACCCACGCGCGCTACGCCGCGCAGCGGGTCAAGGACGCGGTGGTCGACGTGATGCGTGCGCGCACCGGCGCACGCCCGGACGTGGACGTGGACGCGCCCGACCTGCGCCTGAACCTGGTGATCCGCAAGAACCGCGCGATCGTCTCGATCGACCTCGGCGGCGGTTCGCTGCACCGCCGCGGCTGGCGCCTGAAGCAGGGCGAAGCGCCGCTGAAGGAAAACCTCGCCGCCGCGGTGCTGCTGCGCGGCGGCTGGCCGCGCGTCTATGCCGAAGGCGGCGCGCTGCTCGATCCGATGTGCGGCAGCGGCACGCTGCTGATCGAAGGCGCGCTGATGGCGGCCGACGTCGCCCCGGGCCTGTTGCGCCACGACGGCCTGGCGCCGACGCGCTGGCGCGGCTTCGACCGCAGCGCCTGGCAGGAACTGTGCGCCGACGCGCAGGCGCGCGAAGACGCCGGCCGCGCCGCGCTGCGGCCGGTCTTCCACGGCAGCGATCTCGACCCGCATGCGATCCGCGCCGCGCGCGACAACGAAGTCATGGCCGGCCTGGCCGGCGTGATCCGCTGGCAGGTGTCGGCGGTCGAACAACTGCAGGACCTGCCCGTGGCCGCGCCGCCGGCGACCGAAGCGGGCGAGGGCGAGGCCGCCGCTCCCGCAGCCGTCGCCACCGGTCTGGTCGTCTGCAATCCGCCCTACGACGCGCGTCTGGCGGCCGATCCGGCGCTGTATCGCGGCCTCGGCAAGACCCTCAAGCGTCTGGTGCCGGAATGGCGCGCCAGCCTGCTGTGCGGCGACGCCGAACTGGCCCAGGCCACCGGCCTGCGCGCGAACAAGAAGTACCAGCTGTTCAACGGTGCGATCGAATGCACCCTGATCGTGTGCGACCCGATCGCGCCGCGCGCGCGCGCCGATGCCGGCGAGGACGCCGCGCCGCAGGCGCTGTCCGACGGCGCGCAGATGGTCGCCAACCGTCTGCGCAAGAACCTGCACAAACTCAAGCGCTGGCGTGAGCGCGAAGAGGTCGGTTGCTACCGCGCCTACGACGCCGACCTGCCCGAGTACGCGGCCGCGATCGACGTCTACACCAGCGACGAGCCCGAACCGCAGCTGCACCTGCACGTGCAGGAATACGCCGCGCCCGCCACGATTCCCGAAGCCGACCAGCGCCGCCGCCTCAACGAACTGCTGGCGGCCGCGCGCGAAGCCTTGGCGGTGCCGCGCGAGCGCATCGCCCTCAAGACCCGCGCACGCGGCAAGGGCGGCAGTAAGTACGGTCGTTTCGATCAGCGCGGCGAATTCCTGGTGGTGCGCGAAGGCGCGGCCAGGCTGCGCGTGAACCTGCACGACTACCTCGACACCGGCCTGTTCCTGGACCACCGGCCGATGCGCCTGCGCATCGCCGAGGAAGCGCGCGGCCGCCGCTTCCTCAACCTGTTCGGCTACACCGGCGCGGCCAGCGTGCACGCCGCGGTCGGCGGCGCGGTACAGACCACCACGGTCGATCTGTCGGCGACCTACCTGCAGTGGTGCGCCGACAATCTGCGCGAGAACGGCATCGGCGGCGCCGATCACCGTCTGGTCCAGGCCGACGCGGTGGCCTGGCTGGAAGCCGACCGCGGCCGCTACGACCTGATCTTCTGCGACCCGCCGACCTTCTCCAATTCCGCGCGCGCCGACGACTTCGACATCCAGCGCGAACACGTGCGCCTGCTGCGCGCCGCGGTCGCGCGCCTGGCCGACAACGGCGTGCTGTACTTCTCCAACAACTTCCGCCGCTTCCGCCTCGACCAGGACGCCATCGCCGAGTTCGCCGACTGCCGCGAGATCAGCGCCGAGACCATCCCGCCCGATTTCGCCCGCGACGCCCGCATCCACCGCTGCTGGCGGCTGCAGCCGCTTTGAACGACGCCATGAAACCACGCAAGCTCGGTGCCTGGACCTTCTTCCGCCAATGGCTGAAGAACCCGCTGCGCACCGCCGCCGTCGCTCCGTCCAGCCCTGAGCTGGCCGCGGCGATGATCGCCGAGCTGCCCGACGACGCGCGCCGGGTGATCGAACTCGGCGGCGGCACCGGCGCGATCACCCGCGCCCTGCTCGCGGCCGGCATCGCCGACCACGACCTGCTGGTGCTGGAGCTCAACGAGGAACTGCACGCGCATCTGCATCTGCGTTTCCCGCAGGTGCGGGTGCTGCTGGGCGATGCGGGTTCTCTGCCGGAGTTGGCGCACGCCGACGGCTATCTCGACGAGGGCCCCGCCGACGCGGTCGTGTCCGGCCTGGGTCTGCTGACCATGCCGCCGCCGCTGCAGTCCAGCCTGCTGGCGGCCGCGTTCGAATGCCTGCGCGCGGACGGCGTGTTCGTGCAGTTCACCTACGGCCCGGCCGCGCCGGTGGCCGATTCGGTGATGCGCGAGCTGGGCCTGCACGTGCGCCGCGGCGATTTCGTGCTGCGCAACGTGCCGCCGGCGACGGTGTACGTGTACACGCGCAGGCCGCATCAGATGGCCAAGGCCGTCTAAGCGCGCTGCTGGCTCTGCTTCCATTCCCTCGGCGATAGCCCGCACTGGGCCTTGAAGGCGCGCGACAGCGTCGATTCGCTGCCGTAGCCGACCTCATCGGCGATGCGTTTGAGCGAGCGCCCCTGCGCCAGCGCGCGCTGCGCCAGCGCGACCCGCCATTGCTGCAGATAAGCGCCCGGCGTGTAGCCGACGGCGTCGCGGAACGCATTGGCGAACGCGCTGCGCGACATGCCGGCCTGGGCCGCGAGCGCTTCCAGGCTCCAGTCCTCCGCGGGCGCCTCGTGCATGGCGACGATGGCCAGGCGCAGTCGCGGATCGGCCAGTCCCGCCAGCATGCCGACGCGGGTCTGGCCGTCGTCCATGAGATGGCGCAGGACCTGGATCAGCACCACTTCGAACAAGCGGTCCAGCATCGCCCGGCGCCCGCAGCGCTGCTCGAAAGCCTCTTCGAACAGCAGCGCCAGGCTGCTGTCGAGACCGGAGATGGTGTCCAGCGGCAGGCACACGAATGCAGGCAGGGCGGCCGCCACCGGGTTGGCGCTGCCGCCGTCGAAGCGCAGGTGGGCGCAGGTCAGTTCGGCCCCGGCCGCGTCGTCCATCACGAAGCGGTGCGGCAGCGGCCGCGGATACAGCAGCAGGCTGGGCGTGGCGACGCGCGCGGCGATCGCGCCGCCGTGGCTCACCGCGACTTCGCCGCGCCGGATCAGGTGCAGCTGACCGCTGTCGCCGTCGGGCGTGAGGTCGTTGATGCCGCACAGCGTTCCGGCCTGGAAGGTCTGCGCCCGGACCGAAAAGCGATGGAGCAGCGCGTCGAGTCGGTCGGCCATTGATACTCCAGGCAATGTTTTAAGGATTATATGCCGCAAATAGTATCGGCTGGGCGCGCAAAGTACGTCCTGCCGACAGGCAACGCCTTTCCCACCTTCTCGCTTAGGAGCACCGCATGAACGTCCTGCATCGTACCGCCCTTGGTCTGGCCGTCCTGGCCGCGTCCGCCGTCTCGACCGAGGCCGCCGCCGCCCAAGCGAGCCCGGCCCAGACCGGCCCGTCCGTCGTCGCCGCCCGCGATGTCGACCGCAGCGCCGGCTACATCACCACCCGCGACGGCGTGCGCCTCTACTACAAGGACTGGGGCCCGAAGAACGGCCCGGTCGTCACCTTCAGCCACGGCTGGCCGTTGAACTCGGACAGCTGGGAATCGCAGATGCTGTTCCTGGCCGATCAGGGCTATCGCGTGGTCGCGCACGACCGTCGCGGCCATGGCCGCTCCAGCCAACCCTGGGACGGCAACGACATGGACCATTACGCCGACGACCTGGCCACGGTGATCGAAACCCTGGACCTGAAGGACGCGACCCTGATCGGTTTCTCCACCGGCGGCGGCGAAGTGGCGCGTTACATCGGACGCCACGGCACCTCCCGGGTCAAGAAGGCGGTGCTGGTGAGCGCGGTGCCGCCGCTGATGCTGCAGACCGCCGACAACCCGGGCGGCCTGCCGATCGCGGTGTTCGACGGCCTGCGCAAGGCCTCGCTGGAGAACCGTTCGCAGCTGTACCTGGACATCGCATCGGGCCCCTTCTTCGGCTACAACCGTCCCGGCGCCAAGCCCTCGCAGGGCCTGATCCAGTCGTTCTGGGTGCAGGGCATGCAGGCCGGCCACAAGAACACCTACGACTCGATCGCGGCGTTCTCGGCCACCGACTTCCGCGCCGACCTCAAGCGCATCGACGTGCCGACCCTGGTGATCCATGGCGACGACGACCAGATCGTGCCCATCGACAGCTCGGGCAAGGCTTCGGCCGCGCTGATCAAGAACGCACGCCTGATCGTCTATCCGGGTGCGCCGCACGGTCTGACCGATACCCACAAGGATCGGCTCAACCAGGATCTGCTGGCGTTCCTGCGCCAGTGAGCCAGCCCGATCCGGCTCCGCAGCCGCGGGACCGGATCGCCCCCCGGCCGGCGCGGAGCGCTCCCGACATCGGGAGCGTTCCGCGTCCTGCTTACCGGCCCCTGCAACGGATGGTTATCGTTCCAAATATGTAAATGATGTTCCTAGTTATAGCTATATCGTTCCGATAATGTGGTGGCATTCTGTGCCCAGCGCCGAACCGGCGACGAATTTCAGGAGAGGACCATGGCCACCGCCACCCAAGACGTTTCCCTTCGCTACGCCCGCGTCGGCCGCAAGCTGCGCGGTCAGCCGACCTCGGACGGCGCCGGTGTGCGCCTGACCCGGGTGATCGGCGGGGCCGAGTTGCCCGATCTGGATCCGTTCCTGCTGCTGGACGAATTCGGCACCGACCGCGCCGAGGACTACATCGCCGGTTTCCCGGAGCATCCGCACCGCGGTTTCGAGACGGTGACCTACATGCTCGACGGCCGCATGCGCCACAAGGACAACCACGGCAACGAGGGCGTGCTGGTGCCCGGCAGCGTGCAGTGGATGACCGCCGGCCGCGGCCTGGTGCATTCGGAGATGCCCGAGCAACAGGAAGGCCGCATGCGCGGTTTCCAGTTGTGGGTGAACCTGCCGGCGCGCGACAAGATGACCGATCCGCGCTATCAGGAATTCGCGCCCGAGCGCATTCCGCTGCTGCAGCCGGCCGACGGCGTGGCGGTGAAAGTGATCGCCGGTCGCGTCGGCGACACCGACGGCCCGATCGCGCAGCCGGCGACCGATCCGGTGTACCTGGATATCGCCCTGGACGCGGGCGCGCAGTGGCAGTACGCCTTGCCCGAAGGTCATAACGCCTTCGTCTACGTCTACGAAGGCGGGGCCGCGATTGGCGACGGCGACGACGCGCGCGAGGTCGATGCGCAGGAGCTGGCGGTGCTCGCTGGCGGCGAAGTGCTCAAGCTGCGCGCAGGCGCCGCGGGCACGCGCGCGATCCTGGTCGCGGGCCGGCCGCTGCGCGAGCCGGTTGCGCGTTACGGTCCGTTCGTGATGAACACCAAGCAGGAAGTGATGCAGGCGTTCGTGGACTTCCAGGAAGGCAAGTTCTAAGCGAACGATCAGGCTCGCCGGTAACCGCAAGACCTACGGGGCCGCGCATCGCGCGGCTCCTTTTTTTTGCGCACAGTTGCGATGCGCGCCTACAGCTGGAGCAAGGACTGGTGCGCAGCCACCCCGGCCATGGTGCCGGCCGCGACCGCGAGGGCGACGCTGGCCATCGCATTAGTGTTGTCGCCGGCCGCGAACACGCCGGCGACGGTGGTTTTCTTGATCTCGTCCACGCGCAGCACCGGGCCCCAGGGGCCCTCGTCGTAGGCGCAGCCCAATTGCTCGGCGAGCCTATCGACCGGGCGCGTGCTCGGCGCGACGAACAAGCCGGCCAGCGCGATCTCGCAGCCGTCCTGCAGGCGCACCGCCGACAAGTCGGTGCCGTCGCCGAGCAACGCCACGACCGGGCTGCGTTCGATGCGCACGCCGCGCGCGGCCAGTTTCGCCGTCTGTTCCTCGTCGGGTTCGAACCGCCCCTGGCTGAAGTAGGTGGTCGGTCCCCAGTCGGGCACCAGCAAGGCCTGGTGTATGGACGTGGCCTGGGTCGCCAGCACGCCCAGCGGGCGCTGGCCGAACTCGTAGCCGTGGCAGTAGGGGCAATGCACCACACTCTGGCCCCAGCGCTCGCGCAGGCCGGGGATCGTCGGCAGTTCGTCGACGACGCCGGTGGCCAGGATCAGTCGCTGGCCGGCGACGCTGCGGCCGTCGGCCAGGCCCAATGCATAGCCGTCGCCGTCCGCGCCTGCCTGCACCGCCTGACCGTGCAGCAGCTCGACGCTGGGGTAGGTCGCGAGCTGGCGGCTGGCCTCGTCGAGCATGTCCTGAGGCGACCAGCCGTCCATGCCGAAAAATCCGTGCGAATGCGCGGCGTAGCGGTTGCGCGGGCGGCCGGCGTCGATCACCAGCACGCGTCGGCGCGCTCGCGCGAGCGGCATCGCGGCGGCCAGGCCGGCGTAGCTGCCGCCTACGACGATGACTTCGTATTGCATGGTCCTGCTCCTGTGGCTGCGCGACCGCGCATCGCGGTGCACAGGCGCCGGGACGGCTCGCGGTCGTTACGTATCAAGTGAAGTTACGTTTTATCATCGCGGCCGGCGTTGATGCAACTTCATGTGTTACGTAAAGACGGCGACTGTTAAGATCGCCCCGGACCGATCACCGCGAGCGCGAGCCGGATGAGAAACGACAATCGTCTGTCGCGCATGCTGCATGTGCTGATCCACATGGCGCAGAGCCCGAAGCCGGTCGCCTCTGAACTGATCGCCAACATCCTCAACACCAACGCGGTGGTGGTGCGACGGACCATGGCCGGGCTGCGCGAGGCCGGTTATGTGCGATCGCTGAAGGGCCACGGCGGCGGTTGGACGCTGACCCAGCCCTTGCAGCGGATCAGCCTGCTCGATGTCTACCGTGCGATCGGCGAACCGCCGGTGTTCGCGCTGGGCTTGTCCGACGATCATCCGCGCTGCCTGGTCGAGCAGGGCGTGAACGCGGCTCTGCGCGACGCCCTGGACGAGGCGCGCGAGCAGTTGCTGGCGCGTTTCGCCGCGACCACGCTGGATACGATCGCGCGCGATTACGAGACGCGCCTGGAAGGCCGCAAGCTGCCGCGACCGTGGTGGGAACGCTGAGGCGCGAGGTTCTGGCCGCTATGCGCGGCTAGCAGCGTTAGTTGCTATCGGCGCAGGCTCTCATCGGTTCGTCCCATTGGACGAACCGGCCGATGAGAAACGCGCCGGCGCTGCCGTCCGGCCGCGCCGTCTTCATGCGAAGGAGTGCAGCTCATGCCCGGGATCGATCCCAACAAGTTCGTCATCGTCGCCAGTTTCGTCTCGCCCGGCGTCGGCCAGGGCGCCGGCGGTTTCGCCATCGTCGGCGGCAAGATCGTCAAGATTCCGCCGCGCGGCATCAAGCTGGCGATGGCGGCGTATCAGATGCTCGACGCCGCCGACAGCGCCAGCAACCGCAAGCTCGCTGCGCAGTTGCAGCAGGCCGCGCTGGACGCGGCCGAGGACGCGGTGAAACAGAAAGCGGCGCGCTGACCGCGCAAACGAGAAGGCCGCGCCCCACGCTCGACGTGGCGTGGGACGCGGCCTTTCGTACTACGCGATGCGTTTGCGGTAACGCCCGCTCAGTCCTTGTCGAACCAGCGATAGATCACGCCGCCGAGCAGGCCGCCGAGGATCGGCGCCAGCCAGAACAGCCACAGTTGCGAGATCGCCTGCGAGCCCGCGAACAAGCCGACGCCGGTCGAGCGCGCCGGGTTCACGGAGGTATTGGTGACCGGGATGCTGATCAGGTGGATCAAAGTCAGGGCCAGGCCGATCGCGATCGGAGCGAAGCCGGCCGGCGCGCGCTTGTGGGTCGCGCCCAGGATCACGATCAGGAACATCGCCGTCATCACCACTTCGCACAGGAACGCCGCCGCGACCGAGTAGCCGCCCGGCGAATGCGAGCCGTAGCCGTTGCTGGCGAAGGCGCCAGCCGCGTTCGGGTCGACCGAGAACTCGGGATTGCCCGACGCGATCTGCCACAGCACGAAACCGGCGAGCAGGCCGCCCAGCACCTGCGCGACGATGTAGGGCAGCAGGTCCTTGCCGGCGAAGCGTCCGCCCGCCCACAAGCCGAAACTCACCGCCGGATTGAAATGCCCGCCGGAGATATGGCCCAGCGCGTAGGCGCCGGTCAGCACGGTCAGGCCGAAGGCCAGCGCCACGCCCAGGAAGCCGATGCCGAGCGGATTGCCGACACCGCCGAAATTGGCCGCCAATACCGCGCTGCCGCAACCGCCGAGCACCAGCCAAAACGTACCGATGAATTCGGCGCCGAGTCGTTTGATCATGATCTTCCTCCTGGATGACGGATCGGGAACTTCCAGTGTGCAATGCCCACGGGCGCGACCGCGCCTGCGCACACGGTACGCCGCGCGCGGGCTCGCGCAAAGCCTGGGAGGAAGATCGAACGCAGCGATGGCGGCGCGGCGGTCCGAAACCGCCGCGCCGTCACCGGATTACTTGCTGCTCAGTCGGGCCGAAGGAAATCGCAGCCCCTGGGTCAGGCCCAGCACTTCGCCGAGCTTGTCGGGCGAGGCGGCCTGCAGCCAGATGTGGGCGATCCGGCCGTTGCCGAGATCGAGCAGGGTTTCGCGCACCTGCACGTCGGGCTTGCCGGCGAGTTCGCCGCGGTACCAGAACACGGATTTGCCGTCGATGCTGCCTGCTTCGGCGCGGTCGCCGCGCTTGGGCGTGAACGGCGATTTGTTGGAGATATACATACCGAACGCTTCGCTGCCGTCGTTGCGCAGGGCCCGGCAGAAATCCGAACCGGCGTTGGCTTTGTGTTCCCAGGTCAGTTGCGAAGAAGGCGGCAACTGCGGGCATCCATCCTGGTCTTGAGCCTGTGCGCTTCCTGCGTACAGGAGCCCGACGAGCACGGGCAGGATCGACATGCGGCATGCCGGCATTTTCACGACTACATCCCCCTTTGAGGTCGTTGGACGAAAAAACGTGACCTGCGTCAGAACATAAGGCAGTTCAGGGGGATTGACAAATCCTGTGGTTTCAGATGCAACTGAATGGGCGCGGCACCGGGCTGGACCCCGCCTAGAGGCGGTCCAGCCGCTGCGGCGGCTCAGCGCTCGGGCAGGGGGATGAACTCGTCGTCGCCCGGGACCTGGCCGAAGCGGCCGTCCAGCCAGTCCTGCTTGGCCTGCTCGATGCGCTCCTTGGAGCTGGAGACGAAGTTCCACCACAAGTGGCGCGGGCCGTCCAAGGGCTCGCCGCCCAGCAGCATGGCCTTGAGCGGGGTCTTGGCGCGCAGCACCGGGCGCGTGCCCGGATCGAGCACGACCAGATGCTTGTCGGGAATATCGGCGCCGTCGAGCTGAGCCTCCCCTTCCAGCAAATAGATCGCGCGCTCGGCGTGGCTGTCCTCGATCGCGAGTTCGGCTTCGGCGTCCAGATCGATGGCGACGTAGAGGGTGTCGCTGAACACCCGGACCGGCGATTCCTCGCCGTAGCCGCGGCCGGCGACCACGCGCAGCCAGGCGCCGTCGCGACGCAGTTGCGGCAGCGTCGCCGCGCCGTGGTGATGGAAGGCCGGCGCGGTCTCTTCGTAGGATTTGGGCAGGGCCACCCACGTCTGCATGCCGTGCAGCGGATGCTCGCCCGCGCGCAGCGCCTGCGGGGTGCGTTCGGAATGAGCGATGCCGCGGCCGGCGGTCATCCAGTTGACGTCGCCGGGGTTGATGTCCTGGACGCTGCCCAGAGTGTCGCGGTGGCCGATGCTGCCCGACCACAGGAAGGTGACCGTGGCCAAGCCGATGTGCGGATGCGGACGCACGTCGATGCCGCGGCCGGGCTCGAACAGCGCCGGTCCCATGTGATCGACGAACACGAACGGCCCGACCGAGCGCGCCTGGATCGAAGGTACGGCGCGGCGCACCTGGAAGCCGCCGAGGTCGTGGACGCGGGGGGCGATGATCGTGCTCATGGCGTGGCTCTCTGGCTGCGCGGAATCGAGGTCCGAAAGCTTGTCACGGCCGCCGCCACGGCGCAGCGCGGCGCGCGCAACGGGCTGTTGCGCGCGCGACGCTTGGCGCTGCGCTCAGGGTGTCGCGGCGATCCTGACCGTGGCCGCCGGGGCGTCGCCGTGGGCCAGCGCGGTCAGTTCGATGGTCCAACTGCCGGCGCGGAGGGTGCGTGCGTTTTCGGTGTTGAACGCCAGCGGCTGCGCCGCGCCGTCGACGGGCGCGAATTCGAAGGCGACATCGGCATCGCCGGCGCGGATGCACTGCACGTTCGGCGGGCAGCGCGAATCGGCGGTCACGCCGATGTAGCGCAGCTGCGAGCGGTCGGCCAGGGCGATGCGCTCGCCGGGTTTCAGGGTCGCGCTGCCGTCGCCGTCGAGGGCGCCGGGACCGCCGCCGCTGGCGCAGGCGGACAGGGCGGTGAGCGAGAGCAGGGCGGCGAACAAACGGGTCATCACGAGCTCCGTGCGCGAGCGGTGCGGAAGGCCAGGATCGTACCCGATGCCGCTGCGTGCGCCGCGACGCGGCCTTCACCGCTGGAAGGCTGACGATGGGGACCGATGGGATGCGCCGAGCCGGTGCCGCCCGGATTCAACGCCGGTCGCGACGCGAGGCCAGACGATCGGCGAGCCGGGTCGGCTCAGGCAGGCGATAGCCGCGCAGGCAGCCCAGTGTCAGCATCAGCGCGCTCGCCATCGACACCCGATGTCCGGGGGAGACGATCAGCGGCAGGCAGCGCGGCTTGCTGCGCAGGACCTGGCCGACGAGCTGGCCGCGATGCAGCAATGGCGCGTGGTCGCCGCTGTGCGGACCGACCTCGTCGTGCCGACCGACCAATACCTTCTTGGCCACGCCGATGCTGGGCAGGCCGGTGGCGACGCCGAAATGCGCGGCGATGCCGAGCCCGCGCGGATGGGCGATGCCGTGGCCGTCGACGAAGACCAGATCCGGCGCTTCGTCCAGTAACGCCAGCGCGGCCAGCAGCGCCGGCAGTTCGCGAAAGCTCAGCAGGCCGGGGATGTAGGGCATCCGGGTCGGGACGCGCGCGACCTGCTGCTGTATGGGCTGCAGGGTTTCGGCGTCGAGCAGCACCGCGGCAGCGCGCGTGGTCGCGCCTTCGTCTTCGAAACCGACGTCGAAGCCGGCGATGCGGCGCAGCGGCGTCGGGTAGTCGTCGTGCAGTACGACTTCGCGTGCCAGCGTTTCCTGCAAGGCGCGCGCGGCCGCGACGTCGCCGTCCCAGGCCGGCAGCGCGGCCTGGCGCATCAGTAGCGGGTCTCGCTCAGGTGCGGCTGGCCCTGGGCGTCGAAGTCGATGACGATGCGGCGGTCGAATTCGGTGTCCGCCATCGGCGCGACCTCGCAGCCGCACAGGGCCGCGGCGATTTCCGGCACGGTGTTGCTGTGGCCGACCACCAGCACCTTGCCCAGCGGATGCTGGCGGCGCAGTTGCGCGGCGAATTCCGCGGCCGGCAGCTTGGCGTCGTACACGGTCACCGCCATCGCGTGCGCGCTCGCGGTCGGGCCGGCGGTATCGCGGGTGCGTTTGTAGCCGGTGGCGTAGACGGCGAAGACCTCGCTGCCGGTAAAGCTCTCGGCCAGGCGCTGCGCGCGTGCGCGGCCGGCATCGCTGAGATTGGGGTCGCGCGGATCGTCGTCGGTCTTCTCGGCGTGACGCACCAGCACGAACTCCAGCGGCACCGGGGGCGCCGGCCGGCTGGCGCAGGCGGACAGGGCGCATATCAGCAAGCTCAGGGCCAGGGTCTTGAGCGGCCTCATGCGCTTGCCCTCACAGCGATTCCAGAAGTTCGGCACCGGCGCGCGCGATCTCGCCATCCTGGGCCGAGGACACGCCGGACACGCCGATCGCGCCCAGGATCTGGCCCTGCATCTGCAGGCGCACGCCGCCTTCGATCGGAAGGCTGTGCGGCAGACCCAGCACCACATGGTGGCCCTGGCTCAGCAGATCCTGGTGGAATACGGTATCGCGGCGGTAGTTGGCGGCGTGCTCGGCCTTGCGGATCGCGACCTCGACGCTGGAGTTGGGCGAGCCGTCCAAGCGCTGGAAGTGCAGCAAGCGGCCGGCATCGTCGACGATCGCGATCGACACGTTCAAGCCGTCGGCGACGGCGCGCGCCTCGGCGGCCTGGGCGATGCGCTTGGCCGCGGCCAGGCTGAGCGTGGTACGGGTCGACAGCAGTTCCTTCATGGGCGATACCGTGGCGATGGCGTGAGAGGAGGGCACCGCATCCTACGCTGGAATGGCGTGCGCATGGATCGGAGGCGACGGTGCGTTCGCTGCGATCCGGTGCTGCGCTGTGGTGCGGTTCGCCTGCGGCTCACCACAGCCTAGGCGGCTTGCCGCAGCACGGTCAGCAGACCCTTGGCCGCGGCCAGGCGTGCCGGCGCGTCGGGCAGGTCGAGCTTGATCTTGAGCTTGTCGGCGCCGTCCATCTGGTAGAGCTTGGACTGGGTCTGGATCAGGCGGATCACCGCCATCGGGTCGACATTGGGTTTCTCGATGAACTGCACGCGGCCGCCCTTCTCGCCCAGGTCGAGCTTGCGGATGCCCAGTTCGGTCGCGGCCAGTTTCAGTTCGGCCACCGCGAACAGATGTTTGGCCGCGTCCGGCAGCAGGCCGAAGCGGTCGATCATCTCGACCTGCAGTTCGCGCAGGGCGTCGACGTCGCGCGCGCCGCTGACGCGCTTGTACAAAGTCAGACGGGTGTGCACGTCGGGCAGGTAGTCGTCGGGGATCAGTGCCGGGATATGCAGTTCGACTTCGGCGCCGCGCGCCTCGACCGAATCCACGTCGGGCAGCTTGCCCTGGCGGATCGAACGCACCGCACGTTCCAGCAGCTCGGTGTAGAGGCTGAAACCGACTTCGGCCATCTGCCCGCTCTGGTCCTCGCCCAGCAACTCGCCGGCGCCGCGGATTTCCAGGTCGTGGGTGGCCAGGGTGAAACCGGCGCCGAGTTCGTCCATGGCCGCGATCGCGTCCAGGCGCTTGCGCGCGTCGGGCGTGATCGAGCGTTTATCCGGTACCACCAAGTAAGCATAGGCGCGGTGGTGCGAACGGCCGACGCGGCCGCGCAGCTGGTGCATCTGGGCCAGGCCGAACTTGTCGGCGCGGTTCATGATGATGGTGTTGGCGTTGGGGATGTCGATGCCCGATTCGATGATCGTGGTCGCCAGCAGCACGTTGAAGCGTTGCTTGTGGAAGTCGAGCATCACCCGTTCGAGTTCGCGCTCGGCCATCTGGCCGTGGGCGACGCCGATGCGCGCCTCCGGCACCAGTTCCTGCAACTGGCGCTGCATGCGGCCGATGCTTTCGACGTCGTTGTGCAGGAAGTAGACCTGGCCGCCGCGCGCGAGCTCGCGCTGGAAGGCCTCGCGCAACTGGGCGTCGTCCCAGGGCACGACGAAGGTCTGCACCGCCAGGCGATGCGCGGGCGGGGTGGCGATGATCGACAGGTCGCGCAGGCCGGCCATGGCCATGTTGAGCGTGCGTGGGATCGGGGTCGCGGTCAGGGTCAGCAGGTGCACGTTGGCGCGCAGCGCCTTCAGCGCTTCCTTCTGGCGCACGCCGAAGCGTTGTTCTTCGTCGACGATCACCAGGCCCAGGTCGGGGAAACGCACGTCCGGCTGCAGCAGGCGGTGGGTGCCGACGATCACGTCGATCTTGCCCTCGGCGAGCTTCTCCAGTTCGGCCTTGATCTCCTTGGCGGTCTTGAAGCGCGACAGCACTTCCACCCGCAGCGGCCAGTCGGCGAAACGGTCGCGGAAATTGCGGTAGTGCTGTTCGGCCAGCAGCGTGGTCGGCACCAGCACGGCGACCTGCTTGCCGGCGGCGGCGGCGACGAAGGCCGCGCGCACCGCGACTTCGGTCTTGCCGAAGCCGACGTCGCCGCAGACCACGCGGTCCATCGGCTGGCTGCTGCCGAGGTCGCGGATCACCGATTCGATCGCAGCGTGCTGGTCCGGGGTTTCCTCGAACGGGAACGCGGCCGCGAAGGGTTCGTACATGACGCGGTCCAAGTCCAGGGCCAGGCCGGCGCGGGCCTGGCGCTTGGCCTGGATCTCGAGCAGTTCGGCGGCGACGTCGCGAACCTTCTCGGCGGCTTTCTTCTTGGCCTTGGTCCACTGCTCGCCGCCCAGCGAATGCAGCGGCGCGGTTTCGACCGATGCGCCGGAGTAGCGGCTGATCAGGTGCAACTGCGCGACCGGCACGTACAGGCGGTCGCCCTTGGCGTATTCGATCTCGAGGTATTCGCCGGGTTGTCCGCCGGCCTCCAGCACGATCAGACCGCGGTAACGGCCGACGCCGTGATCCTCGTGCACGATCGGCGCGCCTTCGGACAACTCGCCCAGGTCGCGGATGATCGCCTCGGGCTCGCGTCCGACGCGCTTGCGCCGGCGCGGTTGCGAGGCGCGGTCGGGGAACAGCTGGCGTTCGGTCAGTGCCGCCAGGGCCGGTTCGGTCAGGGCGAAGCCGTCGTCCAGCGGCGCCACCGCAATCGCGAAGCGGCTGGCGCCGGTCGCGAACGCGCTCCAGTCGCTCAGCACTTCCGGGCGCAGTTCGGCGGCCAGCAGCAATTCCAGCAGCGCCTCGCGACGGCCGGCGCTGTCGGCGGCGATCAGCACGCGGCCGCGGTAGCTGCCCAGGAAGGACTTGAGCGCCTGCGCGGGCGCGGCGTCCTTGGCCGCGACCGGCAGCGCCGGCGCCGGTTGGTCGCCGAGCGCGAGCGCGCGTTCGCGTTGCGGGTGGCCGTCGCCGCAGACCTCGACCCGGTCGCCGCGGTTGAGGCGTTCGCGCAGCGCGTCCGGCGACAGGTACAGCGCGTCGGGCGGCAGCAGCGGGCGTTCGAGGTCGTGGCGGCGCTGTTCGTAGCGCTCGCCGGTGTGGGTCCAGAATTGTTCGGCGGCCTCGAACGCGCCGTCGCCGATCACCGGCAACACGTTCGCGGCCAGATAATCGAACAGGGTCGCGGTCTCGCTGAAGAACAGCGGCAGGTAGTACTCGATGCCCGACGGCGCCAGGCCGGCCTTGAGGTCCTGATAGAGACCGCTGCGGCGGGTGTCGAGATCGAAGCGGTCGCGCAGCGCGTCGAGCGCGCGCTTGAGCGAGGCCTCGTCCAGCGGCACTTCGCGGCCGGGCAGCAGGCGCACCGATTCGATCTTGTCCAGCGAACGCTGAGATTCGGGATCGAAGGCGCGGATGGTGTCGATCTCGTCGTCGAGCAGTTCGACCCGGAACGGCGAGTCGGCGCCCATCGGATACACGTCGAGCAGACCGCCGCGGACCGCGAAGTCGCCCGGGTCCAGCACCTGCGGCACGTTGCGGTAGCCGGCCGATTCCAGGCGGCGCTTCTCCGCTTCCAGGTCCAGGCGCTGGCCGACGCGCACGTCGAAACTGCCGCCGACCACGTGCTTGAGCGGCGCCAGGCGCTGCAGCACGGTCTGCACCGGCACCACCACGATGCCGCGTTGCAGGCTCGGCAAACGGTGCAGCGCGGACAGGCGCTGCGAGACGATGTCCGGGTGCGGACTGAACTGGTCGTAGGGCAGGGTTTCCCAATCCGGGAACGGCAGCACCGGAATCGCGTCGTCGCCGCCGAGCAGGGTGCGCAGGTCGGATTCCAACTGATGCGCGGCATGGTTGTCGCGCGCGATCGCGAGCAGCGGGCCGGTGTGCGCGGCCGCCGCGGCGGCGAGGTGGAAGGCCAGCGCGGACGGCGAGGCCGGCGCGCGCCACCAGGCGCGTTGCTGGCCGGCCTTGGGCAGCGGCGGAACGGGGAACGGGAACTTGGGCATCGGTCGGGTGCGGACGGCGGTATCGGTGAGGGCGGGGCGCTCGTCGTGGCGTCGGGCCAAAACGAGTGCAGCGCCGGCAGCCTTCGCCGCCAGCGCAATGGGCGCCGAGTGTACGCGAGCGCGGTGAGCGGCCCGTGCGCAGTCGAGGCCGTTTTGTACGCGAGCATCGTCGCAGTGCGTGAGACGGGTGGGGCGGCAAGCGTGCCCGCTGGCTCGGCGCCGACGCAGTGCGGGCGGGCTGAGCCGCTTGGCCGGCGCCACGGTCATCGGCCTGCGATCGCCGCTGACTAAGGTGACCGGAGCACCGGATGCCGGTCGCCGCCGGCAGGGGCGTGTCCGAGCCGTTCCGACTGAAATTTAGCCATTGTTAATATAGTAGCTTGCAATTAAATAGCGCGCTATGTAAATTACGCTCCATGAAGCCGCACACCTCCCATCCGACCGCCGAGCCCCTGAGCGCCGCGTCCGAGCAAACCTCGTTGAAGCAGCCGTCGCTGAAGCTGGACGACCAGCTCTGCTTCGCCCTGTATTCGACCGGGCTGACTTTGAACAAGGTCTACCGCAAGTTGCTCGCGGGCCTGGGCCTGACCTATCCGCAGTACCTGGTGATGATGGTGTTGTGGGAGCGCGACCAGGTCACGGTGTCGGAGATCGGCGAACGCCTGTTTCTGGACTCGGCCACGCTGACCCCCTTGCTCAAGCGCCTGCAAAGTGCGGGCCTGATCAGCCGCACCCGCGCCCAGGCCGACGAACGCCAAGTGATCATCGCCCTCACCGAGGCCGGCCGCGCGCTGGAACAGCCGGCGCGCGCGGTGCCGATGGGCATCTTCGGCGCTGCCGGTTGCGCGCCCGAGCAGATCGGATCGATGAAGTCGCAGTTGGAATCGCTGCGCTCCAACCTGATGCGGCACGCCTGAGCGCGGCGTTAGATACGCGATGTTCCGAACCGCCCCAGATTGATCGACGAATCACGAAACCGGCGACGGTTTCGCTCACCACCCACCGACCCCAACCCCACGCAGGAGTTATCCCATGTCCCTCGACCAAGTCCTCTACACCGCCCACGCCACCGCCACCGGCGGCCGCGACGGTCGCGCCGTTTCCTCCGACAACGTCCTCGACGTCAAACTGACCACCCCGCGCGAACTCGGCGGCGCCGGCGGCGACGGCACCAATCCCGAGCAGTTGTTCGCGGCCGGCTATTCGGCCTGCTTCATCGGCGCGCTGAAGTTCGTCGCCGGCAAGGAAAAGATCGCGCTGCCGGCCGACACCTCGATCGAAGGCGCCGTCGGCATCGGCCCGATCCCGGCCGGCTTCGGCATCCAGGCCGAGCTCAAGATCTCGCTGCCGGGCCTGCCGCGCGAACAGGCCGAAGCCCTGGTCGAGAAGGCGCACCAGGTGTGCCCGTACTCGAACGCGACCCGCGGCAACATCGACGTCACCCTGACCATCGTCTGATCGCGGTCGAGGCACGCAACACCGGATCCCGGCGCGGCGACGCGCCGGGATTTTTCGTGCGCGCCGCCTTGGTGCGGGCTACGGTCGCGCTTCCAGCACCAGGTTGAACGGTGTCTGGGTGGCGCGGCGGAAACGGCTGAAGCCGCCCTCGCTCATGACTTGTTGCAGCCGCGCTTCGCCGGCCTGCGCACCCAGCGCCGGACCGTTGCGCGCCAGCGACACCGGCACGCAGATCTGCGAGGACGCGCCGTAGTACACGCGTCCGACCGGATTGAGGTTGTCCTCGACGCGGTCGCCGGCGAAGGGTTCGACCAGCAGGCAATGGCCGTCGGGCTTGAGCGCCTCGCGCGCGTGGCGCGCGGCGCCGACCGGGTCGCCCATGTCGTGCAGGCAATCGAAGAAAGCGATCAGGTCGAAGTTGCGGCCGGTGTAGCTGCTGGCGTCGGCGACTTCGAAGTAGGCGTTGTCGATGCCGGCGTCCTGGGCGCGGCGGCGCGCGGTCTCGATCGAGGCGGCGTGGTAGTCGTAGCCGATGAAGGCGGTGTTGGGGAAGGCCTTGGCCATCAGCGTGGTGCTGGCGCCGTGGCCGCAACCGACATCGGCGACCTTGGCGCCTTGGCGCAGCTTGTCGAGCACGCCGTCCAGCGCCGGCAGCCATTCGCTCAGCAGGTGCGCGTTGTAGCCGGCGCGGAAGAAGCGCTCGGTGCCTTGGAACAGGCAGGGATGGTGTTCGCCCCATTCCATGCCGGCGCCGGTGCGGAAATTGTCCTTGGTGCGTTCCAGGGCGTGGAACGCGGCCTCGACGATGGAATAGGCGCCGGGCAGGTCGACCGGTCCGCCGGGGTCGGCCAGGCACAGCGTCTGTTCCTCGCTGAGCCAGTAGCGCCCGTTGCCGGCGTCGTACTCCACGTAGCCGCCGGCGGCCTGGTTGCCCAGCCACTCGCGCACGTAGCGCTCGTGGGTGCCGGTGCGCGCGGCCAGTTCGGCCGGACTCAGGGGCTCTTTCGCCAGCGCCCGGTAGTAGCCGAGTTGATCGCCGACCAGCATCAGCGTGGCGCTGATCGAGGCGCCCAGGTCGCCCACGGCGCGGCCCAGGAATTCGTTGAGGCGTGCTTCGTCGATGCTCATGTCCGCGTCCTGACCGGTCCGTCCCTGGACGCGCGGCAAGCCCTGCCGCAGGCCCCTGTGCATGGGAGTCAACGCGGCGTGCGCGCGGCGGCGGACAGCCGTTGGTCGGAGCAGGCGAAGGGGTGGAGCAGGTGGGGTGGAGCAGGCGAGGGCAGCGGGCGCGCCCGCTGCCGCTCAGACCGGGTCGGGTTTGCGCAGGTCCAACGTGACCCGGATTAGGCCGGGCGCGTCCTGCTGGAATTCGCGTTCGAAGCCCAGCGACTGGGCCAGCGCCAACATGGCGTGGTTGTGTTCGAACACGTCGCCGTAGATGCGCTCGACCTTCTTGCCGCGCGCCCACTTCACCAGCCGGGTCATCAGGTAGCGGCCCAGGCCCATGTTGGCGATGTAGCGGCTGACCAGGATCGCGAACTCGGCATCGCGGCCGTTGTCGTCGATGGCCACGCGCGCGACCGCGCCGACCAGGGCTTCGCCGGGCGGCAGCGGCTCGGCCGCGACCAGGGCGAATTCGGTCTTGGGGTTGACCCGGGTGAAGCGCTCGGCCATCTCGGGGGTGAGTTCTTTCACCGCGTAGAGGAAACGCTGGCGGACTTCGTCGGGTTGCAGCAAGCCGAAGCCGGCGCGCAGCGGCTCAGCGTCCTCCGGTCGGATCGGACGAATGAGTACCTCACGTCCGTTGGGGAGACGCTGGCGCTCGTGCCAGGGCGGGAGTCTTTCGCGCGCGGCCATGACGGGATATTGGCACACTGGAGGCGGTTGCGGCTTCATTCTGGACTCACATGGACGAAAAATCGCTACGCGCCTGGGTCGGCGGCTGGCCCGGGGTGGTCGAGGACCTGAAGTGGAAGGAGGTGACGGTCTTCAGTGTCGGCGGCCGCATGTTCTGCGCCTGCCGGCTGCAGGGGCCGGACCCCGGCGGGATCAGTTTCCGGGTCGAGGACGAGCGTTTCCTGGAGCTGACCGAACGCCCCGGCTTCCGTCCGGCGCCGTTCCTGGCGCGGGCGCACTGGGTCAACGTGTTGCGTCCCGACGCGCTGCCGGTCGCGGAACTGCGTGCTTTGCTGCGCCGCAGCTACGAACTGATCCGGGCCCGGCTGAGCAAGAAGCTGCAGCGCGAACTGGCCGACTGACCGCCCCATCGCAATGCCTGCGCGCGCCGTCGGAGCGGTCGCGCGCGGATGCTAGACTCCCGCGCTTCCGACCTCAGGAGCACGTTCCCCATGGCAGGTGGTGGTGATTCGACCCGCGCGATCCTGTTCGCGCTGGGCGCCAATTTCGCGATCGCCGTGTCCAAGGGCGTGGCCGCGTACTTCACCGGTTCCAGCGCCATGCTGGCCGAAACCGTGCACTCGCTGGCCGACTGCGGCAACCAACTGCTGCTGTTGCTGGGCATGCGCCAGGCCAAGCGGCCGCCGTCGCCGGACTACCCCCTGGGTTACGGCAAGGCGATCTACTTCTGGTCGTTCCTGGTCGCGGTGATGTTGTTCACCGTCGGCGGCATGTTCTCGCTCTACGAGGGCATCCACAAATTGCAGCACCCCGAACCGCTGAAGCAGTGGTGGTGGGCGGCCGGCGTGCTCACCTTCGGTATCGCCGCCGAGGCGGTGTCGATGCGCGCCTGCCTGGTCGAAGTCAACAAGGCGCGCGGCAACCGCAGCCTGTGGCAGTGGTTCCGCGAGAGCCGCCAGGCCGAATTGGTGGTGATCTTCGGCGAGGACCTGGCGGCGCTGTTCGGCCTGGTGTTCGCGCTGGTCGCGGTGATGACGGCAGTGGTCACCGGCAACCCGATCTGGGACGCGATCGGTACCATCGCCATCGGCGCGCTGCTGATCGTGGTCGCGGTGTTCGTCGCGATCGAGGTCAAGGCGATGCTGATCGGCCAGAGCGTCGATCCGGCCCGCCAGCAGCAGATCCGCGACTTCCTCGACACCCGTCCGGAGATCGCCCAGGTCATCAGCCTGATCACCCTGCAGCTGGGCAACGAGGTGATGGTCTCGGTGCAGGCGCGCATGCGCGAGGAGCAGAGCGTCGCCGCGCTGACCGACCAGATCAACGCGGTCGAGCGGGCGATGAAGCAGGCCTTTCCGGAAGTGCGCTGGAGCTTCTTCGAGCCGGACACCAAAGCCGGGCTCTGAGGCGCACGCACGTACTACGCGAAAGCCCGGCTCCGGCCGGGCTTTTCGTTATTGGGGCCGCAGTCGCCCATTCGTCGGGGCGATGCGACGATAGCGCCCACGCCGGCCGCCGCCGCGCATGTTCAAAGGTTCCCGATGCCATCGATGACGCTGCGCCCGTTTGCGCCGACCGATCGCGACGCCTGCCTGGCCCTGTTCGCCAGCAATGTGCCCGACTATTTCGCCGAGCTCGAACGCGCCGACTTCATCGAGACCCTGGACCAGATCGACGACTACTTCGTGATCGAAAGCGAGGGCGAAGGCATCGTCGCCTGCGGCGGTTACGCCGCTCTCGACACGCAGCCGAGCGTGGCCGCCCTGTGCTGGGGCATGGTCCGCCGCGATCTGCACCGTCGCGGCTACGGCGAATACTTGCTGCGCGAGCGCCTGCAGCGCATCGCCGCGGATCCCGCATTCGAGAGCGTCGTCATCGAGACCACGCAGTTCAGCCGCGATTTCTTCGCTCGCCACGGCTTCGTCGCCACGCGCGAGGTGGCCGACGGCTTCGCTCCCGGTTACGACATGGTGGAGATGGTGCGGCCTGCGCGCTAGCGCCAGGCGCGACGGTTGAGATTCGCGACGCCATCGGCCACTCTTGCCCGTACTCAAGGGGGAGAGCGGTCATGTCGGCAGCGGTCAGTGTTCCGCTGAATTGGACGTGCGTGGAATGGCATCCGGAGGACACCTGGGGCAGGGATCTGCTGCCGCGCCTGGTGGAGGCGGGGGCCTACGCGCCTTATCTCAACCGCAGCGTGTACGTGATCCGCCTGGCCGGCAACTTCGCCATCAGCTATCCCAAGGGCGACACGCCGGCGGTGTACGTGGGCGAGGGCAGCTTCGGCAGCCGTATCCAGAGCCATAAGCGCTGGGCCCGGCAGTTGGAGGAACTGGTCGGCGATTTCCAGTTCGAAGTGTGCGTGGCCACGCCGCGCGTGCGCAATTGCCCGACTACCTATCTCGATTGCGAAGCGGTGGTGCTACAGCGCTTCCGCCAACGCTTCCACTCGGCGCCGCTGTGGAACAAGCAGATCGAGCGCCGCCGCCATCCGCACCACGAGTACAGCCAGCGCAAGCTCGACTACGCGATCAGCAAGCGCAGCGGCGCGCGCTACCACTGGGCGCTGAAGCCGCTGCCGTCCTCGCCGTTCTACGCCAGCTACCAGCGCACCCACGTCTAGGCCGCGGCTCAGCCTTCGCTGTTGGCCAGCCACTGCAGGTGCGAACTGGCCGCCGGCGTTTCGCCCAGGGCCTTGGCCAGCAGCGGCAGCACCGCCGCCAGGGTCTGGTCCAACTGCCAGGGCGGATTGACCAGGAGCAGGCCGCTGCCGTTCATGCGCAGCGGCGAATCGTCGGCGCGCACCAGCAGTTCGGCGGCCAGCACCGATTTGGCCGGCAGCGCGGCGGCGCGGCGGTAGAACGGCTGCAACGAGCGCCGCAGCTTGATCGGGTACCACAGCGCATAGCTGCCCTGCGGCCAGCGCCCCAGCGACTCGCGCAGGGCGCCGATGGCGGTGTCGAATTCTTCCAACTGGGCTTCGTAGGGAGGGTCGATCAGGACCAGGCCGCGGTTGTAGCGGGTCGCGCCGATCTTGGGCGGCAGCAGCGCCTTGAGCCCGGTGTAGCCGTCGCGCGCATGCACGGCCACGCGCGCGTCGCGGGCGAAGTTGGTCTTGAGCTGCGCGGCTTCCTCCGGCTGCAGCTCGCAGGCGGCGATGCGGTCGTCGGCGCGCAGGGCATGCGCCAGCAGCCAGGGCGAGCCAGGGTAGGCGGAGGCGCCGTGCTCGGCGCGGCAGGCCTTGACCGCCGCCAGGTAGCGCGCGATCGCCGGATGCTTGGGCGCCTCGGCCTGCAGCCGGGCGATGCCGCCCTCGGCCTCGCCGGTGCGCAGCGCCGAGTTGCCGTCCAGCGGATACAGCCCGCGTCCGGCATGGGTATCCACCGCGAACAGCGGCGCCGGCTTGACCGTGAGAGCGTCGCAGAGCGCGAGCAGGGCGACGTGCTTGAGCACGTCGGCATGGTTTCCGGCATGGAAGGCGTGACGATAGTTCATGAGCATAGGTTACCCGTCCACGCCGGCGCTTGTTCTATGCTTGCCGCGCCTCAACCCCTCGAACGCGCCCCATGCCCCGTATCCTGCTGGTCGACGACGAACCCGCGATCGCCGCCACCGTGCTCTACGCGCTGCGCGCCGAGGGTTTCGAGGCCGAACACTGCCTGACCGGCGGCGAGGCCCTGCGTGAGGCCCAGCGCCAGGCCTACGACCTGGCGGTACTCGACGTCGGACTGCCCGATATCGGCGGTTTCGCCCTGTGCCGCGAGCTGCGCCGCGAGCGCGACCTGCCGGTGATCTTCCTGACCGCCCACGACGCCGAAGCCGATCGCATCCTCGGCCTGGAGATCGGCGCCGACGACTACGTGACCAAACCGTTCTCGCCGCGCGAACTGGTCGCGCGCGTGCGCGTGGTGCTGCGCCGTGGGCGTGCGCCGGCCGAAGCTCCGGCCGCGGCCGAGACCTCGTTCCGCCACGACCCGGAAGGCAAGCGCATCCGTTACCGCGGCCAGGCCCTGGACCTGACCCGCTACGAGTACGGCCTGCTGGCCGCGCTGCTGCAGCGCCCCGGCGCGGTGCTGTCGCGCGCCCAGCTGATGGACCGTGTCTGGGGCGACGCCCTCGACAGCGGCGACCGCACCGTCGACACCCACATCAAGACCCTGCGAGCCAAGCTGCGCGAGGTCGACGGCGAATCCGATCCGATCCGCACCCACCGCGGTCTGGGCTATTCGCTGGATGTGGGCTGAGATCGATCCATGAAGATCAAGCCATGAAGATCCGCCCATGAAGATCGGCCTGCGCATCTTCCTCGGCTATTTCGTCATCGTCGCGCTGGCGGCGCTGCTGCTGACCCGGGTGTTCCTGGCCGAGGTCAAGCCGGGCGTGCGCCAGGCCATGGAAGACACCCTGGTCGACACCGCCAACGTGCTGGCCGAGCTGGCCACCGACGACTTCCTGGCCGGACACATCGACGACGGCAACTTCGCCCGGCGCGTGCGCGAACTGCGCGGCCGCGATTTCGGCGCCGCGATCTGGGGCTTCGGCAAGCGGGCCTCGAACTACCGCGTCTACATCACCGACGCGCGCGGAACGGTGGTGTTCGACAGCACGGGCGAGGCCCTGGGCCGCGACTACTCGCGCTGGAACGACGTCTATCTCACCTTGCGCGGCCGTTACGGCGCGCGTTCGACGCCGGCCCGGTACGACGACCCGAACTCCACCGTGATGCACGTGGCCGCGCCGATCCGCGATCCGGCCGGACGCATCATCGGCTCGCTGACCGTAGCCAAGCCCAACAGCACCATCGCGCCCTTCATCGAGCGCAGCCAGCGCGTCGTGCTGCGTTGGGGCGGGGTGCTGATGGGCGCGGCGTTGCTGATCGGCCTGTTCGCGACCTGGTGGCTGTCGCGTCAGCTCAACGGGCTGCGCCGCTACGCGCATGAGGTCAGCGCCGGCCGCCGCGCCGAGCTGCCCGCCGCCGCCGGCGAGTTCGGCGAACTCGGCCGCGCGTTGGAGAGCATGCGCACCCAGCTCGAAGGCAAACAGTACGTCGAGCAGTACGTGCACACCTTGACCCACGAGATGAAGAGTCCGCTGGCGGCGATCCGCGGCAGCGCCGAACTGCTGGAGACGCGGCCCGGCGAAGCGCCGATGGCCGAAGAGGATCGTGCTCGTTTCGCCGCCAGCATCCGCCGCCAGAGCGACCGCCTGGCGCAGATGATCGACAAGTTGCTGGCCCTGGCTGCGGTCGAGCACCGCCAGCGGCTGGAGAAACCCGAGCCGGTCGATCTGGCCGCGATCGCGCGCGAAGCCGCCGAGCAGTGCGCGCCGCGCCTGGCCCAGGGCGGGCTGCGGCTGACGCTGGACCTGGCCGAAGACCTGCCCCTGTTGGACGGCGATCCCTTCCTGTTGCGCCAGGCCCTGGTCAATCTGATCGACAACGCCGCCGATTTCTCGCCTGCGCAGGGCGAGATCGCGCTGCGTCTGTACCGCGACGGCGAAGCCCAACGCGTCGATGTCGGCGACCGCGGCACCGGCGTGCCCGAGTTCGCGCTGCCGCGCGTGTTCGAGCGTTTCTACTCGCTGTCGCGCCCGGCCGGCGGCAGCCGCAGCAGCGGCCTGGGGCTTTGCTTCGTAGCCGAAGTCGCGGCCTTGCACGGCGGCCACGCCGCGCTCAGTAACCGCGATGGCGGCGGCGCGCTGGCCAGCCTGGTGCTGTCGCGCGGCTTGTAGCTGCACTGAGCTGTCCGTGGGAGCGACGTGAGTCGCGATCGGATGCGCCGCGGCATTCGATACTCGCGCGGTTCCATCCGAGCCGATGCACCGATCGGTTCGGCCGACCCGCGCGCACTTCACCGACGCTTCACCGTTCCCCCATCGTCCCCACCCAGGGCCTGTCGATCCTGTCGTCACCGCAACGACAGGAGAGCGACATGCGACTTTGGCTGAAAATATTTCTGGTGCTGGGGATGACCCTGGCGATCTTGATTCCGCTGCTGATGATCCGCGGCGTGATCACCGATCGCCAGGCCTACCGCACCCAGGCGGTCGCGTCGATCGCACGCAGCTACGCCGGCGCCCAGGCTTTCACCGGCCCGGTGCTGGTGGTGCCGTACACCGACACCATCGAAGCCGAAGAGAAGGACGAGAAGGGTTTCGTGCGCAAGGTGCTGCGCGAGGAAAGCGGCCACTGGACCTTCTTCCCGACCACCCTGGATGTGCGCGGCCCGCTCAAGCCCAGCACGCGCCGGCTCGGCCTGCACGAGGTGCGGGTGTACGAATGGCAGGCCCAGGCCAAGGCCGATTTCCGCGCCGAGGTCCCCAGCCTGACCCTGCCGCCCGGCCACAGCCGCAAGATCGGCCAGCCCTGGCTGAGCTACGGTTTCGCCGACGTGCGCGGCCTGTTGTCCACGCCGATCCTGCGCGTCGACGGCAAGCCGGTCGCGATCGAAGAGGGCATGGGCAGCCGCGACGGCGGCGGCGTGCACACGCGTCTGGCGGTGCCGCAGCCCGGCCAGAGCCTGGCGCTGAGCACGCAGCTCGACTTCAACCTCGGCGGCACCGAATCGCTGGCGCTGGTGCCGCTGGCCAAGAGCAACCGCTTCGCGATCCAGTCGAGCTGGCAGCATCCGCGTTTCGGCGGCAGTTTCCTGCCGCGCACCCGCGACATCGGCGCCAAGGGCTTCAACGCCGACTGGCAGGTGTCGTCGCTGGCCACCAGTGCCCAGCGCCAGTACCTGGAAGGCAAGACCGTGCCGGTGGTCAACGACGGCAATGCGCTCGCCAGCAGCGATGGCGCCGACGGCATCGCCACCGGCGGTATCGACGCGGTGGCGGTCGCCCTGGTAGATCCGGTCAACGTCTATTCGCAGGCCGATCGTGCCAGCAAGTACGGCCTGCTGTTCGTGCTGCTGACCTTCGTCGGCTTCTTCATCTTCGAACTGATCAAGCAACTCCCGATCCACCCGATCCAGTACGGCCTGGTCGGCCTGGCCCTGGCGATCTTCTTCCTGCTGCTGGTCAGCCTCAGCGAGCACATCGCCTTCTCCTGGGCCTATCTGGCGGCGAGCGTGGCCTGTATCGGTCTGCTCGGCTTCTACCTGAGCGCGGTGTTGCGCAGCGTCGGCCGCGGCCTGGGCTTCGCGGCCATGCTGGCGACGTTGTACGGCGCGCTCTACGGCCTGCTGGTTTCGGAAGACAACGCGCTGGTGATGGGCGCGGGCCTGCTGTTCCTGATCCTGGCCGCGGTCATGGTGATCACGCGCAAGGTCGATTGGTACCAGCTCGCCGGTTCGCGTCCGCTGGCACGTTGATCGGGAGTGTTGCGACCGCGGGCAGGAAGCCCGCGGTCGTTTTTCATGGAGGCCGGCGATGAACGCTTACCGCCAATCGGACCGCTGCTGCGCCGGTCGGCTATCGGCGCTAGCGCCCGCCCATTGGCCTAAACTGCAGGCTATGAACGCGTCCATGATCGAAGTGCGCCGTTACGCGGGTGAGGCGATCGCTCCCTATCTGGACGACCTCGCGCGGCTGCGCATCGCGGTATTCCGCGAATGGCCCTACCTCTACGAGGGCGATCTCGCTTACGAGGCGGAGTATCTGCAGACTTACCTGCGTTCCTGGCGCAGCATCGCGGTGCTGGCCTTCGACGGCGCGCAAGTGGTCGGTGCATCCACGGGATTGCCCTTGAGCGACGAGTCCGACGCTTTCCTGACTCCGTTCGCCGACAGCGCGGTGGATTCCGAAAAGGTGTTCTATTGCGGCGAGTCGGTGCTGTTGCCGGCGTACCGCGGCCGCGGTCTGGGCCACCGCTTCTTCGATGAGCGCGAAGCGCATGCGCGTTCGCTCGGCGGTTTCGACTGGACCGGCTTCTGCGCGGTCGAACGCGCCGCCGACGATCAGCGACGGCCGCCGTTCCAGCGCAGCAACGACGAGTTCTGGGGCAAGCGCGGCTATCGCCAGCGTCCGGAGCTGCGCGCCAGCCTGCCGTGGCGCGAGATCGGACGCGGCGAAGTCGCGCACAGCCTGGCGTTCTGGCTGCGGCCGCTGGAGCGGCAACGTTGAGGGTCGCGGTCGCCAAGTACGCGATCGATGCGCCGCGCAGCTTCGCCGAATTCGCCGACAAGCAGGCGCGCTGGCTGGGCGAGGCCAAGCGCGCGGGCGCGCAGCTGGCGGTGCTGCCCGAGTACCTGGCCCTGGAGCTGGGCGCGACCTTCGGTGCCGCGACCCAGGGCGATATGCACGCCTCGCTGGTGGCTATCCAGGCCTACCACGGCGCCTGGCTCGAACTCTACGGCCTGCTCGCGCGCGAGCTGCGCATGCATGTGGTCGCCGGCAGTTTCCTGCTCGACAGCGGCCGCGGGCGCTACCGCAACCGCAGCTACGCCTTCGCGCCCGACGGCGGCGTGCTGTGGCAGGACAAACTGCAACTGACGGGTTTCGAGAAGCGTGCGGCGGTGATCGAAGCCGGCGATGCGCTGCGTGTGTTCGCGGTCGGAGACGCGTCGGTCGGGGGCGCGCGCGCAGGCATCGCGGTTTGCTACGACATCGAGTTCCCGCTGCCGGTGCGCGCGCAGTGCGAGGCCGGCGCGCGCTTGCTGATCGCGCCCAGCTGCACCGACACCGAGGCCGGCGCCACCCGTGTACGTGTGGGCTGCCTGGCGCGCGCGCTGGAGAACCGCTGCTTCGTCGCCCAGGCGGTGACCGCGGGCGACGCGACCTGGAGCCCGGCGCTGGACGTCAACACCGGCGAGGCCGCGATCTACGCGCCGATGGATGTAGGCCTGCCCGCCGATGGCGTCGTGGCAGTCACCCGCGGCGATCAGCGCTGGGCGGTGGCGGATCTGGACTTCGCCGCGTTGGACGCCAGTCGCGATCAGGCCCAGGTCGCCAACGATCGCGATTGGTCGGGACAGCAGGCGCCGGCGATCGAACGTGCGGCGTTTGCGGAGTGGGGAAAGTCTCAACTTCCGTAGGGTGCGGTGAGCGCAGCGAACCGCACCATCGCAACCGCGCGACTCAAGCGAACAACGACACCCCCGGCACCAACCACAACGACAATCCCGCCAGCGTGCTGCCGATCGCGGTCGCAGCCAGTACGTCGCTGGGGTAGTGCAGGCCGAGCACGACCCGCGACAGCGCGACGCTGGCGGTGAAGGGCACCAGCAACCAGGCCAGCACCGGGTAGTGCGCCATCGCCACCAGACTGAAGGCGACCGCATGCAGGGTGTGGCCGGACGGAAAGCTGAACTCGTCCAGCGGCGCGACCCAGGCGTGGATGCGCGCGTCGGAGGCGAACGGCCGCGGGCGTCGGGTCCAGCGCTTGAGCAGCTTGTACAAGGTCAGCGCGATCACGCCGGTCGCGGCCAGATGGGCCGAGGCGAGCAGGCCGTCGTAGCCGTCGGCCACGATCAGCGCGGCCATCAGCAGGTACCAGAACACGCCGTCGCCGAGGCGGCTGATCGCGGCGAAGTACACGCGCGATCCGCTGCGCTCGCAGACCCGGTTCGCGCGCAGGCACCAGCCGGAATCGCCGGCGTTGAATCGTTTGCGCAGCGGCATGCGGTTCATACGACCTCCCGTTCGTCTTGCACAGACAGGGCGTTGCCGTGCCGCGGCGGGCGGCGCGGTGCGGTTTCGGCCAGACCCGACAGCAGGGCATCGAAGTCGGCGGCGACCTGCTCCGGGCGCAGGCCGGAGATCGCGGTGCGGCCGGCGTGCGACATCGAAGCGCGCAGCGCGTCGTCGCTGCCGATGCGGACCGCAGCGGCGACGAAACCGGCGTCGTCGCCATCGGCGACCGCGGCGCCATGCTCGCCGTCGCGCAGGTGTTCGTGGGCGGCGCCGTAGTCGAACGCGACCGTGGGCACGCCGCTGGCCATGGCTTCCAGGGTCACATTGCCGAAGGTTTCGCTGCGGCTGGGGAACAGGAACAGGTCGCCGCTGGCGAAGTGCTCCGCCAGCGCGGCGCCGCGCTGCACGCCGCAGAACACGAAGTCCGGATGCTCACGCTGCAGTTTGGCGCGGGCGGGGCCGTCGCCGACCCAGACGAAGCGCGCCTGCGGGCGTTGCTGCTGCAGGGCGCGGAACGCGCGTACGGCCAAGTCGAGGTTCTTCTCCGGGGCGATCCGGCCGACGTAGATCGCGACCGGGCCGGCCGCGTCGGCGCCCCAGGCGCGGCGCAGGGTTTCGCTGCGGCGGTCGGGATCGAACAGCGCGGTGTCGACCGCGCGCGGCAGCCGGACCACGTCGGAGAAGCCTTGCGTGCGCAGGAATTCGGCCAGCTCGCGGGTCGGCACCAGAGTGGCGTCTGCGCCATTGTGGAAGCGGCGCATCCAGCGCAGCGCGGTGCCGACCAGAAACGGCGCGCCGTAGTCGCGCATGTATTCGTCGAAGCGGGTGTGGAAGCCGGTCGCGACCGGCACGCCCAGGCGCCGCGCCGCACGCAGCGCCGACCAGCCCAGCGGGCCTTCGGTGGCGACGTAGATCGCGTCCGGCGGTTGTGCGCGCCAGGCTTCGGTCAGGCGTCGCGTCGCTGGCAGGCCGATGCGCAAGCCCGGGTAGCGCGGCAGCGGCAGGCTGCGCACCAGCAGTTCGTGGGCGGCGCTGCTGCGTTCGTGCAACTGGCGCGGGCGCACCAGGGCGACCTCGTGACCGCGCGCGCGCAGACCCTGCTCCAGACCTTGCACGGTCAGAGCCACGCCGTTGATTTCCGGCGGGTAGGTCTCGGTGACGATCGCGTAGCGCATGCGCGGCTCCCGGTTTGGGCAAGCCTGTTCGCAAGGCGTTAAGCGGCCATGTCAGGGCGGTGACCGCGGCATGACGCGCGATGGCCGGGCTTTGCGACGAAACCCCGGATACGGCGACGGACAGGACTGACAGGAAAAACCGTGTTGACGGACCTTCCAGCCGGAGCTGTTCAGCGTCGCCGTGGCCGCGGTGCCGCCGGCGGACCTCGGTTGGGTGCTGCGCTTGTACGCGCAATCGCCGGTCGCCAATGCGCAACGCCTGTGCCGGCTTACGCTGCCAGGCAGCTCCCCCACGCTGCTATGCTGCGCGCCCAGGACAGGGACGCGAGCTTGTTCGGGACGTGCAGGGCGACCATCAGCTGATCGATCCGCGCACGTGCGAGGCCTATCTGTTCAGGCCCGAACGCTTGCCGCACCAGTACCCCGGCAGTGCCGGACGCCGACTTGCGCGCGCGTCTGCACAAGAACCTGCACCTAGCCGGTCGCGATCTGCCCGAACTGCGCGCGCTGTCGAGCGCGTCAACCGCTGCGGCACACGCGCGTTGATGCCAGCGCACCGATTTTCGAACCGACGCGCGATCGTCTTGGTTCGTCCCCCAGACCCCGGCGCAAGCCGGGGTTTTTTTCTTGCGCGCAGATGCAGGCCTGTAAACGATTACTTGCAATCGAGGGCGCATTCCGAGGCTGGACCAGGCCGCAAATCGCGGCTTCCTTAACAACTCACTCCCTACAATCGCGCCCAGAAGCAATTGAAAGGAGCGCGCATGCGCCGAAGAGAAGTGATCCTGGCCGGACTGTCGTGGCCCTTGCTGGGCCTGTGTGGCGCGGATGCGCATGCGGAGAAGGCCGCTGCGACGCCCGCGTCCACCGCGTTCGGCGAGGACACCGTGCCGGCGCTTGCGCGCGCCCTGGCCGCGCAGGCGTTCAAGCCGCAGTCCAAGCAATTGCCCGCTTCGCTGGAGAAGATCGGCTACGACCAGTACCGCGGCATCCGCTACAACCCGGATCAGGCCTTGTGGCGCGGCCTGGGGCTGCCGTTCCAGGCACAGTTCTTCCATCGCGGCTTCTTCTTCCGCGACCGCGTCGATGTCTACGACGTCAGCGGCGGCCGCGCCCAGCCGGTGACCTATCGGCCTTCGCAGTTCAGCTTCGCCGGCACCACGGCGCCGACCGAGAACGACCTGGGCTACGCCGGCTTCCGCCTGCATGCGCCGCTCAACCGGCCCGAGTATTTCGACGAGGTCTGCGCCTTCCTCGGCGCGAGCTACTTCCGCGCCGTCGCCAAGGGCCAGGCCTACGGTTTGTCCGCGCGCGGCCTGGCGATCAAGACCGCCGACCCGGCCGGCGAGGAGTTCCCGGTATTCCGCGCGTTCTGGCTGGAGCGTCCGGCGCGCGATGCGCGGCGCGTGATCGTGCATGCGCTGATGGACAGCCCCAGCGCCGCGGCCGCGTTCCGTTTCGCGATCGTGCCGGGCGCGGAAACCGTATTCGACGTGAGCATGCGCTTGTACCCGCGCGTGAACCTGGACCGCGCCGGCATCGCGCCGCTGACCAGCATGTACCAGTTCGACGCCAGCGATCGCAACGGCATCGACGACTACCGCCCCGCGGTCCACGATTCCGACGGCCTGGCCCTGCTCAACGGCCGCGGCGAGCAGATATGGCGCCCGTTGCACAACCCGTCGGTCCTGCAGGAGAGCGCGTTCGAGGACGTCAAGCCGCGCGGCTTCGGCCTGATGCAGCGCAAGCGCGAGTTCGCCGACTACGCCGACAGCGAAGCCCACTACGAGAAACGGCCCAGCCTGTGGGTCGAACCGGTCGGAGACTGGGGCGCGGGCAGCGTGCGCCTGATCGAGATTCCGACCGCCGACGAATTCCACGACAACATCGTCGCGTATTGGCGACCGGCGCAGCCGCTCGCGGCCGGGCGCGAACACCGCTTCGACTACCGCCTGCATTGGTGCGACCGCCACGAATGGCTGCCGAACCTGGCCGCCGTGTCGGGCACGCGCATAGGCGCCGCCGGCAAGGGCGCGCGCCGGGTGGTGATCGATCTCGCCGGCGGCACGCTGGCCGCACTGCCGGCCGGTAGCGAGCCGCGCGCTGCGGTGACCGCGTCCAAGGGCAAGGTCGCCAATGTGGTCGCGCATGCGATGCCGGCGCGCGGCACGTGGCGCGTCGCGTTCGAGCTCGATCCCGGCCAGGAGCGCAGTATCGAGTTGCGCATGCGCCTGGAAGACGAGCGCGGGCCGCTGTCCGAAACCTGGCTCTACCGTTGGACCGCATGAGTACGGCGGGCATGAGCGCGACCGCCAGCGCCGAACTCGCGCCGGCACTTCCGGCGGAAACGCCGCTGGAGATGCCGATCCAGACCTTGGGCGAGGGCGCCCTGGCCAATGCCTCGTTGCCGACCACGCCGCACGGCATGGCCTGGCGCCGCGCCTACATCCTTGGCGGCTCCGCGTTGTTGACGTTCGTGGCGGCCTACCAGATCTGGTGGGTGCTGCGCGGCAACGGCATCAACGTACTCGAGGCGCTGCTGCTGGTGCTGTTCGTGGCCCTGTTCGCCTGGATCGCGTTGGCCTTCTTCAGTGCGCTGGCCGGTTTCGTCCAGATCGTTTCGCACCGGCGCGCGCGCCTGGGGCTGGACGCCGTCGGCCCCTTGCCCGAGCCCGGCGTGCGCACCGCGCTGCTGATGCCGACCTACAACGAGGACCCGCAACGGCTGATGGCCGGTCTGCAGGCGATCTACGAGTCGGTGGCGGCTACCGGCCATCTGGACCGTTTCGATTTCTTCGTCCTCAGCGACACCACGCGCGAACCGATCGCGCAGGCCGAACGCGAGGCGTTCGCCGCCTTGCGCGAACGCACCGGCGGCCATGCGCGGCTGTACTACCGCCGGCGCGACGACAACGCCGAACGCAAGGCCGGCAACATCGCCGAATGGGTGCGCCGTTTTGGCGGCGCCTATCCGCAGATGCTGATCCTGGACGCCGACAGCCTGATGACCGGCGAGGTGATCGTGCGCCTGGCCGTGGCGATGCAGCGCCACCCCGACGTCGCCCTGATCCAGACCCTGCCGATGATCGTCAACGGCAACACCCTGTTCGCGCGCATGCAGCAGTTCGCCGGGCGCGTGTACGGGCCGGTGATCGCCCACGGCGTGGCCTGGTGGCACGGCGCCGAGAGCAACTACTGGGGCCACAACGCGATCATCCGCACCGCGGCCTTCGCCGAGCATGCGGGCCTGCCCGAACTGCGCGGCTACCGCCCGTTCGGCGGCACCGTGCTCAGCCACGATTTCGTCGAAGCGGCGCTGCTGCGTCGCGGCGGCTGGGCGTTGCACATGGTGCCGGGCCTGGCCGGCAGCTACGAAGAGGGCCCGCCCTCGCTGACCGACATGCTGGTGCGCGACCGGCGCTGGTGCCAGGGCAACCTGCAGCACACGGCGGTGCTGCCGGCCAGGGGCCTGCACTGGGTCAGCCGCTGGCATCTGCTGATCGGTATCGGCCATTACTTCACTGCGCCGATGTGGGCGATGCTGATGCTGATCGGTCTGGCGATACCGCTGGAGCGCGCCGGTTTCGTCTGGAGCAGCATCGCGCTGCCGGGCTTCTCGCCGACCCAGTACTGGCGCGAGCAGGACCCGGAGCGCTTCACCTGGGTGTTCGTGGCGACCATGGCGGTGCTGCTGGCGCCCAAGCTCATGGGCTACGTCGCCTCTATGACCGACAGCGCGACCCGGCGCGGTTGCGGCGGCGCGCTGCGCGCACTGCTGAGCATGCTGCTGGAAACCCTGCTGGCCGCGCTGATGGCGCCGGTGACCATGTACGTGCAGTCGCGCGGCATCGCCGAAGTGCTGGCGGGCAAGGACTCAGGCTGGGAATCTCAGCGCCGCGACGACGGCACCCTGCCGCTGTCGGGGCTGGTGCGCAGTTACGGCGGCTCGACCCTGCTGGGACTGCTGGCGCTGTTCATGGCCTACGCGGTGTCGCCGTCGCTGGCCGCGTGGATGTCGCCGGTGATCATCGGTCTGCTGCTGGCGATGCCGATCGTGGCCTTGACCTCGGCGCGCGCGCCGGGGCGCTGGCTGCGCCGGATCGGCATCTTCCGCACCCCCGAAGAGATCGCGCCGCCGGAAGTGTTGCGGCGCGCGGCGGAGCTGCGGCGCGGGCTGCAGACGCCTCAGTGAAGCGGCGTCCGCGCCGGGCGAGCGCGCTCAGCCGCAGCTGGCGCCGCCGCCCTTGAGGGTGATGCGTTCGTAACCGCCGGCCTTGAGCGTGCGCAGGGCGAAGGCGATGTAGCGGTAGTCGATGTCGGCCTTGCAGCCCTGCAGGATCACTTCGGTGGTCGCAGGCGGGCCCAGCGCGCGGATCGCCAGCGGCAGCTCGACCGGGCCCTGCGGGCTGTACACGCGGCCGTCGTCGAGCAGGTACAGCGTCGCGCTGGCCGTCGCCCCGTCCGCGGCCGGCGCGTTGGTCTTGGGCAAATCGACGTCGATGGCGGCGCCGATCTTGTGTTCGGCGTCGCAGGCACCCAGAACCGAGGCGGCGAACAACAGCGAGCCCCAGGCCAGGGCAGGGCGTAGACGGGACGGGAGCATGGGCGGTTCCGATGGCGCAGACGGTCGGGATGATCGGCCAGCGTCGCGGCGCGCGCAATCGTCCGGCTCAGGAGGCTTTCATCGCCCGCGGGGCCTCGTCCTGGCTGCCGGCATGGCCGCAGCCTTCGGGCGCTCAGGCGGCCAACAGTTTCAGCGCGATACCCAACCCGGCCGCGTCCTGCGGCTCGCCCTCGAGGTCGGCGCGCACCAGCGGACGCGAGTCCAGCCAGCGCTTGGACACCGTCAAGGTGAGGGTGTTGCCGTCGGCGTGCGCGTCCAACTGCGGAATCGGGTCGGCCTCGTGGGCGCGGTGCAGCAGCACCGCCAGGCGCAGCAGCGCGGCGCTGCGACGCACGGGCGCGAGCAGGCGGTCGGGCAGGGCGTCGAAGGCGCTCTTGGGAATGCCGCGGCGGTGCGTGCGCACCAATGCGGCCAGGAACTGCTGCTGCTGGCGCGAGAAGCCGGAGATGTCGGAATGCTCGACCACGTAGGCGCCGTGCACGTGGTACTGGCTGTGCGCGATCGCCAGGCCGAGCTCGTGCAGGCGCGCGGCGCGGCGCAGCATCAGGCGGTCGTCGGGGTCCAGCGCCCAGGCGCCGGCGACCTGGTCGAACAGGCGCAGCATGGTCGCTTCCACACGCGCGGCCTGGCCTTCGTCGATGCCATAGCGCTGCATCAGCGCGGCCACCGACGCGTCGCGCGGGTCGTCCGCGCCGCCGCGGCCGAGCATGTCGTAGAGCACGCCTTCGCGCATCGCGGCTTTGCTCACCGCCATTCGGCTCAGACCGAGCGCGTTGAAGGCGGCTTCCAGTACCAGGATGCCGCCGGCGATCACCGGACGGCGGTCGGCCGACAGGCCGGGCAGGTCGATCAGCTCGATGCGCTCGGCCTGGAGCAAACGCTCGCGCACGATCGGCAGAGCTTCGGCGGTGACCGCGCCCTTGGTCAGCTTCATCGCCGCGCAGATCTCGCCGATCGCCTTGTTGGTGCCCGACGAGCCCAGCGCTTCCTGCCAGCCCAGCGCGCGGTAGGTGCCTGCGAATTGCTGGAACTCGGCGGTGACTTCGGTCAGCGCGTCGCGCCACTTCTTCTTGGACAGCTTGCCGTTGTCGAAGAAGCGGCGGGTGGTGGCGATGCAGCCCAGCTGCAGGCTTTCGCGTTCGATCGCTTCGAAGCCGCTGCCGATGATGCATTCGGTCGAGCCGCCGCCGATGTCGATCACCAGGCGCAGGTCGCCGGGCTTGGACGGTTGGGCATGGGCGACGCCGAGGTAGATCAGGCGCGCCTCTTCGCGGCCGGCGACCACTTCGATGGCGTGGCCGAGCGCGGTTTCGGCCGGCATCAGGAAACTTTGCGGCGCCGCCAGGCGGCGCACGGTGTTGGTGGCGATCGCGCGCACCCGCTGCGGCGGTACGTCGCGGATGCGCTGGCCGAAGCGCGACAGGCATTCCAGCGCGCGCTGGCGCACTTCCGGGGCGAGTCCGCCCTTGCGGTCCAGGCCCTCGGCCATGCGCACGGTCTCGCGCAGACGGTCGACGGTGCGCAGCTGGCCCAGCACGTAACGCGCGACCACCATGTGGAAACTGTTCGACCCCAGGTCGACGGCGGCGAGCAGATCGCCGTCTTCGAGCGGCAGGGCGGTGGTCGGGTAGGCGTCGTTCATCCGCAGATTTTCGCCAATAAAGCACCCTGAGCGGAATGGGGGGCGGCATCGCCCTGCGGCACCACGCGTTCGTAGGCGCCGTCCGCGCCCAATGCCCAGGCGCTGGTGTTGTCGGCGAGGTAGTTGCTCAGGGCCTCGTCGTAGACGCGTTCGGCCAGGCTGGGGTCGAGGATCGGGAAGCCGGTCTCGACTCGGCGCAGCAGGTTGCGTTCCAGCCAATCGGCGCTGGAGCAGAACAGATCGGGCTCGCCGTCGTTGCCGAACCAGTAGACGCGGTGGTGCTCGAGGAAGCGGCCGACGATCGAGCGCACGCGGATGTTCTCGGACACGCCGGGCACGCCGGGACGCAGCGTGCAGGCGCCGCGCACGATCAGGTCGATCTGCACACCGGCCTGCGAGGCCTGGTACAGCGCGCGGATGACTTGCGGCTCGTTGAGAGCGTTCATCTTGGCGACGATGCGTGCGGACTTGCCTGCGCGCGCGTGCTTGGTCTCGCGGTCGATGCGCTTGAGCACACCGGCGTGCAGGGTGAACGGCGATTGCAGCAGGCGCTTGAGCTTCAGCGACGGCGCCAGTCCGGACAACTGCTGGAAGATCATGTGCACGTCGTTGCCGATGTCCGCGTCGGCGGTGATCAGGCCGAAGTCGGTGTAGGCGCGCGCGGTGCCGCTGTGGTAGTTGCCGGTGCCCAGGTGCACGTAGCGCTTCAGCTTGCGCCCTTCGCGACGCACGATCAGCAGCATCTTGGCATGGGTCTTGTAGCCGACCACGCCGTACACCACTTGCACGCCGGCTTCCTGCAGACGGTCGGCGAGGCCGAGGTTGGCCTCTTCGTCGAAGCGCGCGCGCAGCTCGACCACCACGGTCACGTCCTTGCCGTTGCGCGCGGCCTGGACCAGTTGTTCGACGATCGGCGAGTCCTTGCCGGCGCGGTACAGGGTCTGCTTGATCGCCAGCACGTTCGGGTCTTCGGCCGCCTGGCGGATCAGTTCCAGTACCGGCGTGAACGCTTCGAAGGGGTGGTGCAGCAGCACGTCGCCGGCGGCGACCTTGTCGAACATGCTCTCGATGCCCGGCAGCAGGCGTTGCTGGTAGGGCGGGAACTTGAGATCGGGGCGCTGGACCAGGTCGTAGACCTGGATCACGCGGTTGAGGTTGACCGGGCCGTTGATGCGGTAGACCGCGTTCTCGGGCAGGTCGAAGTTCTCAAGCAGGCTGCGCACGATCGGCTTCGGGCACTGCTCGGCGATCTCCAGCCGCACCGCGCGCAGGTAGCCGCGGCCGATCAGTTCGTCGCGCAGGGCCAGGGCGATGTTGTCGACTTCTTCCTCATCGACCAGCAGTTCGGAGTTGCGGGTCACGCGGAACTGGTAGGCGCCCTTGACCTTCATGCCCGGGAACAGCTCGTCGACGAAGGTCGACAGCACCGAGGACAGGAACACGAAGTCGTGCGTGCCGCCGGAGACGTTCTCGGGCATCTGGATGATGCGCGGCAGCGAGCGCGGCGCGCGCACGATGGCGAGGTTGCCGGCGCGGCCGAACGCGTCCTTGCCCTCCACCACCACCACGATGTTGAGCGACTTGTTGAGGATCTTCGGGAACGGATGCGCCGGGTCCAGGCCCAGCGGCGACAGCACCGGCATGATCTCGTCGCGGAAATAGGCGCGCAGCCACTGGGTCTGGGCCTCGTTCCAGGAGTCGCGGCCGAGCACGCGCACACCGGCGTCGCGCAGGGCCGGGCGCACGATCTCGTTCCAGCATTCGTACTGCGCCTTGACCAGTTCGGCGGCGCGGTCGTGGATGCGCGAGAGGACGGTCGCCGGCGGCAGGCCGTCGGCGCCCGGGGTCAGGCCCAGGTCCTGGGCATGGCGCAGGGTGCCGGCGCGGATCTCGAAGAACTCGTCGAGGTTGGTGCAGGAGATGCACAGGTACTTCAGGCGCTCCAGCAGCGGCACCTGCGGGTCCTGCGCCTGGGCCAGCACGCGGAAGTTGAAGTCCAGCTGCGACAGTTCGCGGTTGAAGTACAGGCCGGGGTCGCGCAGCGGGTCGGTGTCGTTGCTGGCGTCGGACAGCGCGTTGGTGAGGGCGGCGTTCATGGCGGACTCGAGGTTCACAGGCTGGGCGCGCTGGAGGGGTTCAGGGCAGAGCTTCGGACAGGGTATCTAGGTAGGCGTCGCGGCTGCGTACGCGGTCGCTGCCGAAATGGCAGGCGAACGTGCTGCCGCGGCCGACCTCGCTGACGATTTCCAGCCGCGCCTGATGCAGGTTGAGCACGTGCTTGACGATGGACAGGCCCAGGCCGGTGCCGCCGCTCTCGCGCGAACGGCTGGTGGATACGCGGTAGAAGCGCTCGGTGATGCGCGGCAGGTGCGCAGCCGGAATGCCGTAGCCGCTGTCGATCACTTCCAGCACCACCCCGCGTCCCATGCCCTGGTCTTCGGGGCGGAAGCGGATGCGGATCGAACCGCCGGCCGGGGTGTAGCGGATCGCGTTGCTGACCAGGTTCGAGAACGCGCTGTGCAGCTCCTTGTTGGAGCCCCACAGGTCGACCCCGGCCAGGTCTTCCATCGCAATCTCGTGCCGGCCCTGGCTCAGCGCCATGGCCTCGCGCTTGAGCGTGGACAGCATCGAGGACATGGCCACGGTCTCCTCGGCCGGCAGGCTGTCCTGCGACTCCAGCCGCGACAGCATCAGCAGGTCTTCGACCAACTGGGTCATGCGCTGCGACTGGCGCTGCATCTCGGCCAGCATCGGCGCCCAGTCCGGGTATTCGCTGGGGTCGAGCATGTCCAGATAGCCGTGGACCACGGTCAGCGGCGTGCGCAGTTCGTGCGAGACGTTGGCGACGAAGTCGCGGCGCATCTGCTCCAGCTGCAGCAGGCGGCTGACGTCGCGGGCGACCAGCAGCCACAGATTTTCGGAGTAGGGGATCAGGCGCAGGCTCAGGGTCGCGGCCGGGTTCCACGGCGAGGCCGCTTCCAGCGGTTCGGCGTTACGTCCGGCGGCCAGCCAGTGCGCGAGCTGCAGCGGCTGCAGTTTCTGCGACAGCGAGCCGCCGATGTCGCGCGGGTAGCGCAGGCCGAGCAGGCCGTTGGCGGCTTCGTTGAACCACTGGATGCGCTGGCTGTTGCGCTCCACCACCACGATCGCGTCGGGCAGCGCCGCGGCGGCGGCGCGGTAGGCGCGCAGCATTTCGATCAGGCGGCGCTTGCGGCCGCGCATCTCGGCCTGGCTGCGGTGCAGCAGCCGGTCGAGCTCGTTCCAGATGCCTTCGCCCAGCGGCGGGGTCAGGCGCTGGCGCGCGGTCAGCCGGATCAGCACGCGCCGCAGCCGCCAGTAGTGCCAGGCGACCACGCCCAGCGCCGCCAGGGTCACGGTCGGCCACGGCTGGCCGATCAACAGCCCGGCCACGGCTGCAGCGACCAGGATCAGCAGCAGCTGTCCCAGGGTGCGGAACCAGGCGGATCGGGCGCGGGGTGGCATACCCGCCAAGCTTACGCGGCGAGTGAGGCAGAAAAACGATAGCCGGCGCCACGCACGGTCTGGACCATGCCGTCGAGACGGTGCGGTTCCAGGGTTTTGCGCAGGCGGCGGATGTGCACGTCGACCGTGCGCTCTTCGACGTAGACGCTGCCGCCCCAGACGTGATCGAGCAGCTGGGTGCGCGAGTACACGCGTTCCGGGTGGGTCATGAAGAAGTGCAGCAGGCGGTATTCGGTCGGGCCGATCTGCACCGCCTGGTCGCCGCCGTCGCCCTGGGCGAACACGCGGTGGGCGGCGCCGTCGATGCGCAGCGGGCCGATGCCGACGCTGCCGTCCTCGTCGTCCTCGCGCGAGCGCCGCAGCACGGCGCGGATCCGCGCCAGCAGTTCGCGCGCCGAGAACGGCTTGACCACGTAATCGTCGACGCCGGCCTCCAGGCCGCCGACGCGGTCGTTCTCTTCGCCGCGCGCGGTCAGCATGATGATCGGGATTTCGCGGGTCAGCGATTCCTTGCGCCAGCGCCGGGCCAGTTCCAGGCCGCTGGTGCCGGGCAGCATCCAGTCGAGCAGGATCAGGTCGGGGACGCGGTCGGCGATCGCCGCCTGGGCCTCGCGCGCATCGCCGGCATGGATCGGGTCGTACTCGCCCTTGCGCAGGGCGAAGGACACCATGTCGCGGATGGCGGGTTCGTCTTCGACTATCAAAATGCGCTTCTGCACGCGGTCACCGGGGGGAGTGGGAACGGGGCTCTTCCTTGAAACCGCGTCAGTACACTACCGTTTTGTGACGCCCGCGTGACACTGTCGCAAAGGGCGGCGCGCGGGATGCGGGATTTGGGATTGGCTGGGCAAAAGCGGCCGCCGCGGGGCGCGCGCGCCGCGCGCGGACCCGCGACGCTGGAGCAGGCTGTCACACGTCCGGAATTCCCCGGTCAGAGCCGTTCAGCGCCGGCGCAGGTCCTCGTCCTTCACGCCCTGGCGCCGCAACTCCAGCACGGTCGGGGTGATCGCGGCGATCCGGGCTTCGATCCGGGCGCGCGAGTAGTAGTCCAGCTCCGGACGCTTCTTCAGCGTGTTCAGCTGGACCAGGGCCTGTTCCGGGCGACCGCCCAGGTAGGCGGCCTCGGCATAGGCCTCGCCGGCACGGATCGGGTCGCCTGCAATCTCACAGGCGCGTGCGAACACTTGCTGGAACACCGCGTCCTCGCTGGCCGCACCCAGCAGCGGGCGCAGCACCGCCTGGGCGCGCTTGCCGGCCTCGACCGTATTGCGCTCCGACAGGGAGCGGGCATAGGTCAGGGCCACGGCGCGGTTGTTCGGCATCTGCCGCAGCAGGGAGTCGAAGCGGGCGTCGGCCGCGGCGGCCTTGCCGCTCAGCGATTCGGCTTCGCTCAGGGCCAGACTCAGCCACAGGTGGTCGGGGTGTTCCTGCAGCAATTCGGCGAACACCGGCGCCGCGGCGCCGGCCTGGTTGGCGCGCATCCGCGCCACCGCCAGGCCATAGCGCTGGGCGTCGTCGAGCTTGCCCTTGCCCAGACGCTCGTACTCGGCGATGGCGTCGCGCGGCGATTCGGCGCTGAGCACGCGCATGCGTTCGCGGGCGAACTCGAAGAAGCCGGTTTCGCCGCCGGACAGCGCGTAGCCCTGCAGCTTCAGCGTGCCGGGCAGCAGCGGGTTGTCGAGACCGCGCGCGTCGCCGGGCAGGCTGTAGCCGTTCTTGGGGATGCGTTCGTTGCGGGTGGCGTTCGGCGTCGTCGTGGTCGCGACCACGGTGCTGCGGGCGATCTGCTCGGCGCGCGCCTTGGCCTCGCTGATGCGGGTCGTGGTGACCGGGTGGGTCAGCAGGTAATCGGGGGTGGGGCCGTAGTAGCCGGCCGCGTTGCTGCGCGACTTGGCCTGCATCTTGGCGAAGAAGTCCGCCATCGCGGCCGGATCGTACTGGCTGCGGGCCAGGGTCTGGATGCCCAGGCGGTCGGCTTCGGACTCGTTGGAGCGGGTGTAGTCGATCTGGCGCTGCTGCATCAGGCCCATCGCCGAGACCATCGCGGCCTGGGCGGCGTCGTCGGCGGAATTGCCGCCGGCGGCCTGGGCCGCGACGATCGCGCCCAGCATCGCCAGCAGGATCGGCAACTGGTCGCGCTGGGCGCGCTCGACCCCGCGCAGCACGTGTTGCTGGGTGACGTGGGCGATTTCGTGCGACAGCACCGCAGCCACTTCGTCCTCGCGCTCGGCCGCCAGCACCAGGCCGACGTTGACGCCGATGTAGCCGCCCAGGGTCGCGAAGGCGTTGATCTGGCGCTGGCGCATCACGAAGAAGGTGAAGGGCTGGCGCGGGCGGTCGCTGCTGGCGGCCAGGCGCGTGCCCAGGGTGTCGAGCCAGCTGTTGATCAGCGGGTCTTCCAGCAGGTAGTCGTAGTGGCGCAGCTGCGCCAGCATCATCGCGCCGTATTCGCGCTCCTGGGCCGGGGTCAGCAGTTCGCCCGCGGACGAGCCGATGTCGGGCAGGCTCGATTCCTGGGCCGGCGCGCAGACGCTGGCGACGGCGAGGGTGATGGCGGCGGAGAGCAGGGCGATGCGGCGCAAGCAGGCGTTCCTCGGTCGCGGGTGTCGCGGACGGCAGGTGCACGTTCGCACGGCAGGATGCGGTCCGCCATGCCCGGCGGGGTGAATCGTCCATTAATCGGAGCCCGCCGGGCCGTGGGCGGCACCGGTGGACGACAGCGTTCCGCAGGCGCGGTTTAATGGCGCACCGTGCGGGCCCATATTCGACCGCAACCACCCCGCCGAGTTTCATCAGGAGAATCGTCTTGAGCGTCACCGACACCGCGCCGACCGAATCGGCCGAGAAGATCGTGATCTACACCACCGCGATCTGCCCCTATTGCGTGGCCGCGAAGAACTTCCTGAAGAGCAAGGGCGAGTCCTGGACCGAGGTCCGGATCGACCTGGACCCGGCCCAGCGCGAAAAGATGATGAGCCTGACCCGTCGCACCAGCGTGCCGCAGATCTTCATCCGCGGTACCCACGTCGGCGGCTACGACGACATGATCGCGCTGCACCGCGCCGGCGGTCTCGAACCTCTGCTGGCGGGTTGAGCGGGCGTGCCGGGCGGCACTGCCGCCTACGCCTGCGAACGCCCGGCCAGGGATGGACGGGCCAGACGATCCCCATGCCGAATCGGTAACGCCATGGACGGCAAACGCGCCCCCTCATCCAAGGAGTTTCCGTGAGCAACGACAGTACCGAAAGCGACCGCGTCGCCGAGTTCACCGCGTTCCGCAAGCGCATGAACGAACGCATCCTGGCCGAACCCAACCAGGTCGTGCGGCGCTTCTTCGCCCTCGACACCCAGACTTACCAACCCGGCGCGCTGGATCTGAAGACCAAGGAGCTGCTGGGCTTGGTCGCTTCGATGGTGCTGCGCTGCGACGACTGCATCAGCTACCACGTCGCCCAGTGCAAGGAGGCCGGGGTCAGCCGCGACGAGATGTTCGAGGCCTTCTCGGTCGGCCTGGTGGTCGGCGGTTCCATCGTGATCCCGCACCTGCGCCGCGCGGTCGATTTCCTCGACCGGCTGGAGCAGGGCGAAGCCGCGGCGCCGGCCGGTCACGACCACGGCTGAGGCGAAGAGCGGGGCGGCGTCCCTGACGGCGCTGCCCCATGAACGGCTCGCCCGCGTCGCTTACAGGGTGCGGTGACAACCGCACCGGCGCCATGGGCCGGAATGACGCGATGGTGCGGTTCGCATGCGCTCGCCGCATCTTACGGCTCTGCCGAGGAACGGAAAAATCCCGCGCGCTCGCCTGCCCGGTGCGCGACAGGCTGGCAGAAGCATGAACGCAGCGCTCGCGCGCTCTGAGCCGGCGCAGGCCCGCCCCGCCTAGCTTTCAGCGCCCGGGCGCGTCCACCCGACCATCGTCCAATACGCCGCCGAATGCAGGGCGGGGCCGCTTCCGGCATAATTATGGGGCTCACATTTCGTGCGCCGCGCCGCTTGCGCCGCGCCCTATCGTTGGAAGACTTCCCTCATGACGCAAACCATTACGGTCATCCGTGGCGACGGCATCGGCCCGGAGATCATGGACGCCACCCTGCACGTGCTCGACGCGATGAACCTCGGTCTGAGCTACGAATTCGCCGATGCCGGCCTGGTCGCATTGGAAAAGCACGGCGAACTGCTGCCGGCCGCGACCATGGACTCGATTCGCAAGAACCGCATCGCGCTCAAGAGCCCGCTGACCACGCCGGTCGGCGAGGGCTTCAGCTCGATCAACGTCGAGCTGCGCAAGCGCTTCGACCTGTACGCCAATGTGCGTCCGGCCAAGTCGTTCCCGAACACCAAGTCGCGCTTCCCGACCGGCGTCGATCTGATCACCGTGCGCGAGAACACCGAAGGCGCCTACATCGGCGAAGGCCAGTCCTTGTCGGAAGACGGCGAGACCGCGCTGCTGACCCAGAAGATCACCCGCCGCGGCTCCGAGCGCATCGTGCGCTACGCCTTCGACCTGGCCCGCAAGACCGGCCGCAAGAAGGTCACGGTGGTGCACAAGGCCAACATCCTGAAGTCGACCTCGGGCCTGTTCCTGAAGACCGCGCGCGAAGTCGCGCAGCAGTACCCGGACATCCAGTGCAACGAGATGATCGTGGACAACACCTGCATGCAGCTGGTGATGCGTCCGGAGCAGTTCGACATCATCGTCACCACCAACCTGTTCGGCGACATCATCTCCGACCTCTGCGCCGGTCTGGTCGGCGGCCTGGGCCTGGCCCCGGGCGCCAATATCGGCACCGACGCGGCGATCTTCGAGGCCGTGCACGGCTCGGCCCCGGACATCGCCGGCAAGGGCATCGCCAACCCCTGCGCATTGCTGCTGGGCGCGGCGCAGATGCTCGACCACCTCGGCCAGCCCGAGAAAGCGACCAAGCTGCGCGAGGCCATCGTCGCCACGCTCGAAGCCAAGGATTCGCTGACCCCGGACCTGGGCGGCGAGGGCAATACGCTGTCGTTCGCCAAGGCGATCGCGAGCCGCGCCGTGGCCTGAGCGCCCGACGCCAATCGCCGGAATACGACTGGGGCGCCTTCGGGCGCCTCTTTCGTTTGCGGCGGCTGTCGGCGCCCCTGGGCCTGAGGGAGCCGATTCGGGCCGCCGGGCCCGATCCCGCTCCGACCGGACCGGACCAGGCAGAGCCAAGCAGGGCCGCTGGGCGGGCCGGGCGGCGTTGGACAGGGCGGACCGATCGCCGGTACTCGACATACGCCATGCTGCGCTGCAAAATTACCCGGTTTTAGAATCCATTCGGATGAAGCGATGAATGCCCCGGTCCGCCCCAGCGCGCTCGCGCTGACGCCCCTGCTGTTGTTTCTGGCGCTGTTCTTCGGCGCCGGGATCTACTTCACCACCCACGGCGAAGCGATGGGCTTCTATCAGCTGCGCGCGCCGGTCGCGATCCTGCCGGCGCTGGCGCTGGCCGCGTTCATCGCCTGGCGCCGCAAGCTCAAGCCGCTGGACACGCTGCTGGAAGGCATGGGCGACAGCAACGTGGTGCTGATGTGCCTGATTTTCCTGCTCGCCGGCGGCTTCGTCGAAGTGTCCAAGGCGATCGGCGCGGTCGACGCGATCGTCTCGCTCGGTATCGGCCACGTGCACCCGGCGCTGCTGCTGCCGAGCCTGTTCGTGGTCGCCGGTTTCATCTCGCTGTCGCTGGGTACCTCGATGGGCACCATCGCCGCGGTCGCGCCGATCGCGCTCGGCGTGTCCGACGCCTCCGGCCTGGACCGGGCGCTGGTGCTGGGCGCGGTGATCGGCGGTGCCACCTTCGGCGACAACTTGTCGGTGATCTCCGATACCGCCATCGTCGCCACCCGCACTCAGGGCTGCACCATGCGCGAGAAGTTCCGCGAGAACTTCAAGCTGGCGTTGCCGGCCGCGCTGCTGACCCTGGTCGTGCTTGGCTTCGTCGGCGAGACCGCGCCGGTCGCGCCGCTGGAGCCGGTCTCGGCCTGGCTGATCGTGCCGTACCTGATCGTGCTGGGCCTGGCCCTGGCCGGCGTCGACGTGATCGTGGTGCTGAGCGTGGGCTTGGTGGTGGCGGGCGCGTTCGGCGCCTTCCTCGCCGAGGACTTCGGCCTGGCCGCCTACGCCGGGCATATCTGGGACGGCTTCGAGAGCATGATCGAAATCACCCTGCTGTCGCTGCTGGTCGGCGGCCTGGGCGCGCTGATGAAGGCGACCGGCGGCCTGGCCTGGCTGGCGCAGGCGATCGGCCGCTTCGCGCGCGGGCACAAGAGCCGGCGCGCGGGCGAGGTCAGCATCGCCGCCTTGTCGGCGACCACCGACGTGTTCACCGCCAACAACACCGTCGCGATCCTGATCAGCGGCGGCTTGGCCCGCGACATCGCCCAGCAGCACGGTGTGCCGCCGGCACGTGCGGCCAGCGTGCTCGACATCTTCGCCTGCGTGACCCAGGGCGTGCTGCCCTACGGCGCGCAGATCCTGCTGGCGGCCTCGCTGGGCGCGGTCTCGCCGCTGGCGCTGGCCGGCAGCGTGCACTACAGCTGGCTGCTGGGCGCGATCACCCTCGCGGCGATGCTGTGGTCCTCGCGCAAGCGCGCGCCGCAGCCGCTCGCGCAACCGGCCGAAGGGCAAGGCTGAGCGCGGTATCGCGAGCAAGAAACGCGGACAAAGAAAAAGGGGCGCGATTGCGCCCCTTCTTCGTTGCGACCGAGCGCCGGGGTCAGTTGCGCGACTGCAGCTTAGACAGCAGGCGCAGGAACTCGACGTACAGCCACACCAGGGTGACCATCAGGCCGAACGCGGCGTACCACTCCATGTACTTGGGCGCGCGCTGCTCGACGCCGGTTTCGATGAAGTCGAAGTCCAGCACCAGGTTCAGCGCCGCGACCACGACCACGAACAGGCTGAAGCCGATGCCGATCAGGCCGGACTCGTGGATGTAGGGGATGTTCTTGCCGAACAGGCTCATGCCGAAGCTGACCAGGTACAGCAGGAAGATGCCGCCGGTGGCCGCGGCCACACCCAGCTTGAAGTTCTCGGTCGCCTTGATCAGGCCCGAACGGTAGGCCAGCAGCAACGCGAACAGGGTGCCGAAGGTCAGCATCACCGCCTGCATCACGATGCCCGGGAAGCGCGCCTCGAACATCGACGAGATCGCACCCAGGAACAGGCCCTCGACCAGCGCGTATGCCGGCGCGGTCACCGGCGCCCAGGTCTTCTTGAACACCGTCACCATGGCCAGGACGAAGCCGCCCAGGCCGCCGATCAGCATGAACGGCATCAGGCCGGTGGCGCCCTCGGGGGTGATGCTGATCTGGCTCCAGGCGTAGGCGGCGGTGATCACGGTCAGCAGCAACAGCAGGCCGGTCTTGTTGACCGTGCCGTTCAAGCTCATCGCCTGGCTGTCGCCCTGGACCACCGAACCGGTGCCGAGGTCGAGAAAGGTCGATTCCTTCAATGCCGGATTGCCGCTGCGCATGTCTGTGCCCCTGATGTGCCGAATGAACGGATGTTCACGATGCCGGGAGCATACACGCCGCCGGATTCGTCGCTGCCTCGTTGACAGCGGCGATGCCGCCGCCCAAACTACTCGACCTTTCGCGGCGTTGGCGCGCAACGAAAGTCCCGGCTCGGGGTATAGCTCAGCCTGGTAGAGCGCCAGCTTTGGGAGCTGGATGTCGTGGGTTCGAATCCCTCTGCCCCGACCATCCGCTACTCAGGCTGGGGCGTCAGTTAAGATGGTTGGACTGGCGCCCGTAGCTCAACTGGATAGAGCACCGGCCTTCTAAGCCGGTGGTTGTGGGTTCGATTCCCGCCGGGCGCGCCAAGTTCGCAACCGATTTACGCAGTACGTTTACGTTTTACGGTGGCTGTAGCTCAGCTGGTTAGAGTACTGGATTGTGATTCCAGATGTCGGGGGTTCGAGTCCCCTCAGCCACCCCATTGTTGTAAGGACCGAAAAGCTTCTGATACAATTTCGCTCCTGATGTACCGGGCCGTTAGCTCAGTTGGTAGAGCAGTTGACTCTTAATCAATAGGTCCAAGGTTCGAATCCTTGACGGCCCACCAATTCAAAGGCACCCACGACGCAAGTCCGGGTGCCTTTTTCTTTGTCCGGGCGTTGCGCCAGGCCGGGAGATTCGGGCGGTACGGCGATGCCGTGCGCGCGGCCAGCCGTTCTAGAATCCTGGGACGACGGACAAGGAGCTGGTCATGCGTAAGCGGCAAGGAATCGCGGCCATGGCGGTCGCGGCGTTGGTCATGATGTTCAGCGGCGCCGCCGGCGCCATCGACAGTCGTGGGGCGGTGCGTGCGGCCAATGTCTGGACGGCGTTCAGCCCGGGCGACGATATCCAATTCGATCACCGGGCCAGCCACGTCCACATCGCGGACTTCGATCGCGACGGCGTGGACGAAGTGGTCTATCTGCATACCGCGACCTGCATCGGCGCGGGCTTCGACTGTGAGAACGACGTCATCGTAATGACGCCACTGCAGAAGGACGACCCGCGTGTGCGTAACAACCGTCCGTTCTATGACAGCGCCACGATCGATCGCATTCGACGCGCCGAACCCAGCGGTTATGTCGAAGACGCGTCCTTGCACTTGCCGGGCGAAGTACGTGCGCTGGCGATCGTCGGCGATCGCATCCAGGTCACCTTCGACGTCGTGCGTGATTCGCCGATCTGCAAGCGCTCTCTCGACCGCGGCTCGGCAGGTCCCTGCCCGGAGCCGGGGCGCTACCGCTGGACGCTGTCGTGGCGGCCGGGTGCGCTGTCGAAGACGCGCGAGATTTCATTGGGTCGGAACGGCAAAGAGGCGACCGCCGCCGTGCGATAAGCGCGGCGCTACTTCTTCCAGTTAGACGGTCCCAACGCGCAGGATGCGTGGTTTGTTCAAGCCACGCGGGCGGCGTGGGCGCCAGCATGCCAGCTCCACGGTCGCCTGGAGCGAAGATGAAACGCTGGATGCTGCGCCTGTACGCGCCCTTGTTCCTGCTCGGCTTCGTCGGCACGGCGGTGTGGTGGGTCGGCCACCGCGACGGCGATGCGCTATGGCTGCTGCCGTTGCTGAGCCTGGCGGCGCTGCTGTCCTTCCTCGCCGAGCACCTTTGGCCGTACGACCGGAACTTCAACCAGAACCACGGCGATCGCGGCCGCGATGCCTTGCACGTCCTGGTCAACGAAGGCTTGAACCTGCTGTCGATCGGCCTGATACCGCTGCTCGCAGCGTGGGTGCCGTGGCGGTGCTGGCCGACCCAGTGGCCGTTCGCCGCGCAACTGCTGCTGGCCATCGTCGGCGCCGATCTGGGCCTGACCCTCATGCACTACGCCAGCCATCGCATCGGCTGGCTGTGGCGCTTGCATGCCGTGCACCACAGCGTGAGCCGGATGTACGGCTTCAACGGTCTGATGAAGCATCCGCTGCACCAGGCCACCGAAGCCGTGGGCGGCGTGGTGCCGTTGCTGTTGCTGGGCATGCCGTATCCGCTGGCGGCGGTGCTGGCCTTCGCCATCGCCATCCAACTGCTGTTGCAGCATTCCAACGTCGACATGCGGCCGGGTTGGCTGGGCCGGGTGATGGCATGGGCGCCGCTGCACCGCTTTCATCACCTGCGCTACGGCAGCGCCGGCGACGTCAACTTCGGGCTGTTCTTCACCGTCTGGGACCGGCTGCTGGGCACCGCCTTCGATGCGCCCGCTTATCGCCTGAGCGGTCGCGACCTGGGCATCGGCAGCCAGCCGGATTACCCGCGCGACTATGTCGGCCAGTTGCTGGCGCCGTTCCGCGAGCTGCCGCATGCAGAGGTGCCGGCGTTGCCGCCGCAGCTCGCGCAGGCCCGCTCGCGCTAGGCCTGCAACTGCAGGCCGCGCAGCTGCGCGGCACTGATGCCGAATATGCGCCGCAAGCTGCGCGACAGATGCGCCAAGTCGGCGAAACCGGCGGCGTGCGCGCTGGCGGTCAGGTTGTCGCCGGCGAGGTAGCGGACCAAGGCCTGGTGCAAACGTCGCCACAACACCCAGCCGCGCAGGCTGACCGCCAGGTCGGACTGGAAGCGCCGATGCAGCTGGCTGGGCGAAAGGTGTGCGGCCTGGGCGATATCGGCGGCAGCCACGCTATCGGGCAGGCGCGCGCCGATTTCGGCGATGGCCGCCTGCAGGCGCCGGTCCAACGCTTGCGCCCGGCACAGGCCGGGCAACAGCGATCGCAGCGCCGGCAGCCGCGCCGGCAACTGCGGCAATTGCTGGACTATCGCCTCGACATCGGCGTGGCTGGGTTCGAGGAACACCGTGCAGCCCTCGGCCGGCGCGGCGAGCACGGCATGCGGCTGGAACGAGGGCAGCCACAAGCGCTGGCCCTGGCGTCGTTCGCCGTCGATTTCCACTTGCCACGGCGCGCCCTCGCTGAGCAGCAACTGGTGCGCGTAATGCGCATGAAGGAGGCTGCCGCCGGCGCGGCCTTGCAGCACGGCCACGTGCTCACCGAGCAGCAGGGTACCGGTCCAGGCGCCGTGGGATGGCAATGCAGGCATGCGGGGTCGGGCGGAGCGAGCGGCGCTCGCGACCGGCCGATTGTGGCCGATATCGGGGTATCGCGAAAACGCGGGCGGGCCGCTGGCGTTTCGCAGGCGCTTGTCCGTCGGCTCTACTCGCGGCGCTTGCGTGGCTTACGGGTACGCGGCTTGCCGCTGTCGCGTTGCGGCGGGTCTTGCGCAGCGAGGACGCCGCCGTCGTTCATCTGTTCCAGCCACGACAAGGCGTCGATGTAGGCGAGGAACTGCTGCAGGTAGCCGGGCGAGAGTTCGCGCATCAGGCTGAGCGAGCGGTGGACGAGACGGCTGGAATTGAGTGGGCCGGCATTGCTGGGCGCGTCCTCCAGCGAGCGTCGGACCTGACTGTCGCTGCGCACGCTGGCCCAGAGCTTGCGGAAGTCGTCGAGCATGCCCAGTTCCGGAAGGGCGGCGCGAGTTGCGTTGTCGTCGGCGGCGTTGCCGCCGTTGCGGGACGCGGCGCGAGCGGCGAGCTCGTCGGCCAGTTCGCCGAGCATTCCGCGTGCGGGCGTGCCGGTGGGGGCGGTATCCGCAGCATGAGCGGCCGTGCCCGCGAGATCGCCGGCATAGGCCGCGATCAGATCGGACAGGCGGCGGTCCAGCTCGCGCCGGGCATCGCCGTCGCGGTCGATCGCGCGCCGCCGCAGCGCCACCAGGTAGTGGAAAGCGAGGGGATCCATGCGGTCGGCGCCTTGCTCGCGCCAGGCATCGAGGATCGCGTGGTCGGGGACCCGGTTATCGCGCATCGGAGGACGTGCGCCGCAACCGTGGGACTGGCGCCATCTCCACGCGCCGATTGCTGGCGCGTCCGGCTTCGTCGGTGTTGGCGCCGACCGGCTGCTCGGCGCCGAACGCGGCGGCGAACACCGAGGACGAGGGCACGCCCTCGGCGATCAAGGCGCGGGTCACGGTCAGGGCGCGCTGGGCGGAGAGTTCCCAGTTGTCCGCGAACTCGCGGTTAGCGTCGCTGACCTGGCGGTCGTCGGTATAGCCGCTGACCATCAGGACTTCATCGCGGGCGCGCAGATACTCCGAGAGCGGGCCGGCCAGGCTCCTGAGCACGTCGCGGCCCTCGGGCTGCAACCGATCGGAATTCAAGGCGAACAGCACGCTGCCGCGTATGCCGATGCGCCCGTCGACCAGCGTGATCCGGCCTGCCGCCAAGGGCGCGGCCAGCGCGCGCTCCAGGGTCAGGCGGCGCTGGGTCTCGATCTTGCGCTGCGCGATCTCCTTGTTGAGCTTGATCTCCAACTGCAGCTGCACGGCGATCACGCCGACCAGGATCAGCACGAACGCGCCGAGCAGGATCGACATCAGGTCGCCGAACGCGGCCCAGACCGACACCTCCGCATCCGCGCCGCCATCGACCTCACTGCTGATATCCGTGCTCATGCCGCTGCAGCGTCGTTCGACGCGCGCGAAGCAGGCAACTGCTGCAGGTCCTCGACAATCTGCTTCTGCGCGAGCAGGCTCAGGTCGATGACCTCCCGCGCCTGGGCGACGTAGTACGCCAGTTGTTCATCGCTGCGTACCAGCGATTTCTGCAACGCGTCTTCGATCCCCTGCAGGCGGTCGGCGAGCTTGTCGTTCGAGTCGCCGAACACGCGCACGGCGGCACCGAAGGCCTCGCCCAGGCTCGCCACTTCGACCGCGCCCACGCTTACCTGGTTCGCGACCGCGCCGAGCTTGCCGGTTTCGGATTCGATATGGCCCATGAAGCGGGTGCCGACCCGGTCGAGCAGATCCGCCGAAGTCGCGACCAGCGCATCGATGGCGCTGCGCTGTTCGGTGGAGGCGTGATTCACGGCGGAGAGCAGGGTGTCCAGCGTGGACAGCAACTGGGTGCGTTCTTCCAGCACCGCGGTATCGCGGGCCATGCTCTCGGACAGGTTCTGGCGCAGCTCGGCGATGACCTCGGCGGCGGCCTTGGGCGCTTCCGAGGCGGTGTCCACCAGTCGCGAAATCTCGGCGATCGTCTCGCTGGCATGCGCCTGCGTGCGTGCGCCGATCTCGTCCGCGGTGCGGGCCAGAGTGTCGCAGATGCTTTGCTGGCGGCTCGTCGTGTCGATGCCGGCCTGCGCCCAGTCCTCGCGCAGGGCGCTGCTCATCGATGCCAGAGATTCGGTCCAGGCGCTCAGACGCTGTTGATCCTGAGCGGCCAGCGCCGTCCGCAGTTCGCCATGCGACTGATCGACGGTGCGCAGCAACGAGGCCGAGTGCCGCTCGAACGTGGCGGCCGCTGCGGCCAGCGCCTCCTGGTTCTGCGCGGACAGGGCCGCATTGACGTCCTGCTGCTGCGACAGCGCCTGGGTCCAGGCCTGCGTCACGGCGCTTGCCGTGGTGTCGAGGCGGGCGCCGACGCTGTCCAGCAGACCGGTCGAGCGCTGCTCGAAGCTGGCGCCGAATCGGTCCAGAGTGCCGCGCAGGTCCTCGGTGAGGGTTTCGTTGGTTCGCTGCTGTTCGGCCAGCGACTGGGTCCAGATGTTCGCGACGTTGGTGGTGGCGGTTTCGAATCCTGCCGACAAGCCCTGCAGTTGCCGCTCCACGGCCTGGTTGACCGTGTCGTGCAGCGCGGTGGTCTCGCGCGCCATGGCCGCCATCGTCGTCTCCATGACCGGTTGCAAGGCTTCGCTGGCGACACGGACGCTGTCGGAAACGCTTTTCTGCAACGACTGCTCCACGGAGGACGCCAGTTGCATGAACACGGCCTGGGTCCTGTCGTGGAAGGCTGCCTGGCTGGCGATCTGGCGTTCGTTGCTGGCCAGGCTTTGCCGCTCGATCGTCGCCATCATCGTCTGCAGGCGATCGATCAGCGTGGGCATCAGGTCGGTCTGCAGCTGCAGCAGCCTGAAGCTCTCTTCGCGCCGATGGCTTAGCGAATGGCTGCGCAAGCTCGTCGCGATCTTCGCATCCAGCGACTGCACCACCCGCAGCCGCTCGCGCCTGCACAGCGCGGCCAGCAGGCCCAGCATCGCCGAAGTGGCGACGCCCGCGATCGAGGTGCCGAACGCGAATCCGAGCCCCTTCACCGGCGCGGCCAGGGAGTCGCGGATCGCCTGCAGGTCGGTCGCGGTTTCCAGCGCCAATCCGGTGCCTCTGAGCATCGCCATCATGCCCAGCAGCGTGCCCAGCATGCCCAGCAGCACCAGCAGGCCGACCAGGTAGGGCGTCAGCGCCGGCCCCGGCAACGCCACGCGCTGGCCTTCGATGCGCTGGCGCGTCGCATTGCGCAGGGAAGGATCCAACTGGGCGAGCCAGTCCTCCAGGCTGGTCGGCGCTGCCGACAGCTCGCCGAGGCCGCGCTCCAGCGTGGACGTGGCCCGCCGGTAGCGCAGCAGCTCCAGTCCTCCGGCCAGATAGCCGGCGCCGATCAGCAGGGTGACGGCCAGGCCCAGCGGGTTCGAGACGAGATAGCCGGCGCCGATCCAGCACACCGCGACCAGGCCGAGCAGGAATACAACAAGATCAAGCAGTCTGAACATCAGGCACCAATGAGTGGCTGCGAAGCGCCGCGAGCAGGGCTTCCAGCGGTAGAAAACGCACATCCAGTTCGGCGAGCAACACGCCCTGCATGTCCTTGCGAAATACGTTCAGCCAGGCATCGGCGGCCGCGGTGGGCGTGTCGTCCGCGGCCGGCTGCGCGGCCAGACGCAAGCGTTCGAAATGCGCGCCGAGCAAGGCCGGGACCGCAGCCAGCAACGCCTGCTCGCGCGGGCTCAGCACCGCTTCCATCAGCGCGTCCAGCTCGGCGAGCCGGGCGGTGTCCGCCGATAGGCCGACGAGCAGGTCGCGCAGTCGTCCGCGCAGCCGGCCGGTCGCCGTCAACATCGCCCGCTGCGTGGCGAGGTAATGCTGCTGGAAAACCGCGTAGTCGGCTTGCGCAGGCTCGGCGTCGGCCTGCGTGGAAGCGGGCAGTTCCAGGCAGGCGGCGATCGCGCTGCTCAACGAAGCGCGCGTAGCGGCGTATGCGGACTCTTCCACGCCGTCGAAGACCGGTCCGCCCGATTCTGCCGCCGGCGGCTTGCCGTCCAGGACCCGAGACAAGGCCACGGCCCGGGTCCAGTCGATCCAATCGCTCAACCGGTCCGACAGCGATGGCTGGGGCGGTGGAACGTCGATGTCGGTGAGGCGGGCGAGCAGGCGTATGAACGTCGGGCCACGGACGAGCGTCCGTTGCGAAGCTTCCAAAATACGAATGGCCAAAAAACGACCAGTTTACAGGCAGCGGGGATGCCGAGTGCTGCCGACTTTCGGCGCGCGGGTGGCCCGGGATTCAGGCCGGGTCTGCTCCGACCCCGCGATCGGGACGCGAGGGCGGATGCGACGCCTGCCATGCCGATGCCGTCTCAGGACGCGCTCGCGCGGTCGCAGCGGGCGTCCATGGTTGTGCCGGATGCGGCGGTTGCCCGCTTCGCAGCTGAGAATCATTTGCGTTTAGAGGGGCCGGTTCCCATAATCCCGCGACGATTTCGCTTAGGGAAGGGCCCGATGTCCCGTTTCACGCTCCGCCGCCGCACCGTCCTGATGCTGTCCCTGTTGGTTCCCACCGCGCTGGCGTCTGCCATCGCCCAGGCCCAGACCGCCGACGAAGCCCACGCCCTGGACGCCGTCACCGTCGTGGCGGAACGTGCGACCACGGCGACCAAGACCGACACCCCGCTGACCGAAACGCCGCAGGCCATCAGCGTGGTCACCTCGGCCTTGTTCACCGACCGCGGCGCTCGCAATCTGCAGGAAACGCTGCGCTACAGCGCCGGCGTCGCCGCCGATGCCTGGGGCCTGGACACGCGCGCCGACGCCAGCACGATCCGCGGCCTGGACCCGGTCCAGTACGTCGACGGCATGCGCAAGCTCTACGGCTTCAGCCCGATGGCTCGCCCGGAAGTCTACGGATTGGAGCGCGTGGAAGTGCTGCGCGGCCCGTCGTCGGTGCTGTACGGCGCCGGCGCCACCGGCGGCATCATCAATGCGATGAGCAAGCGCCCGCGTTTCGAGGATGCGGGCGAGGTCGGCCTGCAGGTCGGCAACTTCGACCGCTACCAGTTGCAGGGCGACATCACCGGCGCCCTGGGCGAGTCCGGCAACCTGGCCGGCCGCCTGGTCGGCGTGGTCCGCGATTCGGGCATGCAGACCGACCGGATCGACGACGACCGCATCTACATCGCGCCCTCGCTGAGCTGGCGCGGCGAGCGCAGCAACCTCACCGTGATGGCGAGCTACCAGCGCGACCGCACGGCCTCGAGCCAGCAGTTCCTGCCTGTGGCGGCGACCCTGAAGGCGCCTGCGGGCCGCAAGCTCGACCCGTCCACCTTCCTGGGCGACGAGGACTTCGACAAGCTCGACACGCGCTCGGTCAGCGCGACGGTGCTGTTCGACCACGCCTTCAACGACGTGGTGACCTGGCGCTCGAACCTGCGCTACATCGACTCGAAGACCGACTTCCGCGAGATCTTCCCGGACACCTACAGCAATCCGGAAGATCCCTTCATCGACGCCGACGATCGCGTGCTCAACCGCCTCACCTACGGCGTCAAGCCCGACAACCGCATCCTGACCAGCGACAACTCGCTGCAGTTCGACTTCGCCACCGGCGCCTTCCGGCACCTGCTGCTGGCCGGCGTGGACTACACCGATTTCCGCGAGGAGTCGTCGACGTTCTCCGGCACGACCACGCCCATCGACATCTACAACCCGGTTTCGACCGGCGTCACGGTGCCCGAGTACACCCGCCTGCCGAACCAGCGCACCACCCAGACCGGCCTGTACCTGCAGGATCAGATCCGCTACGCCGACCGGGTGTCGCTGGTGCTGGGCGCGCGCCGCGACCACTCGCGCTCGCAGACCCAGGGCCTGCCGGACCAGACCGACAACGCCACCACCTACCGCGTCGGCCTGATCGGCGATGTCACCGACACGATCTCGCCGTACGTCAGCTATTCCGAGTCGTTCCTGCCGGTGACCGGTCAGGACCTGTACGGCAACTCCTTCGACCCGATGCGCGGCCACCAGGTCGAGACCGGCGTGAAGTGGCAGCCCACGCGCAACGCGATGTTCACCGCGGCGATCTATCGCATCACCGAGACCAACCGCCAGACCAACGACCCGGACAACGTGCTCAACGTGGTCCAGACCGGCGAGATCGAGTCCAAGGGCTTCGAGCTGGAAGCTGCGTATGTCTTCGACAACGATCTGACCGTCACCGCCAGCTACAGCCGCAACGAGGCCGAGGTCACCAAGAGCAACTTCGCGCCCGAGGTCGGGCAGCGCCTCAACGACACCCCGCAGGATCTGGCGTCGGTGTGGCTGGCCAAGGGCTTCCAGGTCGGCGACGACATGCTGCTGCGCGCCGGCCTGGGCGGCCGCTACGTGGGTTCGACCGTGTCCACCGGCGCGACCAGCACTGTGCGGACGCCCAGCTACACGCTGGCCGACGCGCTGCTCGAGCTGCAGCTGCCGGAATGGACCTTCGCGCTCAACGTGACCAACCTGTTCGACAAGGCGTATTTCGCGCCTTGCCGCAACTTCGGCGACTGCTTCAGCGGCAATCCGCGCACCGTCGTCGGCACCGTCACCTACCGTTTCTGAGGCCTCATGCAGCGCAGCACCCTCAAGGCTTGGTTCCTGGTCCACAAGTGGACCAGTCTGGTGTGCACGCTGTTCTTGTTGATGCTGTGCATCACCGGATTGCCGCTGGTGTTCTGGGAGGAGATCAGCCACCTCACCGGTGCCGATCCCGAGGTCGCGCCGGCGGCGGCTGGTGCGCAACCGGCGAACATCGACGCGCTGGTCGCCAAGGCGCTCGCCCGCTATCCGGGCGACGTGCCGCTGTTCTTCGGCTGGGACGACCATTCCCCCAGCGTGTACGTGAACACCGGCGCTCGGCCCGACACGCCGCCGCCGGAGATGCACACGGCGGTGCTGCATCAGTACACCGGCGAGCTGCTGCCGGCGGCGCAGTTCAACGAAGGCGTGATGTACTTCCTGTACCGCCTGCACACCGACGTGTTCGTCGGCCTGCCGGGCATGCTGTTCCTCGGCGCGATGGCGCTGCTGTTCGCGGTCGCGATCGTGTCGGGGCTGGTGCTGTACGGACCGTTCATGCGCAAGCTGCCGTTCGGCACGCTGCGTACCGGGCGCAGCCGCCGCCTGGCCTGGCTCGACCTGCACAACGTGCTGGGCGTGGTGACCCTGGGCTGGGCGCTGGTGGTGGGCATCACCGGCGCGATCAACACGTTGGCCCAGCCCTTGGAGTCGGCGTGGCAGACCGAACAGCTGGGCGAGTTCGCCGCCGCCTACGAGGGGCGCCCGCGCCCGCAGCAGCTGGCCTCGCTGGAGGCCGCGGTGGCCGTCGCGCGCGCGGCCGAGCCCGGTATGACGCCGGCTTTCGTGAGCTTTCCGGGCACCGGCTACAGCGGCGATCACCACTACGGTGTATTCATGCACGGCGCCACGCCACTGACCGAGCGCCTGTACCGGCCCGTGTTGATCGACGCCGAGACCGGCGCGCTCACGGCGCAGCCGCAACTGCCTAGCTACATGACCGTGCTGCTGCTGTCGCAACCTTTGCATTTCGGCGACTACGGCAGCCTGCCGCTGAAGATTCTGTGGGCCCTGCTCGATCTGCTCACCATCGCGGTGCTGGTCTCCGGCCTGTACCTGTGGTTCAAGCGCGGCAGCACGGAAGCGCGCGTGTCCGAAATCGAGCGCGCCGGCTTGGACGAGAACGGCCGCGCGGGGAGCCGCGCGTGAGCCGCGTCAGCGCACCGCGCAGTCCCTTCGTCGTTCCGGCCTGGATCGCGCTCGCGAGCCTGGTCGGCCTGATCAGTGCTTTGGTCGGCGACGGTGTGTTCGACGCGGTTTCCTGGCTGGTCTTTGCCGCGCTGATCGCGTTGTCGGTGCGTGCCTGGCTGCGGCGCGATCGGGGGCGTTGAGCCCGAAACCGGCGCGGTGAGGCCGATTTCCGGGGCATCGTCGTGAGCGGTCGCGATCCTCCGTCGATCGGTCCAAGGCGCGGGCCCTGACGGCTCGCCGATCCGGACAATCCGGCACCGGCTACCATTCGGCGGTTTCCCGACGCCACGCCGACCGATCCGATGACCGCACTGAAGGGCTTGCTCGACACGCTGGAAGCGGACTTGGCGCTGTTCGAGCCGCTGCGACTGCGTGAGCGCTCGCAGGCGTTGGATCGCCTGGAGCGCGCGATGGACTTCTCCGCCCACGATGGGGACGGCGCGACCGACCAGACGCGTGCGCGAACGCTGCGGGACAGGCTCGAAACCCTGGATAGAGCCTTCTACGACGACTTGCGCGAGGACATCCGCCACGGCGGTACGCGACTGTTGCAGTGGGCCAGGCAAACCTGCGAAGCGGCCACGGGCGAGCATTACGATCACCTCGACGAACTGGTCAGCGGCGTACTGCGCCTGCCGGCACCCAGCGAGGAGGTGGGTGCGCTCGGCGAGGAGATGGTGTTCTACCAGCCGACGCCGGCGCGGCACGCCTTCGATCTGCTGCGGCGGCTGTCGCTGAATGCCGACGACGTGCTGATCGACCTCGGCGCCGGCCTTGGCCACGTGCCGCTGCTGGTCGCCGCTTGCACCGGCGCGCGCGCCCACGGCATCGAGATCGAACCGGCCTACGTCGCCAGTGCGCGCGTCTGCGCCGCCGAGCTCGGCCTGGACCGTGCCAGCTTCGCCTGCGCGGATGCGCGCGAGGCCGATCTGAACGCCGGCAGCGTCTATTACCTGTACACGCCGTTCACCGGCGCGATCCTGCGTCAGGTGCTCGACGCGCTGGCGCAGCAGGCGAAAGGGCGCACGATCCGCGTCTGCACCCTCGGCCCATGCACGTCGGTGGTCGCCGCCGAGCCCTGGCTCGACGGCGACGCATCGCCATGCAATTACCGGATCGCGGTGTTCAGCAGCCGCTGAAAGCTCGGTCTGCGCTCAGAACCACCAGATCTGCACGTCGGAGAACGTGAGGCTCCAGTTGCTGGTGTTGGAGGTGTTGGTGGCGACGATGAACCAGCCGCCGAGATTGTTGGGAATATTCGGGAACCAGGTGTCCGCGATCGAGTAGGAGTGGACGATGTTGTTGCTTTGGTCGCGAACGTCGTAGCCCACGCCCCATGCATTCGTGTGCACGGTGACCTTGTACCAGGTGTAGTCGCGCAGCCCCTGTTGCACGGTCACCAGCGGGACGTGGCTTTGCGTTCCGCCCCAAAACTCGACCGCGGAGCTGCCGTGGTGCTTCACGTTCGGATCCGGATTCAGCGAGCCGAGGATCGCACCGCGACCCTGTACGAACGCTTCGGAAGCCGGAGTGGCGGGATTGTCGGCGCTCCAGGTGCCTTTGAGCATGATGGCGGCGTGGTCGCTGTCGCCCGGATTGTTGCCGAAGTACCCGTCGGAGTAGAACCAGAAGCTCATGGCGTGGGTGGTGACTCCGGCGGGCATCGGAGCGCTCTGCACGCCATAGGCGAACGACATCGGGTCGTAGGGATGGTTGGGCAGTTGGGTCCAGCCCGTCACCGTCAAATTGCGGATGCGTGCGGCGCCGTTGTAGAAGTCGTAGATGTAGGTGCCGCGGTTTTCGAGGTTGACCTGTTGGGCATGCGCGAACGGAGTGCACAGCGCGAGCAGGACGAGCAGGATGATTCGCATGGTGTGACGATCCTTGTGGTTCCGATACGAAAGTAGGAAGGGCCGGTCAGCGCTTCTTGTGCTGGGCCCGGATCGAGCTTGCGTCAGGCCATGACGGCGTTTTGCGACTGCCCTCTCAATGCGTACTCCGCACGGACCGGCGCCAAATTCCGCACAGTCTCGTTGGTGCACGCAAGTATTGGTTGCGGGCCGATCCCTTTGCGGCACCGGCTCGCCGCATCGCCGGAATCGGTTAATTCTTCGGCGCGACCCGCACCCTACGCTCGGGCTTTCCACGGACTTAGGAGAGCGCAGATGCGTACTTTGCTGATGATTGCCGTGCTGGGACTGGCGTTCGCCGGGCCGGCACGGGCCAGCGATTCGGTCGCCTTCGGCAACCGGGTCATCGTGATCGGCGATGGAGTAGGGCAGGTCTACCAGGTCGCTGGTGCGCCAAGCCGGATCAAGAAGCTCGAGAACAAGCGCGGCGCCGAGATCGGCGAGCGCTTCGAGTACTACCGCGACGGCAAGACCACGCTGATCACGATCAAGGACGGCAAGGTCGCGGCGATCGAGGAGGTCTACGGCCTCTCGCCCGGTGCCGGCGCCGCCATTCAGGCCTCCGGCTAGAGGCCGGCCATGCGCCAGGCCGTCGGACGCGGCGCGCACCGCAGCCTTTGCGCCCACCCGCTTCGCGCGCCTAGAATGCCCGGCCCGCGTTGCGGGGCGGCGCGAACGCGAAAGTGGCGGAATTGGTAGACGCACTGGATTTAGGTTCCAGCGGGTAACCCCCGTGCGGGTTCGAGTCCCGCCTTTCGCACCAGCCCCGGCGCCGGCTTCGAGGAGCGCCACCGCGCATGCAGGACCTGTTCGCCCCGTCCGACACCTTCGAAACCCTGGCGATGGACGGCGCCGATGTTTCGCGGCTGGCGCATCTGGACCTGGGCCGACCCGACGCCGAGATCCTCGCCGAGCTGATCGAGCAGGTGCCCTGGCGCGCCGACAGGATCGTGGTGTTCGGGCGCGAGGTCGCGCAGCCGCGCCTGAGCGCCTGGTACGGCGATGCCGATGCCGCCTACACCTACTCCGGCCTGCAACTGCAGCCGCGCCCATGGACGCCGCTGCTGGCCGACCTGAAGGGGCGGGTGGAGCGGGCCAGCGGCGCGGTTTTCAACAGCGTCCTGCTCAATTACTACCGCGACCACCGCGACGGCATGGGCTTCCACAGCGACGACGAGCCCGAACTTGGGCCGCGCCCGACCATCGCCTCGCTCAGCCTGGGCGAGCGGCGGGTGTTCGTGATGAAGCGCAAGCGGCCGCGCGGCGCCGGCCCGAGCGCAGGCGCGCCGGAGCAGGCGCCGCCAGTCCGGATTCCGCTGGATTCGGGCTGCCTGCTGCTGATGCGCGGCGACACCCAGCGCCACTGGCTGCACGGCATCGCCAAGCTGTCCCGGCCCTGCGGCCCGAGGCTGAACCTGACCTTCCGCCGGATCCTGCGCTGAGCCCGGAGCGGGGCGGTCGCGCCTGAACCCGGAATTCGAGACGCCGGCCCGCCCCGGCTGGCAGCGCGGCCCGTAATCGGCGAAACTAGTAAGTTCCGCTGGAGGGCGCTGGCCCGGCCGGCGGTCGGACAGGTCTTCAACATCGTGCCGCGACGGGCCGTCGCGGTAGCAGGAGTGGATATGCAAGTTTCGGTCGAATCGCTGGGTAATCTGGAACGCCGTCTGACCTTCAGTCTCCCGGCGGATCGCCTCGAGAGCCAGGTCGGCGGTCGCCTGCGCGAAATCGCGCGCGGCGCCAAGATCAAGGGTTTTCGTCCCGGCAAGGTGCCGGCCAAAGTGATCGAGCAGCGTTTCGGCGAGCAGGTCCGCGCCGAAGTGCTCGACGGCCTGCTGCGCGAAGGCTTCAGCAATGCCGTGCGCCAGGAGTCGCTGCAGATCGCGGGCAGCCCGATGATCGAGCCGGCGGCCGCAGAGGGCGGTGAGCTGGCCTATGTCGCCACCTTCGAAGTGGTGCCGGACTTCGGCGACATCGACGTCGCCAAGCTCAATGTCGTGCGCCACACCTCGGAGGTCGGCGACGCCGACATCGAGGCGATGATCGAGAATCTGCGCCTGCAGCGCCGCACCTGGAACCCGATCGAGCGCGCGGCCGCTACCGGCGACGCGGTCGAGATCGAGACCTGGTCGCAGGTCGGCGACGAGCGCATTCCCGCCGAAGGCGTCGAGCGCGGCGCGACCGTGATCGGCTCGGGCGCGATGTTCGGCGCCATCGAGGACGCGCTGGTCGGCCTCAAGGCCGGCGACGAGAAGATCGCCGCGATCGACTTCCCCACCGATTGGCGCGTGCCGCAGTTCGCCGGCCGCACTGTCGAAGTGCACCTCAAGGCCACCCAGGTGTCCGAGCCGGTGCTGCCGGACGTCGATGCCGCCTTCATCAAGAGCTTCGGCATCAAGAGCGGCGACGTCGAGCAGTTCCGCTCCGACATCCGCAGCAACCTGGAGCGCGAGCTCAAGGGCGCGCTGATGACCCGTCTGCGTCGCGAGGTCGGCGAGCAGCTGATCGCCGCCTACCAGAGCGTCGAAATGCCGCCGAAGCTGGTCGAAGGCGAGGCCCGCGACATGGCCCGCCAGACCGTCGAGCAGGCGCGCCGCCAGGGCCGCAACATCGAAGCCCCGGCCGACGCCTACCTGACCTTCATGGACAGCGCCCGCAAGCGCGTGCTGGTCGGCTTGCTGGTCGGCGAGATCGCGCGCCGCAACCAGCTGATGTTGGACCCGCGCCGCCTCAACGAGACCCTGAAGCTGATCGCCTCGACCTACGAGGAGCCGCAGCAGGTGATCGAGCTGTACCGCAACGACCCGCAGCTGATGAACAGCCTGCAGGGCCGGGTGATGGAAGAGCAGGTGATCGACTGGATCGCCGAGCGCGCCCAGCACACCGAGCAGCCGTTGTCGTTCAGCGAAGCGATCCGCCAGTAACCGTCGGGGCGACGATCCCGCAGGAAGCGAGCGCGCCAGGCAGGCGTCCCGAACCGCGGGACGCCCTTGCGTAGAGACCCGATAGGCCCCAAGTTGGCCTTAACCGGGAACCTTCGGTACCACCGAAGGCTCTGCAAAGCATTCAACGTCAGCCATAGGTGCCGTCGAGATGGACAACCGAATCCAAGCCCTGAACCTCGTTCCGATGGTGGTCGAACAGACCAGCCGCGGCGAGCGTGCGTACGACATCTATTCGCGCCTGCTCAAGGAGCGGGTGATCTTCCTGGTCGGCGGGGTCGACGACCATGTCGCCAACGTCATCGTCGCCCAGATGCTGTTCCTCGAGGCCGAGAACCCCGAGAAGGACATCAGCTTCTACATCAACTCGCCGGGCGGCGTGGTCACCGCGGGCATGGCGATCTACGACACCATGCAGTACATCAAGCCCGACGTGAGCACGATCTGCATCGGTCAGGCCGCCAGCATGGGCGCGCTGCTGCTCGCCGCCGGCGCCAAGGGCAAGCGCTACGCCCTGCCGAACTCGCGGGTCATGATCCACCAGCCGTCCGGCGGCTCGCAGGGTCAGGCCACCGACATCGAAATCCAGGCGCGCGAGATCCTGGCCCTGCGCCAGCGCCTCAACGAGGTCCTGGCCAAGCACACCGGCCAGCCGATCGAGACGATCGCGCGCGACACCGAGCGCGACAACTTCAAGAGCGCCGAAGCGGCACGCGAGTACGGCCTGGTCGACCAGGTGCTCGAGCGCCGACCGGAAGACTCGATCCAGGCGGCCTGATCCCCAAGCTCCGACACCGGCGCGCAAGCCGTTGATCCGGAACCTGTTTTCGGCGACGAACAGACTCGGCGGCCGGCCCGAAGACGGGCCGGAGCGCTGTGTTATCCTCGGGCCGACAGCGCACCACGTACATCCGGACACGGCCCTTCGCGGCACGTTCCGTGCATACCGCATCACTTGGGCAAAAGCATGAGCGACGATCGACAGGGACGCAGCACCGGCGATAGCAGCAAGATTCTCTATTGCTCGTTCTGCGGCAAGAGCCAGCACGAGGTCCGCAAGCTGATCGCGGGGCCGAGCGTGTTCATCTGCGACGAATGCGTCGAGCTCTGCAACGACATCATCCGCGAGGAACTCGAGGAGAAGGCGC
>CAMLID010000004.1 GCA_946480055.1 uncultured Lysobacter sp. | reverse complement strand
CAGGGCGTGCCGTTCCGCGACGCCTACAAGCAGGCCGCCGATCCGGCGCGTTGGGCCGAAGGCGATCCCGAGGCCAGCCTGGCCGCGCGCGTCTCGCCCGGCGCCGCCGCCGACCTGCGCCTGGACACGCTGCGGCAACGATTGCAGGCCCTGACATGAGCACGACGGCAAAGGACTTCGCAGCGCAGCCTTTGCCGTCCTGGCGGCGCGCCGTGTTGAAAGTCGGCAGCAGCCTGCTGGCCGGCGCGCCCGACAGCCCGTCCGACAACGGACTGGACCCGCGTTACGCCGCCGAACTGGCGCACTTCATCGCCCACGCCCGCGCCGAAGGCCGCGAAGTGGTGCTGGTGTCCTCCGGTGCGGTCGCCGCCGGACGCGGCCGCATCCAGGCCGGCGGCGACGGCCTGGTGCTGCGCCAGGCCCTGGCCGCGCTCGGTCAGGCCTCGCTGGTGTCGTTCTGGCAGTCGCTTTCGCCGGCGCCGGTCGCGCAGGTGCTGCTGACCCACGACGATCTGCGCCACCGCCGCCGCTACCTCAACGCGCGCGCCACCCTGCGCGAACTGCTGCGCCTGGGCGCGCTGCCGGTGATCAACGAGAACGACACCGTCGCCGTCGACGAACTCAAGCTCGGCGATAACGACAACCTCGCCGCCGCGGTCGCCTCGCTGGTCGACGCCGACCTGCTGCTGATCGCGACCGACATCGGCGGCCTCTACAGCGGCCACCCGCAGCGCGATCCGACCGCGCGCCCGATCGAACGAGTGAGCGCGGTGACGCCGGAACTGCTCGCCGCCGCCAGCGGCGGCGCCGGCGAACTCGGCACCGGCGGCATGCGCACCAAGCTCGAAGCCGGCGCCAAGGCGGCGATGGCCGGCATCGCCACCGCGCTGTTCTGCGGCCGCGATGCCGAAGTCGTGCGCGCACTCGGCGCAGGCCGCCTGCACGGCACCCTGATCGCCGCGCGTCGCGACCGCGCCCGTGCGCGCAAGCAATGGCTGCGGCATGCGCCGGCCAGCGGCTCGCTGCGCATCGACGCCGGCGCCGTGGCCGCGCTGCATGCGCGCGGCGCGTCGCTGCTGCCGGGTGGTGTGGTCGCGGTCGAAGGCGAGTTCCGTCGCGGCGACGTGATCGAGCTGCGTCCGCACGACGACCCCGCAGCGCCGCCGCTGGCGCGCGGCCTGGCCCAGTACAACGCCGCCGAGGTCCGCCGCATCGCCGGCCGCCACAGCCGCGAGATCGAGACCTTGCTCGGCTTCCGCTACGGCGAAGAAATCGTGCACCGCGACGACCTGGTGCTGCTGGACACCCAATCCACGGACACGGAGACCGCGGCATGAGCGGCTACGTGCGCGGACTGGCGCAGCGCGCGCGCGAGGCGGCGGCGGTGCTCGCGGCCAGCGACGGCGCGACCCGGCGCCGCCTGATCGAAAGCATGGCCGCGCAGATCGACGCGCAGGCCGCGCAAGTGCTTGCAGCCAACGCCGCCGACCTCGCGCGCGGCCGCGACGCCGGCCTGTCGCCGGCGATGCTGGACCGCCTGCGCCTGGACCCCGCGCGCCTGGGCGCGATCGCCGACGCCCTGCGCGAAGTCGCCGCGCAAGCCGACCCGCTGGGCGAAGTCACCCGCCGCGAGCAACGCCCGAACGGACTGACGATAGAACGCCAGCGCGTGCCGCTGGGCCTGATCGCGATGATCTACGAAGCGCGCCCCAACGTGACCGCCGACGCCGCCGCGCTGTGCCTGAAGGCCGGCAACGCGGTGCTGCTGCGCGGCGGCTCGGAAGCGCGCGACAGCAACTGCGCCATCGCCGCCTGCCTGCACGCGGCCCTGCGCGAGCAGGGCCTGCCCGAAGCCGCGGCGACCCTGATCGAAGACACCGCGCGCGAGCACGTGCTGGAACTGCTGCAACTGTCGGACCTGATCGACCTGGCGATCCCGCGCGGCGGCGAAGGCCTGATCCGTTTCGTCGCCGAACACGCGCGCGTGCCGGTGATCAAGCACTACAAGGGCGTTTGCCACCTCTACGTCGACCGTGCCGCCGACCCGCAGCGCGCACTGGCCCTGCTGATCGACGGCAAGACCTCGCGGCCGGGCGTGTGCAACGCGCTGGAAACTCTGCTGGTGCATGCCGAGATCGCGCCTGACTTCCTGCCGCGCGCGCTCGCCGCCCTGGCCGCGCGCGGCGTCGAAGTGCGCGGCTGCGAACGCACCCGGGCGCTGTCGGCGGCGGTGTTGCCGGCCAGCGAAGCCGATTACGACGCCGAGTACCTGGACCTGATCCTGAGCGTGCGCGTGGTCGAGGACATCGACGCCGCGCTCGCCCACATCGCCCGCCACGGCTCCGACCACACCGAGGTCATCGTGACCGAGGATGCGGCCGCGGCCGACACCTTCGTGCGCCGCACGCGCAGCTCGGCGGTGATGGTCAACGCCTCCTCGCGCTTCAACGACGGCGGCCAGCTCGGCCTGGGCGCCGAGATCGGCATCTCGACCACGCGCCTGCACGCCTACGGGCCGATGGGTGTGGAGTCGCTGACCATCGAGCGCTACGTGGTGCGCGGCGAGGGGCAGGTGCGGCATCCGGAATCGTTGGGCGGCTGAACGGGGCGGGGCGGCCCGCAGCCGATGTCGCGTTGGTGTGCGACGATTCGCTGCCCTGGGCGCATCCAGCACAGGAGTCCGTTACGCCTGGGAGGGCGAATGCTCCGAGCTACCGTTTGGCTATGCCTCTGGCTGGCCGCCGCACCCGCGTTCGCCGCGGCCCCTTACGAGTTCCCCAGCGCCGCGGTCGAGAACCGTGCGGCGCTGGATGCCGCGATGCCGGCCTTGGCGCAGCGCGTGCTCGCCGACTACCGCGACGACGACCGCGCCCGCTATCTCAACAACCGCTTCCGCCTGCAACTGGTCGCGGGGCAATACGCGCAGGCCGAAGCCACGCTGGCCGAGATCCGCGACACCACACCCGCGACCGGCCCGGTGCCGGTGCGGCCCAACCTCGCACAGTACGAGCTTTACGCACGCGCCAAGGCCTTGCAGGCCAGCGAAGGCCTGAGCTTCGAGCTTGCGCTTCAGCGCGCATTCGCGCAGTTGGTGACGACCATGGACGACCGCGCCTCGGGCGTGGCGATGCGGGTGCTGAACCTGGAGCCGGCCGATCCGCCGCGCCAGCGCCGCGCGCTGGCCGACGCCTTGGCGGCGCTGAAGGGCAAGGCCACGCTGGACACCGATACCGCGCTGGCTTTGTTGCGCCAGTACCAGATCGAACAGGTCTACAGCGGCTTGGCGTCTTCGCTGCCGACGCTGGTCGCCGATGACGACCGTCGCCGTTACACCATCGAACGCGACATCGCCGTGCGCACGCCCGAAGGCGCGACCGTGTGCGCGCTGGTGGTGCGCCAGCGCGCCGCGCCGGCGAAGCTGCCGACGCTGCTCAACTTCACCATCTACGCCGATCCTGCGTCGACGCTCAACGAAGCCCGGCGTTCGGCATCCAATGGCTACGTCGGCGTGGTCGGCACCAGCCGCGGCAAGGCCTGCAGCACCGACAAACCGGTGCCGTACGAGCACGACGGCCGCGATTCGGCGGCGCTGATCGACTGGATCGCGGCCCAGCCCTGGAGCGACGGCCGCGTCGGCATGTACGGCGGCAGCTACGAAGGCTTCACCCAATGGGCCACGGCCAAGCACCGGCCCAAGGCGCTCAAGGCGCTGATGCCCTCGGTCACCGGCGCGCCCGGCATCGACGTGCCGATGGAAGGCGGCATCACCTACGGCTTCCAGTACTACTGGCCGTTCTACGTCACCAACAACCGCAGCGTCGATAACGCACCCATGGAGGACGACGCGCGCTGGCAGCGCATGCAGCGCGAGTGGTACGTCAGCGGGCGCTCCTACCGCGACCTGGAAAAGATCGACGGCGCGCCTAACCCGTACTACATGCGCTGGCTGGACCACCCCGACTACGACCGCTACTGGCAGGACATGATCCCGTACCGCGAGGAGTTCGCCGACCTCGACCTCAAGGTGCTCACCACCACCGGCTACTACGACGGCGCCCAGATCGGTGCGCTGTACTACCTGCGCCAGCACCACCGCTACCGCCCGCAGGCCGAGCACTACCTGGTGATCGGCCCCTACAACCACATCAGCGGCCAGCGCGGTACGGTCGCCACCGGCGATTGGCTGCGCGGCTACAAGCTCGATCCGGTCGCGCAACTGGACATCGGCGCGCTGCGTTACCAATGGTTCGACTACGTGTTCAAGGGCGCGCCCAAGCCGGCGCTGCTGGCCGACCGGATCAACTACCAGGTGATGGGCAGCAATACCTGGAAGCACGCGCCGTCGCTGGCGGCGATGGGCGAGCGGCGCCAGCGTTTCCACTTCGGCCCGGCGGGCGAGGGCGGCCGCTACCGTTTCCTGGCGCAGTCGCCGGGGCACGACGCCTATGTCACCCAGACCCTGGACATGCGCGACCGCAGCGACGCCGACCGCATCGTGCCCGGCGGCGGCATCGTCGATAAGGTCATCGACACCGCCGACAGCCTGGTGTTCGTGAGCGAACCCTTCGCCCAGGCCGGCGAGTTCAGCGGCCTGTTCTCCGGCCGCCTCGACCTGGCCGTCAACAAGCGCGACTTCGACCTCAACATCGGCCTGTACGAACTCTCGGCCCAGGGCGAGTACTTCGAACTGTCGCGCTACCAATCGCGCGCCAGCTACATCGCCGACCTGTCGCAGCGCGCCTTGCTCACGCCGGATAAGCGCACCCAACTGGATTTCAGCAGCGGCCGCCTGACCAGCCGCCGCTTCCAGGCCGGCAGCCGCCTGGTCGCTGTGGTCAGCGTGCTGCGCAACCCGCAGCAGCAGATCAACTACGGCAGCGGCAAACCGGTGTCCGACGAGACCATGGCCGATGCCGGCGAGCCGGTGCAGGTGAAGTGGTACGGCGACGGGTATCTGGAGATACCGCTCAGCCGTTGAGCGATCTGTTGGACGTGTGTTCTTCGCGCCGGCCTCCTCAGGTGGCCGGCGCGATATCTCAGGCCTTCGATCGGACGATCAATTGGCTGCGCCAGCGCTCGTCGCGCCTGGGATATCCATGGAACTCCGCGCCTGGGCTCAGGCCCTCATGCCACTCGGTGTGCTTGGCCAGCCGGTACTCGCGCGCTTGCACCGTCATCTGGCCCGACAGGGGATACGGCACCTTGACCACCAGGTCCACATAGCGCCGGGTCGAGCTCAGTTGCTCCAGGTAGAACTCGTTCTCTTCCGTTTCGATCACCAGCATCGACCGCTCCGGATCTTCCATGCGCTCCAGCGCACGCAGGTTGTCCGTGCAGTCGGACAAGCGAATGGCGTCCTCGCTGCTGTCCTTGAGGTCGAGCCTCGCCTTGGCCTGAACGATCTCGTCCGCCAGGAAGGCTTTGAGCGCCGCCAACAGTTCGCTCTTGTCGACCGACGCGATCACGCCTGCCTCTCCGTTCGCGCTCAAGGACGCGACCAGCGCTTCAAGCAGACGGCGTCCGCTGCGGCGGCGAATCTGTCCAACGCGGCCTTGTCAGGGGCCGCCTTGCCCTTCGGCGGCAAGGCGTGCAGCGCCGGCAATCCCTGCGCCTGGGCGGCCTCGTTCAAGGCGAACGTGCCCTGGGGCGTGGCGATCGTGTTCGCATACCCTCTCGGGCGGCAGGTCAGCGTCGCTTTATCGAAGGGCAGGGGCCACGCGCCTTTGAACGTGGACTTTCTGACGACCACGTTCGTTTCCGGCACGCTCTCGGTCGCGAACGCCGCATTCGGTGGGAGCATGCTCGCCAGGGCGAGCGCTGCGGCAAGGGCAGGGCGACGGTCCATCGTTATCCCTCAAGCGGATCCGGCTCGATCTTAGGACCCGATGATGCGCCCAACAAGACAGGCTTCGGCGGCGCCATCTTCCGAGTCGCAGCCCACGCCCGCAAAGCCCGATTCACTGACCCGCCCAGCGCCGTTGTGCATAGCGTCGTGGCCTGGCACGGGTCGCGGTGCTAGGGTTTCACTGCGGCCAGCCCCAGACCGATAGCGAGCGGAGAAGCCATGAAGCGTCCCGAAACCTCGTCGCCGGACGAGCGCCCGAAGACGGGCGCCGTCGACTTCGACGCCGAGCTCCATCTGCACAACCGCGCGTTCCACCGCGCCTGCGCCATCGCCGCGCACGAGCACGTACTGGACATCGGCTGCGGCGCCGGCCAAACCACCCGCGACGCGGCGCGCGCCGCCGCGGCCGGCAGCGCGCTGGGCATCGACCCCCTGGCGCCGGCCATCGCCCGCGCGCGCGAACTCGCCGCAGCGCAAGGCCCGGGCAACGTGCGCTTCGAGTCGGGCGACGCGCAAACCTATCCGTTCCCCGCGCGGGGCTTCGACGTCGCGATCAGCCGCTTCGGCACTATGTTCTTCGCCAGCCCCATCACCGCGTTCCGCAACATCCGCGGCGCGCTGACCGATAGCGGCCGTCTCGTCATGATGGTCTGGCAGGCGCGCGAGGCCAACGAGTGGTCCACCGCGATTCATGGCGCCCAGGCCCAATCCACCGCCGCGTTCTCGCTCGCAGATCCAGCCACCGCCGAGCGCATTCTCGATGCGGCCGGATTCGCCCACGCGAGCTTCCAGGACGTGCACGAGCCCGTGTATTACGGCGACAGCATCGAGGCCGCGTTGGGATGGATCGGGCAGTTCCAGGTCACGAAGAGCATCTTGCAATCGCTGGATCCCGAGGCCGCCGAACGCGAGCGCGCGCGGCTGCGTGAGATCGTCGCCGGGCATTACCGGGATGGCGGCGTGTGGTTCGATTCGCGGGCGTGGATCATCAGTGCGCGATGCCGGTGATGCCACTAATTTTGACCACACCAGCACCACGCGCTGGAGGTCTATGCGTTCTTAAAGAACGCCGGCAAGAGCGAGGGCCTGGACGCACTGCAGTAGATGCTGGAGATCGGGGCATCCACTTTCTTCGAGGCCCTAAGCAGTTCCTCCTGGGGAGGCTGTCGTGGATTGTGATTCTCCCGGCCTCTCGGAGAAGCTCGGGCTCCAGGGCTGAAGTTGAGCGGGGTTGATGGCCTGATAGTGGGTGTCCCAGCCTTCACCACCAAACTCAGGTGTTAAGTCACGTGTTCATTTACATCGACGAATCCGGAAGCTTCGTTCTTTCACCATCGAAAGATAGTTGGAACGTTGTTGCTGCTTACGTAGTTCCCGAGGTAACGCGCAAACATGCTGAGGCACTCTTACGTCAACTAAAGTTATCTGCCGGACGCCTCTACTCGGATGAGATAAAGCTAAAGGACTTGTCGGAGGCGCAGCTCGGATCGTTTGTTTCAAGCCTCGGTCAGCTAAATTCAACCTTATTCGTCTCTTGCATTGACTTGGGATCACAAGAGCAAGGCGCGATTGTCGCCCACCAGAGCAGTCAGGTCGAAAAGATCCGTGCAAATAGGGCGCGAATGATTTATGAGGAAGGTCGCGCACTTATCGATGACCTTGCCAGCAGGGTTGAACGGCTGTCGCCTCAGCTGTACACGCAGTTGGTTGTGCAAATAGATCTTCTTGACCAAGTCTATCGCTCATCTACTCTCTACTACGCACAGCGCGTCCCACCCACGCTAGGTAGCTTCCGCTGGCGAATAGATGAAAAGAACTCCAGTCGCCCGCTGTTTGAAGAAACCATGCGACATATGGCGCCGCCATTGCTGCAGGCGAAATCGCTCAGCGATCCTGTCATGTTTATCCGAGAGTTCGACTATTCGCATTACGAGCGCGCTTTCCGATTTGCGCCGGGCGAAGAGCCTACCTATCTTCAGGAGGAGACTGGTATCGATGTCGGATCGGGGTTCAACTTAGGCAAAATACTGCGTGATTCTGAGTTTGTGCGATCTCACGATGTGCCCGGCGTTCAGATTGCTGATCTGCTCGCATCGTCCTTTCGCAGAGTCCTCCGAAATGAATTTCAAGACAGTCTGGGGATGGCGAGTAAGCTTGGCCGTCTTACGGTTCAGCGCGCCAAACCTCACCCGCCGATCCATTTAATATCTCTGTCTAGAGACCAGTACGCTCTAGGCCATGTCATAGACGTCGTACAAGCCACTGAGGCAACTACTAGGCCTATGCTGTGATAGCTCTGCGGCCTACGATTCAGGGGCGGTCGAGTGTGGCATTGGAGTGATGGCTTCGCAGCCATAGAGAAGTGTCACTACTCTACTAGTAGAGATTTTCGTTTGGTGGAGGCTGGTCAGCAAGCGGGCGATGGCAGAACGCTGGCACTAGGATGCGTCAAGTCCGTTTAGGCTCGTTTTCCCGCGGTCTTGAACGAACGGCCAGCCGCTCACTGAAACCAGCGGCGGTGCATAGCAGACAGAAACACAGTGTCGATCGGATAGCCGGATGATGAGCCGATAACCGAGTCGATACCGCATTTGGGGCATAGGGCTGTGGTCCCCGCTGAAAGATCGAGGTCTTCCGGAGTTCCTTCAGGCCAATCGATCCACTCTTCCACCGCCGAAGGCTTGAAGGTGCTTAGACAGTAAAAGCAGCCGCACAAGGTGCTGCTCTCGATCTCCTGTCGATGATTGGCGGAGTGGGCGTGTGCAGCTACGACGCTCAGGGTGTGCGACATAAGCGGTAAACCACGATTAGGACTAACGCGTGTGAACTCCCAGCGACTTCAGTCCGAGAACTGGAAGCGATGCGAGTGGCGCATCTTCTAGTAGAAAGATCGCAGGCCTGCAAAGCAATGACCTCGACGGTTCCAGCGTGGAGCGATGCTGTTTGGCGGCGGTATGCGGGCCTGATCCCCTTGCCAGTCTCGCAATGAGGTTCGTTCTTTTGACGACATTATCGAGTTCGCCCGTTGAAGTATCGATGGTGGAACTTATGCTTAAAGATTGTGCGGGCCGGATTTTTCTGGTTGACAGCCGCTAGCGGCCTCTACAAAGTCGCACCTATGGGGCGTCGAAACTCCCACGCAGCGGCACCCACCTCCGACAACGGTGGCATTCCAGGCTGTTGGAGGCTCCAATGCGAAACGGACAACGCACTAACGCTGGCCCATTTAATGGCTTTCGTCTTTCCACGGAGGCCTACGTCAGCCTCGGTTTGGCCCGCGATCAACTCCGCCTGCTCGGCGACCTGACCGTGCCGGTGGGCGAGGGCACGGACGACCGCATCGTTCTGTCGGCTGAAGCACTGGCCGACTGTTTCGCGCGCATCGCCGAAGAACTGGAAGACATCATCGAAGGCGCGAGCCCGGTGACCGGCTAGCGGAGCCCGGGCCGCGACAGGTTTCGGTCGGGCGTTGGCCGCAGGGGTCTCACGCCCGGCCCGAATAGTGCCAATCGCAACGCTCAGAGCCCCGCGCGTGGAGCAAAACGTGCGGGGTCTCGGGTCATCCAACTCGGCCTTCCGCCCGTCGTGTCTCACCCGCGAATCTCCAAGTCCCAAGCGCCACTTCGCGCATCCCGGCCTTCGAGCATGTTCTTTCGCTCGTGCAGCGGCGACTTTCGATTGCCGCACTTCGCATCCCAAATTTGCAGAGCTCAAAGCCCGGCGCCCGAGCCTGCGCGCGCTCGCGTCGGGCAAGACGCTTTGCGCTTGATTCAAAAATAGTTGCGAGCCGACCTTTGTGCCTGGCGAGCGCAAAGCACTGCGCTTTGCGGCCGAGAAAAAAGTGTCGCGGTTGAGTTCTTTTCGGCGGAGCTTCGGTGTCGACGAGTCACGCGCGGAGCACAAACTTTCGCGCTTGCTACAGAACGCTTCGCGATCCACACAACAAAGCTCGCGAGCGTCGTCCTAATCTGCGCGGGCCGGTCGTGGGACCGGTGTGATTCCACAGACAGCTAAGGATGGGATATGAGTCAAAACCTGATCGACATGCAGTTGCCGGCCGAGGCACTCGCCGCCATCGACGAAGCCTTGAACCAATTGGAACTCCACTTGAAGGGCCTGGTCGCCCTGACGCCGGACCAGCGCCGGCAACTGACCAAGATGGGCGACAAGTCCGAAGCGTTCTGCCGCCAGGCGGTGCACGTGCTGAGCGATAACCCGGGCATCATGCCGCGCAACTTCGAGGTCGCCAGCCTGCACCGCGACCTGAGCGCACTGGACGCCCTGCGCCCGCGCGCCCAGCGCCTGATGCGCCTGAGCGAACGCGTGCAGGACTCCGAGATGGCACTGGGCAGCGACCTGATGACCAACGCGCTGGAGGGCTACGCCTTCCTGAAGATCGCCGGCAAAGGCGAGGGCTTGGACGCGCTGCGGCAGATGCTGTCGGCGCGGTTCAATCGCGGGCCGGCCCGGTCGCCGGGGCCGCCGGAGCCGACGCCGGTCTGATGGGCTTGTAGCTAGCGAAAAGCCCCGTCATTGGCGGGGCTTTTTTTGCTGCTGCTGTCGGTGCGGCGGGCGTTGGTGCGAAGCTGTATGTCCGCCTTCGCCTGCAAGCGGTCATTGAAGGCAATCGGCTTTGTGATTGATCTTATAAGTGGGGTGCCGGTGGGCCCGCGCGGTAATCGTCGTCGCTCACCTTCTCCATCCACGTGACCACTTTTCCGTCCAGTGCTTCCTGGATGGCGATATGTGTCATGGCGGTTGTGGGTGTGGCGCCATGCCAATGACGATGGCCGGGCGGACACCAGATGATGTCTCCGGCACCGATCTCAACGATCGGGCCGCCTTCGCATTGGGTCCAGCCCTTTCCGGACGTGACGATCAATGTCTGTCCGAGCGGATGGCTGTGCCACGCTGTGCGTGCGCCCGGCTCAAAGGTCACGGTTGCGCCGGCCACACGCGAGGGTGCTTCGCGCTGGAACTGCATGTCGATTCTGACGCTGCCGGTGAAGTACTCCGAAGGCCCCTTGCCGGACGAGAGAGATCCGTTCCGATCTATGTGCATGGTGTCGACTCCTTTGGATGATGCGAGCGAGAGTGGAATCGGCCCCAGGCTGAGCAGAATGAGCAGCGCTGGGGACAGCAAATGCGGACTTGGTATTTGCATAAGGAACTAACCCTCCTGTCCAGATGATCTGGGCGAGATGTGACGGGGTGGGCCTAGTGCTCTGAAAAGATCACTCGGCTACTACGTCGACCGAGTACCCGACTCAGGTCACTGGGATCCTCCACGCGCCCCAGTCGGGTGTAGGCGTAAGACGAACGGAAGGTCTCGTAGAAGACGACCACCGTGTTCGATCCGTAAAGCATCAGATCGCCGTTGTGGATCGTCCCGGGACGGCTGGCATCGGTTGGGAGCGCTTGCGACAGGTCGGCGTGCTTTTCATTGCCGTTGAGCTCGGCCATATCCAGCGTCAACGGGAGTTGGGCCGCGAACACACGGGCGGCGTCGGTATCGGCCAAGGTGATGGCGAAGCGGCGTTCGCCGACGGTCATCCACATGCGGGCTTCCTCCGGGGTACTAGCGGACGTCCTACCGGCATCCTGGGCAACCATGGCGGGCGCCTCAAGCTGGCTGGCCTTGCACCCGTTCAGCACCCACAGGCCGAGCACCATGCCTAGCCCCTGCAAGAACCGCCGCGTCGCGGGCGGGTGAAGGGTTGAGCAAAGGCGGTTCTGGGACATGGCACGCCTCCTTGGTTGGTGTGGTGTTCTCAGGCAACTCGCGGCGCCTGCGCGTTCGAAGCCAGCAAGGTCAACAAGGCGCCGAACAACAGCACGGCCGCGCCCGCCACGAAGGTGCTCTGGTAGCCGCTGCTGTCGAACAGCACACCGCCCACCGTGGAGCCCAGGGCGATGGCCAACTGGATCACCGCCACCATCAACCCACCGCCCGCTTCGGCATCCTTAGGCAGAGCTTGCGCAATCCAACTCCACCAGCCGACCGGGGCTGCAGTGGCTAGGAGTCCCCACAATGCCAAGAGGGCCGTAACGGGCCAGACCCAGGCGCCCAAGGGGATCAGCGCCAACGCGGTCGCCGCCATCAGTACGGGAATGACGATCAGGGTGCGATATAGGCCGCGTTTGAGGAACGTGCCGATGACGGCCGTGCCGACGAAGCCCGCCACGCCCATGCCCAGTAGGATGAACGAGAGCGTGGGCACGCTCACGAGCGCCACTATTTCCAGGAACGGCCGCACATACGTAAACAATGCGAACTGCCCCATGAAGAACGCACCACAGGCGGCCATGCCCAGTGCGACGGATCGGCGTTTGAACAGGCGGAACACGTTGCCGGAGCCATTGCTGCGCTCGGCGGCCATGGCCGGCAAGCTGACCCATTGCCAGACGAGCGCAATCGCGGCCACCGGAATTAGGCAGAAGAAGGCGCCGCGCCAGCCGACGACCGAACCCAAGTAGCTACCCAAGGGCGCGGCAATCACGGTGGCCAGTGCGTTGCCGCCGTTGAAGATGGCCAAGGCACGCGGCACTTGGTTGGGCGGCACCAGGCGCATAGCGGTGGCGGCGGACATCGACCAGAAGCCGCCGATCACCACGCCCAAGAGCGCGCGACCCACCATGTAGGTGAAGTAGTTCGGAGCCAGCGCAACCACCGCACAGGAAACGGCCATCAAGCCGGTCAGCCCCAGCAGCAAGGTTCTGCGGTTCATGCTGCCGGCCAGCGCGGAGATGGACAGGCTCGTGAGCACTGCGAATGCGCCGGAAATGGCGATGCCATACCCGGCCATGCCTTGGCTGACGCGGAGGGAGGCGGCCATCGGGGTCAGCAGGCTGACCGGCATGAATTCAGACGCGATCAGTGCGAACACGCACAGCGTCATGGCGAACACGCCGCCCCAGTGGGCGGTCTGCGTCGTGGCATCGTGCTGTTCGATGACCGGTTGGGCGCCTATCGGGAGGGTCATGGCGTCGTTTTGCATAGTGATTGCGGAAAGAGTTCACGCCTCGCGTCGAGTTGGGCATGGCCAAGGTCAAACTCAGTCCTTACCGATCTGATCCATCTGCTTGGTGTCCATGCGGCCGCCGTGGACGGTGAGTCTGGCGAAGGCGCTTTCCATTTCCTGCAGGTCTTCCGGCGTGAGGTGGACGTTTATCGAACTCAGGTTCTCGCGCGAATGGTCCAGTTTGGTCGTGCCGGGGATGGAGACAATCCAGGGCTTTTGCGCCGCCAGCCAGGCCAGCGCGATCTGCGCGCGAGTGGCGCCCTTCTTCTCGCCGAACGCCTTCAGGAAGTCGAGGATCGGCTGATTGGCCTGCATAACCTCGCGGCTGAAGCGCGGGAAGGTGCTGCGCAGGTCCGTTGTCCCATCGAGTCCGGTCTGCATATTCAGCGGCAACTTGCCGGCCAGGAAGCCCTGGCCCAGTGGGCCCCAGGGCACGAAGCCGATGCCCAGTTCCTCGCACGTCTGTAGCACGCCGTTGCGTTCCACGCCGCGCTCCATCAGAGAGTATTCGGTCTGGATGGCCGCGACCGGCTGGACGGCATGGGCGCGGCGGATGGTGCGCGCACTCGGCTCCGACAGGCCGAAGTGCAGCACCTTGCCTTGCCGGATGAGGTCCTTAATCGTACCGGCCACGTCCTCGATCGGCACCGTCAGATCGACGCGGTGCTGATAGTAGAGGTCGATACGATCCGTCTTCAGGCGCTTGAGCGATTCCTCGACCACGCGGCGGATGCGCTCGGGGCGGCTGTCCAGGCCGTTGGTGCCGTCGATCTTGAAGCCGAACTTGGTCGCGATGGCGACCTGATCCCGCACCGGCGCCAGCGCTTCGCCGACCAGTTCTTCGTTCGCGTAAGGGCCGTAGACCTCGGCCGTATCGAAGAACCGGATGCCTCGCTCGAAAGCGTCGCGAATCACGCGAATGCCCTGGGCTTTGTCCACCGGCGGGCCGTAGTTGCCGCTGATGCTCATGCAACCGAAGCCCAGCTCCGACACCTCCAGGCCGCCCAGCTTGCGGGTGCCCATCGTATAGGTCAGACGGGATTTGCCTTCCGCCGCATGCGCGGCGGTGGGCAGGGCCAGCGAGGCACCGCCCAGCGGCAGCGCTGCGGCCGCAGCCGTTATGCCGGCTGCCGTCAGGAAGCGGCGGCGATCTGGGGCCAACGTGATGTCGTGTTGCGTGTCCATGTTCTCGTCTCCAGGAGGTGGCCAGCCCAACGCCTTAGTTCGCCGCCAGGTTCTGCTTGAAGAAGGCCGTCAGCTTGTCGAAGGGGATGAGATCCGTACGGTCATACAGGTCCACGTGGCCCGCGCCCTTCACCCAGTGGAGTTCCTTGGGTTGGCCGGCCAAGCGGTAGGCCTCTTCGCTGAACTCCTTCGAGTGCGCCTGGTCGCCGGTAATGAACAACATCGGCCGCGGCGAGATGGTCTCGATGTCGTTGAACGGGTAGAAGTTCATGAACTTGACGTTGCTAGTGACCGTCGGCTTCGTCGTCCTTTGGGAAGATGCACCTGCCGGCGTGAACTCACCGCGCAACGTACGGTAGAAATCGTAGAACTCGCGCTGAATCGGATTGGTATCTGCAGTCAGTTCGAGATCGGTGCCGCCAGCGACAGCGATTTCGCCACCTTGGAACTCCACGTAGCGCTGCTGCGCCGCCTGAGTGATGATCTGCTTGCGCTGTTCCAGTGTCAGCGAGTGGTTCAACGCATTGCGGTTGGCCGCCCCCATGTCATACATGCTCACGGTGGCGATGGCCTTCATGCGCGGGTCGATCTTGGCCGCGCTGATCACGAAGCTGCCACTGCCGCAGATGCCGAGCACGCCGATGCGCTCGCGATCCACGAACGCCTGGGTGCCCAGATAGTCCACCGCCGCGCTGAAGGCCTCGGCATAGATGTCCGGCGCTACCACATTGCGCGGCTGGCCCTCGCTTTCGCCCCAGAATGATTGGTCGATCGCCAAGGTAATGAAACCCTGCTCGGCCAGCTTCTGCGCGTAAAGGTTCGAGCTTTGCTCCTTCACCGCGCCCATCGGGTGTCCGACGATGATCGCCGGATACTTGGCGCCTGGTTTCAGATTCTTGGGCAGGAACAGATTGCCCACGACCTGCATCCGGTATTGGTTGTTGAAGGAGACCTTTTCCGTGGTCAGTCTGTCGCTCTTGTAGAAGTTGTTTGCAGCGTTTGACATGTCTTGTCCAACCGCAGTGAATGAGCTGGCCGCCAAGGCCAGCGACAGAAACAGCTTTTTCATTGGTCTTTCCTCGGTTAGGCGGACAACGTGGCGTTGTCGATCACGAAGCGATATTTGACGTCGCCCTTGAGCATGCGTTCGTAGGCCTCGTTGATCTCGTCGGCCCGGATCAGCTCGATGTCGGCCACGATTCCGTGCTCGGCGCAGAAGTCGAGCATTTCCTGGGTTTCCGGGATGCCGCCGACCATCGAGCCCGCCAGCGTGCGGCGCTTGGTGATGAGGTTGAACACGCCGGGGGACGGGTGCGGGCTGGCGGGTGCACCGACCAGCGCCATCGCGCCGTCGCGCTTGAGCAGGACGAGGAATGCGTCCAAGTCGTGCGGCGCGGCCACGGTGTTGACGATCAGATCGAAGCTTTTGGCGTGCGCGACCATGTCGTCCGCGTTGCGGGAGACCACCACCTCATCGGCGCCCAACGCCAAAGCGGCTTCGCGCTTGGACTCGGAGGTGGTGAACGCAACGACGTGCGCGCCCATGGCATGGGCGAGCTTGATGCCCATATGGCCCAGTCCGCCGATCCCCACCACGCCCACCTTCTTACCGGGGCCGGCGTTCCAGTGCCGCAGCGGCGAGTAGGTGGTGATGCCCGCGCACAGCAGCGGAGCCACAGCTGGCAGCTGCGCCTCGGGGTGGCGGATGCGCAGCACGTAGCGCTCGTGGACGACAATCTGCTGGGAGTAGCCGCCGAACGTCCAGCCTGGGGCGTCCGCGGTCGGGAAGTTGTAGGTGCCGACCATGCCGTCGCAATAGTTCTCCAGACCGCTGGCGCAGTCCTCGCAGTGCTTGCAACTGTCGACGATGCATCCGATGCCGACCAAGTCGCCTGCCTGTAAGCCATTGACGTGCTGACCCACGGCCGAGACCCGCCCCACGATTTCGTGGCCAGGCACGCAAGGGAACTGGGTGCCCGCCCACTCGGCGCGGACCTGATGGAGGTCGGAATGGCAGATGCCGCAGTAGGCTATGTCGATCTGCACGTCGTGGGGACCCGGTGCGCGACGGCTGATTTCCATCGACTCCAGGGGCTTGTCGCCGGCATACGCGCCGTAGGCTTGAACAGACATGAGTGAGTTTCCGAGAGTCCGCAGGGGAGGGTGCGGATCATTCTGCTCACGCGCGATCTGTTTGATTAGATGATTAGTTCTTGTAGGCCCTATAAGTTTCACTAATTAATAGGCCATGCCAAACTGAGCCTATGGCACGACGCAACCTTAATGACCTGTTGGCCTTCGTCACGGTGGCGCGGGAGGGAAGCTTCACACGCGCGGGCGCGGTGCTGGGGGTTTCTCAATCGGCGCTCAGCCAGGCCATCAAGGCCCTGGAGGAGCGGCTGGAAATCCGCCTCCTGACCCGCACCACCCGCAGCGTGTCGTCCACCCCGGCGGGCGAACGGCTGCTACAGGCCATCGGGAACCGTTTCGATGAGATCGAGGCGGAACTGGATGCGCTCACAGAGCTGCGGGACAAACCGGCCGGCTCTGTTCGCATCACCAGCGGCGACCACGTTCTGCGGACCATCCTGCTGCCCAAGCTGCTGCCGGTGATGCAGCGCTATCCGGACATCCATATCGAGTTCGATGTCAGTTATGGGCTGCGCGACATCGTAGCCGATCGCTTCGACGCCGGCGTCCGCCTGGGCGAAAGCATCGACAAGGACATGATCGCTCTGCCCATCAGCCCGAAGCTGCGGATGGCCGCCGTCGCCTCAACCGTCTACTTTGAAAAGCATTCCGCTCCGAAGGTCCCCGAGGACCTGACCCAGCACAACTGCATCAACATCCGTTTCCCCACGTCCGGGGGCTTGTATGTCTGGGAGTTCGAGCGTCGCGGACGGCAGGTGAACGTGCGCGTGGATGGCCAAGCGATCTTCAATACCTCGCCCCACATTGTGCTAGCGGCACTGGATGGGCTAGGAATCGCGTTCCTGCCGGAAGAAGAGTTTGCGCCCCACATCGAGGAAGGGCGTCTAGTGCGCGTGCTGCAGGACTGGTGCCCGCCCTTTTCCGGCTACCACCTTTACTACCCCAGTCGCCGCCAACACTCTCCGGCGTTCTCGCTCGTCGTGGATGCACTGCGGATGTGACTGAAGGTCCGCTATCGACCCAAGCGGAAGACCACACTGTTTTGCGCTGCCAAGAAGAGGTGAATCGTCGTAATCCCCAGGTCGGCAAGGTTGACCAACGTCGCCATGAACTCCTTTGCAAGTCGTTGCTGCTTGGATTCTGACCAGTGGTTGTCGGGCAATCGACGCGGCAGTGTTAGAGCGGCTATTGGTACCGTCGGGGACAATTTGTGATTGCCGACCGGTCCTGGAGGGTGAAAGCAGATCACGGCGAACTCTCCGGTTTCCAGGCGGAAGATCGGGACATCCACTTTCCTTTAGTCGCCCGCCTCCGGCTTGTTCGGGAGTGAGATTGTTATGGAAGGGTGGGGCACCATACTTTCCGAGAAGCTCGGGCAGCAGGCGTGCCGCTAGGGCTGAAGACGGCCGGGTCCGCATAGTGGGTGTCCCGGTTTTGTCCTGAGCAGAATGCATAGACTCGCCATGTGCCTGGCCTTGATCGCACTGGCCGGCAACTTAGTGATCAATCTCGATGCAGTAGGCGCCAAGGGGCGCGGCAAGGCGAGGGCCTGGACGCGCTGCGGCAGATGCTGTCGATGCGGTTTAACCGCGGGCCGGCACGTTCTCCAGCGCCGTCGGAGTCATCGTTGAACTGATGGACTGGCTGCCACCAACAAGGCCCGCCACTGGGGGGCTTTTCTTTTGCCGACCCCGGCTGCGGCGGCTGCCTGGAACGAATACTTGGAGCGCACGTTCTATTGCGGCGCCTTGATATAGCTAGTGATTGGCACGGCCAGGAGCGAACAAATCGAGAAATAGCCAGCCTCTGGCGGCCTGGAGGCATGCACCCCTCGATCGGTTAAGGTGGGGAGCACGGGGCGAAGACCAAGGGTGGGGTACGCCCGTGTCAAAGTCAGGGGGAAGGTATGGGATGGATTCTGCTGGGCATGGCGATCATCGCCCTGGTCATCGTGCATCGTGGGCGGGTGGCAGATGCCCAAAAGGCAAAGCAAGCGGCAGACGAGGCCGAGCGTAGATTTCAGCTCCAGCGGGACGAGCTGACAAAGGAGCTGCTGAGTCTTCGGCCGTTTCGCGATGTCAGGGACGCTGCTGCGGAGGCGGAAGCCCTTCGCGCACAAGGTCAGGAGGCGCTGGCGGCTGCGCAACTCGAAGCCGGCGCCATACGTGCCGCCGCGCAGTCGGAGGCTAACCAGGTTCGTGCCGAGGCTGCTGCAGCGGCTGATGCCCTCAAGCGCGATGCCAAGATCTCGCACGCCGACGCGCAATCCAAGATCGCCTTGCTGATCTCGGATGCCAACAAGCGAGCCGAGACTATCGTCGCCGAGGCCGAAGTTCGCGCATCCGAGATCGCCGGAGATGCTTATCGTGCCCTGAAAGAGGCCGATCAGCTCAAGCGGGTCACGGTCGCGATGGAAAACGTTATCGACGGCTATGGTGATCGCTACCTGGTACCGACCTACAGCCTCTTGGATCAACTGGGCGAGGCATATGGTTTCGACGAGGCTGGTCGGGAACTGACGGCTGCCAGAGAGTTGTCGCGTAGTTTGGTGACCTCCAATCGCGCAGCCGAATGCGACTATGTTGAGGCCAACCGTCGGCAGACGGCGCTTCGCTTTGTCATAGATGCCTTCAACGGAAAGGTGGACACCATCTTGGCTCGTGCCAAGTCCGACAATGCCGGAACTTTGGAGCAGCAGATCAAGGATGCGTTTTCCCTGGTCAATCACAACGGCGCTGCGTTCCGGAATGCTCGCATCACCCCAGACTACCTTGCATCTCGGCTCAAGGAGCTCAAGTGGGCAGCTTCAGTGCAAGCGCTCAAGGAGCGTGAGAAAGAAGAGCAACGGCGCATCCGTGAGCAAATTCGCGAGGAAGAAAAAGCGCAGCGTGAGATTGAGCGCGCCCTCAAGGATGCCGCCAAGGAAGAGGACGTTCTGCAGAAGGCGCTTGAGAAGGTGCAGGCACAGGTCGCCAAGGCCAACGACGAACAACGGGCGGGTTTCGAAGCCAAGTTGTTGGAGTTGCAAGGCCGGCTGGCCGAGGCCGAGGCCAAGAACCAGCGCGCTCTATCCATGGCGCAACAAACCAAAGCCGGCCATGTGTATGTGATCTCGAACGTCGGTTCCTTTGGTGAGGACGTACTCAAGGTGGGTATGACGCGCCGCTTGGAGCCGGTGGATCGCATTCGCGAGTTGGGCGATGCCAGCGTCCCATTCGGGTTCGACATCCACGCGATGATCTGGACCAACGACGCGCCAGCGCTGGAGCGTGAACTGCACAAACGTTTTGTCCGCAGCCAGATCAACAAGGTGAATCCACGCAAGGAATTCTTCCGAATTCCGCTGGGCGAGGTGCGGGGCTGTGTCGAAGCAATGGGGCTGGAGGCCGTCTGGACGATCAGTGCCGATGCGACGCAGTACCGCGAGACCTTGGCCATCGAAAAGGCGCTGCAAACTAACAGTCCAGCGGCGCAGGACTGGTTGCGGACCCAACTGCAGTTCAAACCGGAGGTCGTATCCGATGTTGCAGAGAGTGAGCCAGGAGCGGCCGATTTGGCTCCGATGTCCGCCGAGTAGGCGGGTGGCAGTAAAGGGCTTACGGTCGCTTGACTTGCTAACCACCCTGGCCTAAGCATGCGGAAAAAGAAGATCGGGGCACCCACTTTCTATGGATCGCGGCCCACTACGAGAGAGGCTATCGTGGATTGTGATTCTCCCTGACTCTCGGAGAAGCTCAGGCCAGCAGGTGCACCACCAAGGCTGAAGGTGAGCGGGCTGAGGGTCTGATGGTAGGTGTCCCGGTCTTCACCAGGGTGTCATGCGCAGCCTGTCTTTAGTCGGAGAACAGCCAATGAAAATTCAACTGCTTACAGCCACGGTTGTTGCGTTACTCTCCGTTTCGATCAATGTCTCAGCTGGAAACGATCAGGCCAAAAGAATTGGGTGAGCGCTACGAGAGGGCAAAGACCGAAGACGAACGTCTGAAGATATGTATTGAAGCCATTAATAAGAAGATCATCTGTCAAAACTGCAGCATTCGTGATCTGGATGCCGTATTCGGCACCAACTTCGCCAAGATCGACACCTCCACCGAAGGCGAAGACGGCTACCTGCATGAAATCGTGCCCTTCAACACAGCCACTATTGACGCTCTTACGCCGCCGCCGAAAGACGCCAAAGTCAACGATGCCCCATCATCAATCGGCATACACGGATGGGTCCTGGGTGTTCGGTTTAGCCGCTCCGGAAGGATCGTGGACTACTCGATCACGAATGTATCGAAGCCCTTCTAGCCACTGCGCGACGTGTCCCTTAGGAGAGCTAGCCATGAAAGTGAGGTGCTGGGCTATCAACTCTGCGCTCTTGCTGCTGGCGGCATCGGGATCCGCCCTTGCTGCGAGCAATGAAGCAAAGAACTTTGGCTTGCGCTATGCAAAGGCCGAGACTGAAGGTGAAAGGCTACGTATCGGGATCGAAGCAATCGAGCAAGGAGTCATCTGCCAGCGCTGCAAAATTGAAGATTTTGACGCTATCTTCGGCACGGATTTCGCAAAAGCCGATATGCGCACGGAGGATAGCCGAGGCCTTCTAAATGAAGTTGTTTGGTTCGATTCTCGCTATACCAATGTGACGATAGAACCAGCAACAGCAAACGACGCGCCTTCGTCCGCGTCAATCGCCGGCTGGCGCATCGGCGTTCGATTCAGCCCCGATGGAACCATCATGGATTACTCGATAACCAACGTCGATAAATTCTCGTTTTGACTCCCTCCTTCGGTGGTTTTTCCGCCCCTCGCGTCCGCGAAGAATGCTTCCAGAAGCTATGGCGGCAAGCGTGCGGCTAGAGCTCAAGACGGCCGGGGCCGGATAGCGGTGCCCCGGTTTGTCGCCAGACGCTCTGCGCCCACGAGTCAACGCCTGATGAGTATCGGAAGGTCGGGACACCCACTTTCTTCTAGGCCCGAAGCCGTTCCCTCCGTGATCAAAGGAGTCAGGTTCATTTGCGCGCTGTGCTCGGCTGCCCTCGCGGCCTGACCGTCACTGTTCTTTGAGTCAACGCTTCGATTTGCGCCCGGAAACGATCATCGCCCCAGACGCGCTGTTGCTGTGTATGCAATCGAAGGGCGTCTGCTTCCTCTCGGCTCAGGCCGTTGGCTACTAGGTCGCGGTAGGCGCTCTGTCGGTTTGCGTCGGCGGCTCCCAATTGCAGGTGGCTCGGGTGCGCTTTGATGCGCGCCTCGAACGCGCCCAGCGCGTTGCATCGATAGCTGGACCAGGGATAGTCCGTCGGAGGGGCCGTCATGCCCGCGTGGACCGGATTGAGTTCGATGTAGCGGTAGCAGGCGAGGGCGTAAGACTCGCTGCCGACCAGTGCGGATTTAAATCGTCCTTCCCACAGTGTGCCGCTGCGACCGTGGCGCTCACTGCGGGCTCGATCCCAGGATGCGATGCATGTCGATGGCGGGCTATCGGAGTACTACTCTGTGGACCGTCGGAAATGTACCTGACCCCATTAACCTTGCGGTTCGGCTTGAACGAGTTGTTAGAGCGCACTCTTGATACCCAAATCGGGGTTACGCGTCATTGGCGCGGACTTTGCTGAGAGCTTTGGTCATGGCGGTGTATGAGAGGTTCTGGTCATCGATCCTGAACATTTCGGGGGTTTCACCGATCTTCTTGAAGCCAGATCGTTCGTATAGCCGTATGGCCTCTCGATTGATGGAAAGAACCTGAAGATCAATCCATTCGAGTGACTCATTCGCCCACTCTTCCGCGTGCTCAATGAGCCTCCTGCCGAGGCCGATCTTTCGGTGCTGCCGATCGACGCCCATGCCAAGCAGGCAACGATGCTCGGCAAACCGCTCGGCATGAGACCTAAGGTCGATGTGCCCGACGATTTGGTCGTCCAAATTGCGGGCAACCCAAAGGCGACGCCAACCGGCCTGACCCACAGGTAGGGCGAGTCCAGAGCGAAAGGCGACAGCTCGTTCTGGTGGGAAAGTGGATTCTTTCCGCGGCAACGGCTGAAAGTACGTGCCGCTACTGCCATTGTCAGAGAGGTGATCGTTTATATAGGCCAGGAATTGATCAAATTCCTGCGCCTCGACGAGGTTAATGGACGGGTGAGTAGCTGATTGCATGACGAGTCCTATGACGCCTAACTCTAAGTAGACATTAAATCTGAGGTGTGTAAATAGTCGGAAGATCGGGACATCCACTTTCCTTTAGTCGCCCGCCTCCGGCTTGTTCGGGAGTGAGACTGTTATGGAAGGGTGGGGCACCATACTTTTCGAGAAGCTCGGGCAGCAGGCGTGCCGCTAGGGCTGAAGACGTCGGGTCCGCATAGTGGGTGTCCCGGTTTTGTCCTCCCGGTTTTGGCTCGCCGTTCGTGTATGGGCTAACGGGGTGCCTGCCTAACGGAAGGCACGTTGACCGGGTGCTGATCCTTGGCGGCCTTATCGGAAGGGCGCGCGCGCCTTCGCGAAGGCCGGCGTGGGCTTCGCGTAAGGCCTTGCCGCATTACCGAAGCCTCCGCCGGTCTTCCGTAAGGCGCCGCGGCGATTCGCGAAGGCCGGCGCCGGCTTCGCGTAAGTCCTTCCCGTATGACCGAAGCCGCCGACGGCCTTCCGTAATGCGCCGGGGGGATTCGCGAAGGGCCGCGTCGGCTACGCGAAGGCCGCCGCCGCTTTCCGGAACACCCGCGCGGCTTTCGCGAAAGCGTTCGACCTGTTCGCGAAGGGCTGGATCGTATTCGCGAAGGCGGGCCAGTGATTCCGGAATCACTTCATCGTTATCGGGAAAGACCCGGCCGCCTTCCGGAATGTCTTTTTGGTTTACCGATGGTGCTTTTTGGCACGCCGCGATCGGTAGCGGCGGCGCCGTCGCAACTTGCGTTTGCGGTGTCGGGCGCCCCGGCCTGCCGGCACACTTCAAGCAGGTTTGAAGCTTGGGCGCAGCACTTGACGGCGCACTCGGCGCTGTAGATGCTGGCCCCACGTCGCCCCGGGCCATTCCCGCGCGCGGCGACGCAAAGGAACCGCTGCAGCCCACAGGGGAGCGAAGCAGTGATGCATACGGAGTGTGGATCGGCCGGCCGTTCGTCGTCGGCCCCATCGCAACGATTCGCCGCAGGTCGCGCGTCCGTCGCGCGCCTGTCTCGGAGCTGTCCGAATTCGTCCGCAGTCTGGCCGCCTGGCCCGCATCCGCGGCGCTGATAAGCCTTTATCGCACCGCAACCGCTCGCGCACGGCACTGCCGCTGTCGCGGCCGGTCGCAGCGGTTCGCAACAACACCCGCAGTAAGTAACAACTACAAAGACAAGGGGATGGTATGGGTTTCGAAGGAATGGGCCGCCACCGCTCCACCGCTGCGCGCAGGCGTTTGGCTGCCGCGGCGCTGGCTTCGTTGTGCTTGCTGAGCGGTGCGGCGTCCGCGCAGGAGATCGGGCAAGTCTGGGTCAGCGACTTCGCCTTCAACGGCCCGCACGCCACCGAGCGCGCCGTGCAACAGGATCTGGAGAGCCTGCACGCCTTCTCCGTGCCCTACGGCCCCTTCAGTTTCGAAGTCACCAAACAGACCGTGCTGGACGACCGCACGATCTATCAATACGAGTTCGAGCGCGTGCCACCGGTGGTGGGTGAGTGGAGCCACCAGGGCACATTCGATCCGCCGCTGCCCAACGCGACGCTGCAGATGATGGTCGATCAGATCAAGCAGCGCCTGGATGCGGAAAGCGTGGGGCAGGGCTGCCCGGCGTCCACCGTGGTGACGGTATCGCCCAACTGGCAAGTTCAAGGCAGTTGGAGCAATGGCCAGAGCCTCCAAGAACTGGCCGACTACACCGCCAGCTATTCGATTGCCTTCAATGGCGGTTGCATCAGCGTCAACGAGAACAGCTCCATCCTGCGCGCCCGCTCGATCCAGTGCCCCAACATCATCGTGCATGCCTGGAGCGCGGCCAAGCAGGCGTGTGCGGGCGTGCCCGGCTCGGAGATGACCTACGCCAGCGCCCCCGCCCGCGTCTGCCCGTCTGAGGAAGGCTGCCAGACCACCAGCGGCGCCAAGACCGAGTCCACCCTCGATTTCGACCTGGGTTGGGTCGCCTTTCAGCGCAGCTACCACTCGGGCGGCTCCGCCGCGGGCGGCGGCTTCGGCGGCGGTTGGACCCATTCGCACAACATCCGGATGACCATCGGCACCGATCCGGCCAGCGGCAACTCGACCGTGCACTACGGGCTGATCGAGGGCAATGGCGCGCAGATCGCGTTCAAGCCGGTGGGCGCGGCCTATGAGGCGGCCGACGGCAGCGGCGACCGTTTGCTCGCGTCCGGCGCCGACTGGAAGCTCTATCGCGCCGACCGCGTGCTCACCTTCGACGCCGAAGGCCGGCTGCTGGAGCAACGCTACGACGACGGCACCGCCCTGAGCTACAGCTACGACGCGCTCAAGCGGCTGACGAGCATCGCGCACAGCAGCGGCCGCACGCTCGATTTCGCCTATGCCTCCGGCAAGGGCGCCGCGCCGGTGGCGTCGATCAGCTCCGGCGGCACGGTGCTGGCGAGCTACGGCTATACCTCGCTCGGGCAAGTGCAAACGGCGACGTACAACGGCGGCGCGCAGCTGGGCTACCACTACAGCCAGTCCAATGCGCCGATGCTGCTGACCGGCGTCACCGCCGAGGACGGCCGCCGCCTGAGCAGCTACACCTACGACACCAAGGGCCGCGTGGAATACAGCGAGCTGCAAGGCGCAGGCGCCGGCTTGCTGCTCAATTACACCGCCGGCGGCACGGCCGAGGCCACCAATGCGCTCGGCCGCGTCAACACCTACGCCCTCACCGCCACGCCGCCCAGCGGCGCGCCGCGCAAGGTCGCCTCCGTCGCCAACAGCGCCGGCACCCTCAGCACCACCTACTACCCCGAAACCACCGACTTCCGCCGCCGCCTCGACACCGTCACCGACCGCAACGGCACGGTGACCAAGCACCAGTACGCCGAGATCACCGACACCGTCTCCGGCCTGCCGGTGCGCGTGCACACGGTGGTCGAGGCCCAGGGCACCGCGCAGGCGCGGACCACCGAGCAGCGTTCGGAATTGGCGACCAACCGCGTGCTGATGAGCCTGGTCGGCAACCGCGAAACCCGCATCGTTCGCAACGCACGCCAGCAACCGACTTCGGTCGCGGTGCGCGACACCGTCAGCAACGCCACCCGCACCACGGCCTATGCCTACTGCGAAGCGGCCGATGTCGCCGCCAGCAACAGCACCTGCCCGCTGCTGGGTCTGCTGAAGTCGGTCGACGGCCCGCGCACCGACGTCAGCGACGTCACCGCCTACGCCTACTACCCCAGCGACGACGCCGGCTGCGCGTCCGCGCCCACGACCTGCCCGCACCGCAAGGGCGACCTGTGGAAGACCACCAACGCGCTGGGGCAGGTGACCGAGATCCTGCAGTACGACGCCCAGGGCCGGGTGTTGTCGCTCAAGGACATCGGCGGCGTGGTCACCGACTACGAGTACCACCCGCGCGGCTGGCTGACCGCCACCAAGGTGCGCGGCCCCAATGCCGGCAGCGAGACCGACGACCGCATCACCCGCGCCATCTACGAACCCACCGGCCTGGTGCAGCGCCTGACGCAGCCGGACGGCAGCTACATCGGCTTTACCTACGACGCCGCCCAGCGCCTGACCGATGTCACCGACAACGCCGGCAACACCATCCATTACACCCTGGACGCGGCCGGCAACCGCACTAAGGAAGACACCAAGGACAGCGGCAACTCCCTGCGCCGCACGCTCTCGCGTGTCTACAACAGCCTGGGCGAACAGACCCAGCAGCTGGACGCCGGCAACCACATCACCGGCACCAGCTACGACGCCGACGGCAACCCCAACCTGGTCACCGACCCGCTCAGCCGCGTGGTCGACCACGACTACGACCCGCTCAACCGGATCTCGCGCACCGTGCAGGACCCGGGCGGCATCGCCGCCGAAACCCTGTACCAGTACGACGCCCTGGATCAGGTCACCCAGGTCACCGATCCCAAGGGACTGAACACCGCTTACGCCTACAACGGCTTCGGCGACGTCACCCAGCTCACCAGCCCGGACACCGGGCTGACCCAGTACGGCTACGACAGCGCCGGCAACCTCGACAGCCGCCAGGACGCCAACGATACCCAGGCGCACACCTACGATTACGACGCGCTCAACCGTCTGACCTCGGTGTCGATGCTGGCGACCAGCGGCGGCAACGACATCGTCTATCAATACGACGGCTTCAACACCGGCTGCGGCGGCCAGGCCTCGTTCGCGCAGGGCCGGTTGACCGCCACCACCAAGAACTTCGGCGCCACGACGCGCTACTGCTACGACCGCTTCGGCCAGGTCGAAACCAAGATGCAGATCGTCGGCGGCCGCTTCTTCATGGTGAACTACAGCTACACCGCCGCGGGCGACCTGAAGACGGTGAACTACCCCGACGGCGCCGTGGTCGACTACGTGCGCAACATCCAGGGCCGCATCACCGAAGTCGGCGTGACCCCGGCCGGCGGCAGCCGCACGGTGCTGCTCAACCAGACCGGCTACGCCCCCTTCGGTCCTGCGGTGGGCTGGGTCTACGGCAACGGCCGCACCCTGGCGCGCCAGCACGATCTCGACTACCGGCCCAGCACGCTGCAGGACAACGCCAGCGGCGGCCTGTCGCTGCACTACGGCTACGACGCCGCCGGCCAGCTGACCGAACTCAAGGACGGATTGCAGAGCGCGTTCCTGGCCCGCTACGACTACGACAATCTGGGTCGCCTCACGATCCTGCGCGACGGCCCCAGCAGCACGCCGATCGAGACCTACACCTACGACGCCACCGGCAACCGCACCAGCCTGCTGCACGGCGGCATCACCACCCACTTCGCGTACCCCGGCAGCAGCCATCGCCTGAGTTCGGTGGGCAGCGTCGCGCGGACTTACGACGGCGTCGGCAACACCACGGCCATCGGCGGCTCCGCGAAACAGTTCAACTACGCCGAAGACGACCGGATGAGCAGCGTGCAGCAGGGCGGCACTATCGTGCGCGGCTACGCCTACAACGCTCTAGGCGAACGCGTGCTCTCGACCATCCCGGCCGTCCCCGGCAATCCCGACGGCAGCGGCGGCACGCCGGCGGTCAACACCTACACCGTCTACGACGAATCCGGCCGCTGGCTGGGCGACTACGACCACAACGGCGCTGTGCTGCAGCAAGCGATCTGGCTCGATGACTTGCCGGTCGGATTGCTGGCCGGCAGCGGCGCCAACCAGAAACTGCACTACATCGAACCCGACCACCTCGGCACCCCGCGCGCCGTCATCGACCGCACCCGCGACGTCGCCATCTGGACCTGGGCGCTACAGGGCGAAGCCTTCGGCAACAGTCCGCCGAATCAGGACCCGGATTTGGACAGCACGAACTTCGTGCTCGATATGCGGTTTCCGGGACAGCGATACGACGCGGCCACCGGCCTGAACTACAACTACTTCCGGGATTACGATGCGGGAAGTGGGCGGTATGTGCAGTCGGATCCGATTGGGCTGGCCGGCGGCATAAGTGCATACGCTTATGCAGCATCACGCCCCGCTAGATCTATAGATCAATTTGGTTTGGCGATAGGGGATGGCCCTCCGAACCCGCCTGGATTCAATGGGAAGGTGTGGCTTCGCACGCTATTCCCTGATGGCACGAGGTATATCGTTGATCCGCTGGGTAGGAAATGGATTCCTCATCATGAAGATCGCGGGCATTGGCGGCATTGGGATATTCAAGGGCCTGACGGTAAAGATCAGGGGCGGTGGCCTCCAAACTCTAAAAAGACATGGCCAAATCAGAAACGTCCACCGAAGGCCGATCAATGCCCAGATGATCCTAATGGAGATGCACCAGGATTTGATTGGAAAGAGGCTCCGGTTAGGCCAATTACCGCTGAAGATTGGAAAGCCCGTGACGGCACCATGGTTGATGGGTTCTATGTGATTCCTGAGTATTATCCGGGAGGCGTTCGTGTCCCGCGCCCTGTTCTTACTCCAATTCGAGTGCCTATATTCGTGCCATGAAGACTAATGAACTATTTTCTGAAGCTCGCCGTGCATCCGGGAAATCTATTGCTCAAGTTGCAGATGAAGTAGGCATTTCGGATGACTCGTATCGAGATGTTGAACTGCATGAAGATGAGTTCGTGAGCGTTCTGACGCTTAGAGAGGGTATGGATCTATGCCGAGTACTTGGGGTCGATCTTTTGCGAGATGTGCTCGGCAGAAGCTCGATTGACTACCAGGAGGAGCCGTTGAATGAGTTGATATCTAGGAAGCGCGCTTCCCTGGGCATGAGTGCTTCGGCTCTGGCTGAGAAAATCGGCTTCGATGAAGCTGCTGTGGTTGCGATGGAGAGAGATCCTGATTTCCTTCAGGGTTGGTCGGTAGAGCTGATCACTGATCTTGAAATTATTCTTGAAACTGCTCTGCTGCAAAGAGTGATGGCTGCTGGGGACGGAGCGTAAAGTTGCGATGGCGCGGAAGTCTGGCTACTTGGCGGTTGGTGGGTCGTTGTATTTCATAGATGAAAAATACTCCACTGCATCTACGATGCCGTCGCAGCGAGCCCTGGATGCTCAGGGCGTGTCCAGATGCTATATGGGCTTTGAGGGCGAGTTTTGGCCGGGATTGATTAGGCCGGACATTGTTGGAATCGATGGTTTGGCGTCTGAACTCGAAGCCGGGACTCTGCAAAATGTCTCGGCAGATTGTCGCGCTTTGTACTTAAGTGAGGTCAATAGTTTCCATGAGTTTGCTCTAGAGTCGCGCGCAGGGATTTTTCTAGGCTTTGATGTCGGGGTTTTGGAGTCGGAATATAATAAGTATTCGATGGTATATAATGAAATTCTGTTTGGCAGTGCTCAGTCCCTGACGGCGTTCAGGAGTGAGTTGAACGGCAGCATGCTGTTTTCCGACTATTGGGTGGCCCAGAGGTTTTTGAATGCCAGAAAGGGGGTTTCCGGTTTGGAAGAGTTTGACGTAGATGAGCCTATTCGAATAATGGCTATTTATGCAGCCCGTTGAAGGGCGTTTTAAGTGATTTGCAATGCTGAAGGGGATGCAGCCGTAAGGTGCAACGAATAGGCGTTACTCGCGCAGCGGGCGCGACCGAATGAAACAAGAAGCCCGCGCATTGCGCGGGCTTCTTCCTTTGCAGGTATTCACCCTGCTGTCCACGCGGCAATCACGACCGAATGGGGCGATTCCACTGCGCAAACGGTAATAGCCGACGCCCTGGATCAGGTCACCCAGGTCACCGATCCCAAGGGGTTGAACACCACTACACCTACAACGGCTTCGGCGACGTCACCCAGCTGACCAGCCCCGATACCGGCGCGACCGTGTACGGCTACGACAGCGCCGGCAACCTCGACAGCCGCCTGGACGCCAACGACGGCCAGGGGAAGATCGAGACATCCACTTTCCTTTAGTCGCCCGCCTCGGCTTGTTCGGGAGTGAGACTGTTATGGAAGGGTGGGGCACCATACTTTCCGAGAAGCTCGGGCAGCAGGCGTGCCGCTAGGGCTGAAGACGGCCGGGTCCGCATAGTGGGTGCCCCGGTTTTGGCTCTGTGCTGCAGCAAGCGATCTGGCTCGATGACTTGCCGGTCGGATTGCTGGCCGGCAGCGGCGCCAACCAGAAACTGCACTACATCGAACCCGACCACCTCGGCACCCCGCGCGCCGTCATCGACCGCACCCGCGACGTCGCCATCTGGACCTGGGCGCTACAGGGCGAAGCCTTCGGCAACAGTCCGCCGAATCAGGACCCGGATTTGGACAGCACGAACTTCGTGCTCGATATGCGGTTTCCGGGACAGCGGTACGACGCGGCCACCGGCCTGAACTACAACTACTTCCGGGATTACGATGCGGGGAGTGGACGGTATGTGCAGTCGGATCCGATTGGGTTGGCAGGTGGCATTAGTACATTTGCGGACCGCGGGAAGATCGGGACACCCACTTTCTTTTGGTTGCAGTCCCCTACGAGACAGGCTGTCGTGGATTGTGATTTTCCCTGACTCTCGGAGAAGCTCAGGCCAGCAGGCGCACCACCAGGGCTGAAGGTGAGCGGCTGAGGGTCTGATAGTAGGTGTCCCAGTCTTCATCGGAGTAAGTGCTGTCGCTCGGGCGGAGCCCACCTTGCCGATGACCGAATCCCCCGTGCGGGTGCGTTTGACAGTATGAGTAGCCCTCCCGGGGCACCGCGCGCCGGCCTCATCGACCGCGGCCGGTCTTCGGAATCGGGCGCGACAAAAGGGGGGCGTGGGGCTTATGTCGACAGCAACCGGCGAGATGGAACTTGCGCGTGCAGAAGTAGGATTCGACCCCGTCCATGGGCCGATCGAGCGCGCGGCAGGGCGTTGGCCTCACTCCGTCGCCGCGCGTTTCGGCGAGCAGTCGCTGAGCTATGCCGAGGTCAACCGTCGGGCCAACCGCCTGGCGCGGCAGCTGCGCGCATTGGGTGTCCGGGACGACGTGTGCGTGGGTGTGCTGATGGAACGCTCGCTGGACCTGCCGGTGGCCTTGCTGGCGGTCTTGAAGGCGGGCGGGGCGTTCGTCCCGTTGGATCCCAGCTATCCCGAGGAGCGGCTGGCGTTCATGCTCGCCGATACGGCCGCACCGGTCGTCCTGACGCAGTCGTGGCTGCGCGAACGGGTGCCGGCCGACGGCCTCAGCATCGAATGCGTGTGCGTCGACACGGCGTGGGACGCACTGGCGGAGCTGGCGACGACGAATCTCGATAGCGACATCTCAGCCGAGCAACTCGCCTACATCATCTATACCTCCGGCTCTACCGGTCGTCCCAAAGGGGTCGAGGTATTGCACAGGGGGCTGGCCAACCATACCGCTTGGGTGCGCGACACCCTCGGTATGGGACCCGACGACCGCATCCTGCAGTGCAACTCGATCAGTTTCGACGGGACGTTGGTGGAATTCTTCGGCCCACTGCAGAGCGGCGCGACGGTGGTGCTGGCCGCTCCCAATCGCCAATTGGACATGCCGTACCTGGCGGATCTGATCGTGCAAGAGCAGGTGACTTTGTTGAACTGTGTGCCTACGCTCTTGCGCGGCCTGCTCGCCCAGCCCGCGCTGGTGGCGGGACGCGTGCGTTATGTGGCCTGCGGCGGCGAAGCGATGACGACGGAACTGGCCCGTTGCTTGCGCGCCGTCGTCCCGGGCGTGCGTCTGGGGAATTTTTACGGCCCCACCGAAACTACCCTCAACGCAACCTACTTTGAAGTGCCCTCCGAGCCGACCCCCGATGCGATGGTGCCGATCGGTCGGCCCATTCGTAACGTATGGTGCGAAGTACTCGATGACAATCGCCGCAGCGTGCCGCCTGGTGTCGTCGGTGAGTTGTACCTGGGCGGTCCAGGCGTGGCCCGCGGCTACCGCAATCAGCCCGGCTTGACCGCCGAGCGCTTCATCGATCACCCCTCGCGTCCCGGCGCGCGCATGTATCGCACCGGCGACCGGGTGCTCCAACGCGCGGACGGCCAGCTTCACTTCGTCGGCCGCACCGATACGCAGGTGAAGGTCCGGGGTTGTCGGATCGAACTGAGCGAAGTGGAAACAGCGCTAGCCGCGATCGAAGGTGTTGCCGAGTGTGCCGTGGTGTTGCGCGAGGACGCACCGGGACAACCCCGGCTGGTGGCCTACGCGTCCGGGCAGGACCTCACTGCCGACGCGCTGCGCGAATCGCTACGGCAGCGGTTGCCCGGCCACATGATGCCCGCGGCGTTGGTGTTGCTGCAGAACCTCCCCCTGTTGACCAGCGGTAAGATCGATCGCAACCGACTGCCGGAACCTTCGCGCGAACTCATCACGGAACGCGCCTTCGTCGCGCCGCGCGGCGAACTCGAACAGCAACTCGCCGGGATCTGGCGGTCGCTCCTGGGTTTGGAGCGGGTAGGCCGCGACGATAGTTTCTTTGAACTCGGTGGCGATTCTTTAACGGCGATGCGGACCGTCGCCCGGATCGAAGCGCTGACCGGCGTCAGGCTCACGCTACGGCAACTGGTCTCCGACAGCCTGGGTACGCTAGCAGAACACGTGGTCGAGAATTTGCCGGCCTCGCGCGGCGTGGGATTCCTGACCGCTCCGGGGTGAGCGGCGACGGCTCCAGGACGTACGCCAGGAATAGGCACGTGCGGGTGTGGCGATCTATCTGCAGGAGGAAGCGATGCCAGTCTGACCGCGTAGGGTCGGAAGCGGCATTGGCACCGTCCGGTTCACCCAATGGCGGGAATGTCCGGTATCGGCTAAGAGCCGACATCGTTCGACGAGCTGACACCTGAGTTGAGCCGTGGCGGGCAGCTGCACCGTCTGGACGGCTTGGAGGCGCTTTCCGTAGGGATCGAGACCTTGCACTACCGCAGTGTCGATGCTCAGCGCGGCTTCCCGGCAGCACTAACCGTCGTCGTGGTCGTTTCGATCCAGTCGGCGTAGTGGCCCAGCCGCACGCCGTAACTGGTCTCCCCGTACCTGCCTGGGTGGATTTCCGTGCCGTTGACCTCGGCACGCTTCCATGCAGCGATACCTGCAACGTGCCACTCATTGTCCACGGCGACTAGGATCGGCCCGCCGCTGTCCCCACTACCGGTCGTTGCCTCGAGGGGGAGCGCGTTCGGCGGCTTGTCGAAGGTATATCCGATCCATCTGCCTCCCGAGACAGTGATCTCGTTGTAGCCATGGCGCAGGTCGGTCCGGTTTGGGCCGTGCAGATGGTGTCCCTTCGAGCCAGTTCCCGTGGCTCCCCGCCCCATGATGCGAACGATCTTTCCCATTGCCGAGCCGCTGTAGATCCGTGCAGGTGCAACGTCGCGAACCGGCTCGGCAAGCTGGATCAACGCGATGTCGTCGGACGACGCGGTGAAGTCGAAGAAAGCCGCCCAATCACCCGACTTCATTGCGGCGTCGATCATCGCTTGGGGCGCCTTCTTGTAGCCCGGATGGATGACGACGCGGCTGACGGCCCGGGGAGTACCACCGACAACGACCACATCCACCGAGGGCTGCCAGCTGACCGCGTGGGCGGCCGTAATAACCCACTGGGGCGCTATGAGGACCCCATGACCCTCGCCAGGAACATCCGCCAGCGCCGGGAAGTCGGATACCGCCATCCGATACTGTAGGTCCGGGACGTCGTCACGGATGACGACTGCGTTGGCGCCGAACGAGGTTAATAGAAGGAGAAAGGCAGCATGACGCATTTGCAACATCCGTTGTCAGGAACGCTCATTGTCGAGCCCGAACCGCCCTTTGGCTATCTGCCCAGTTCGACATGCCCGCTTGGGGTCGAAAGCAGACATTGAAGAGATCGGCACTGGCGCCGGATCGATCAGGGACCAGTTCCTGACTTTGAAGGGCCCTCACTGCCGAGATCGCGATCAAGCAGGCAGTCGATGAACGCGCGAAGTGCGGGAAGCAGGTAGCGTCTGCTGGAGTAGTAGAGGTACAAGCCGGGGACCGTCGGCGACCAGTCACTGAGGACGCGCTTCAAGCGACCGTCCTGCAACGCCTCTGCAATGCCATCGTCGTTGTAGGCATAGAGGATGCCCAGGCCTTGAAGCGCGGCGGGCACGATGATGTCCTGATGGTTAGAAGTCACGGTACCTTCACCAAAGAATTCGACCCCTTTCCCCATCTTCTTGAACTCCCACCCCGCGACCTTGCCGCTGCCCGGGAAACGCCAGTTGATGCAGGCGTGATGACTCAGGTCGGCAGGTGTCTTAGGCTCGCCGCATCTGGCGAGATAGTCGGGCGAGGCCACGGCCAGCAGTTCGATGTCCGGAGTAAGTCGGACCGCGACCATGTCCTTCTGCAGGCGGCCGCCCACGCGGATGCCTGCATCGAATCCTTCGCCGGCGATATCGCTCAGTCCATCGTCGATCACGATGTCGAGCACCACATCGGGATGCGCCTTGGCGAAACGACCGAGTCGTGGCGCTATCAGCTTCTTTGCAGCCATGCTGAGGGTGTTGATCCGCAGGGTTCCCGCGGCACGCGCACTCGTTCCCACGGCCTGCGCAACGGCCTCGTCCATGTCGCGGAGCATCGGGGCCATGCGCTCATGCAATCGGCGGCCCGGCTCGGTCGGCGAAACGCTGCGCGTCGTCCGGTTCAGCAGACGAACACCCAAGCGTGATTCCAACTGGCGAATGATCTGGCTCAGGGCGGACCGGGACAGTCCCAAGTGATCGGCGGCCCGGGCGAAGCTGGCCCGGTCGACGACGGCCACGAAGGCCTTGAGTTCCGCAAATTCTGAGCCGCGCATTGTGCACTGATTTCTACATGGCCTGATCAGATAATAGATTATTCTCTTATCTATGAGAACGGCTCAACCTTGCTCCATGGACCCAACCGGAGCATTGAAATGAAAGATCTGAACCTGCCGGAGCCGATCGCGGCCTACTTCGACGCCGACAACCTGGATGCGCACGCTGTCGCCCGCTGCTTCACCACAAACGGGCTCGTGCTGGACGAGGGCAAGACCCACTCAGGCCTCGCTGCGATCGAAGCGTGGAAGACCGACTCATCCGCCAAGTACACCTATACCGCCAAGCCCCACACGCTGGAGAAGCAGGGGCGCACGTACATCGTGACGGCACGCGTCGCTGGCAACTTCCCCGGCAGCCCGGTGGACCTGCGCTATAGCTTCACCCTGGAGCGTGGCAAGATCGCCACGCTGGAGATCGCGCCATGAGCTTCGATCTCCAGTTGGCCGGCAAGCGCGTCCTGGTGACAGGCGGCTCGCGCGGTGTGGGCGCCGCCGTGGTCGAACTGTTGTCCCAGCTCGACGCACATATCGTGGCGACTGCGCGCTCGCAGCCAGATCGGCCCATTGCCGATGTGCACTATGTGGCGTCCGATCTTGCCACGGCCGAAGGCGCTCGCCAGGCGGCGGAGGCGGCACTGCGCCATCTCGGTGGCGTCGATGCCTTGATCAACGTGGTAGGTGGTTCGTCGGCACCGGCGGGCGGATTCGCCGCCCTGGACGATGCGGAGTGGGCCAAGGCGCTCGAGCTGAATCTGATGTCGGCCGTGCGACTGGATCGTGCGTTGCTCCCCGGGATGATCGCGCAAGGTTCAGGCGTGATCCTGCACGTCACTTCGATCCAGCGCACGCTGCCGCTGCCGGACGCCACGATCGCGTACGCCGCCGCCAAGGCCGCGTTGTCGACCTACAGCAAGGCGCTGTCCAAGGAAGTCACACCGAAGGGCGTGCGCGTGGTTCGTGTCTCGCCGGGCTGGATCGAGACGGAGGCTTCGGTCGCGTTGGTCGAGCGCGTCGCGGCCCATTCTGGGACGGACTACCAAGGTGGCAAGCAGCTGGTCATGAACGCACTGGGCGGGATTCCGTTGGGACGCCCGGCCAAACCGGGTGAAGTGGCCGACCTTATCGCGTTCCTGGTCTCTCCCCGGGCCGCGTCGATCTCGGGGACGGAATACACGATCGACGGCGGAACCGTGCCGACGGTGTAACAACCCTGGCCGGCCGCATCGGTAACGTCCCGGTTCCCGGTTGTCCCGAGAACACGCTTTCCCGCTGATTCGCCCCTCGATCCGGGCAAGTTTTCGTTCGCGGCTGATAAATACGTTCGGTCAAGTTATCAGGACTTTGGGTAACCGATGGTTCGGGTTCGCCCCGCAAAGTAGCCCTGCCGGCCAATGCCGCATATCGAACTACCACCACCCACCGCCCGAGGCTACGTCTATGTTCAAGCTCATCCCCGCAGTGCTCGCAGCCGCTCTGGCGGCCAGCATCTCCCCCTTCGCCCAAGCCCACGATGCCGCAGCCCGCGACAGCGGGCAGGTGAAGAATGTCGTTCTGGTGCACGGCGCCTTCGCCGACGGCGCAGGCTGGCGCCCTGTCTACGATGAGCTGACCGCGCGCGGCTATCGCGTGTCGATCGTACAGAACCCGTTGACCTCGCTCGCCGATGACGTGAAGGCCACACAGCGCGTGCTCGACCGCCAGGATGGCCCCGCCATTCTGGTCGGCCATTCCTGGGGTGGCACGGTCATCACCGAAGCCGGCGTCCACGACAAGGTGGCAGGCTTGGTCTATGTCTCCGCGCTCGCGCCGGATGCAGGTGAAACCACCGCCCAGCAATACGCCGGTTTCGCGCCCACGCCCGAGTTCGTCATCGAAACGGGCAGCGACGGCTACGGCTTCATCAGCCCCGCGAAGTTCAAGGCAGGTTTCGCCCACGACACCAGCGATGCCGACGCAGCATTCCTACGCGACTCGCAGGTGCCGATCAACATGTCGGTGTTCGGGACCAAACTGACGCAGGCCGCTTGGCGCACGAAGCCCAGTTGGGCCGTGATTGCCACCGAAGACAAGGCGTTCGACCAGGCCATGCTCATCCATATGGCCGAGCGCATCGAAGCGCGCATCACCAAGGTCGCCGCCAGCCATGCAGTCTTCATGACCCAGCCCAAAGTGGTCGCTGACACGATCGATCGCGCGGCAAAGGAAGCGAGGCGCTCGACCAAGTAAGCGCCATCGCAACATGCCGGATGCCGACACACCGCACCGCGTCCGGCCGTCCTCCTCGATACCTCTCTTGCCCCTGCGAGTGGCCGTGCTCGGCTGCCAAACGCCCCTCTTTGTCCGGAGCAACGCGATGCCGACGTCTTTCCCAACCCCTACGCACACGAATGACCACCGAGATATGAAGGTCGGGATACCCACCTTTTTCTAGCCCCTAAGCAGCCCCTGCGAGAGGGGCTGTCGTGGATTGTCAGTTTCCAAGGCTTTGGGAGAAGCTCGGGCCAGCAGGGGCCGCATCGGTGGTCTGTCGATGGACGCCATTCTCGGCGGGATCAAGCCCCTCAGAGTTTGCCTGTCGGGCTGATCAGCGCCGCGCCGCCCTCGGCTTCCAACATGCGGATGATGGCAGCGACCACACCGCGGGTGGATTCCCAGTTCATGCCCGTAATGAGCCGGCCGTCGATTTCCACACGCGACGTGCCGCGGGCGCCATGGCGGAACAGGCTGCTGAAAGGCCCCCGTCCTTCATGGCAAGCTATCTGCGGGGATGGCGCCACGACGGCACCAAAGGAAAAATCACCGATGCATTTCATACAGCGGGCCGCCTGTGCCGGGCGTGCGGTGGGTTGGATCCTGTGCTTCGTATTGCTGGCAGGTTGCGGCGGCGGTCCGGACGGAAACGAGTACGTGGGCTATACCGGTACGACCCTTGTCGTCGAGGGCACCGAATTCAAGCGGGAAAGCACGATGGACCCGCCGGGTACCTACCTTCCCGGACGCGTCGTGGTACAGCCGGATGATGAAAATGCAGACGACGCCCTGGCGCTCATCGGGCGCTACGGCCTGACGCTTGAAGGTCGCAGTTCCGAAGGCTGGCTGGTGGTCAAGGCGCCCGACGGTTTCGAGATGCAGTGGGCGGCAGCCCTCCAGGCGCAGCTCGGCGGGCGTAGCGTTGCGACCATCGACTCCGCCCAGTCGCCAACACGGGTGGTCGCGGCCGCGGCCAAGGATGAAGCGGCGCCGGTCGCGGAAGGGCCCGTGCCTGACCATGAGCCGTCCGCTGCGGACGTGCGCCGTATCGCCATGGAGAGGTACGAGCGGCTCGAGCAAGCCGGCGGCCTTCCCGCGACCATGACGGCCACCGGGCAGTCGATGGTCATCCACAGCAAGGTCTTCGATGCACGCAAGGAATCCTGCCGGCGGCTTCCCAGCGCCAGGCCCGGCGAGTGGGAGTGCGAGGCCGAGCTGATGATGGGCTTGTGCACCGGCAACTGCGACCCGTCCGCCGAAGAGCCCCTGCCAAAGGGCGAGCGCGTAGCTATCCGCTGGGATTCGGCGCAGCGTCGTTTCACGCTCGACGACTAAGCCGCCCGGTTGCCGCCTCACCTGGGGCTACGCCCCTGGTGGAATGGCGCGTGCCGTATCGTGCCGCTTCTACAGCGGCAAGAACGTGTACACCGCGTCGTACGGGTATCTGCCGTTGCTGCGTTCGGAATGGACGTGCAGGCCGTCGTCCTTCAAGGCGCCGTCCATCTTGAACGCGCCGAATGCGGCTTTGAGTCGCGCGCTGAACGCATTCGTGCCGGGTTTGTACTTGCCTTTGACGACGAAGGCATCGCCGGCAATAAAGGTGTCCATCACTGCACGCGCCGGGAAGCGCCCTCCGATGCTTTGCCAGAGGACTTTGCCGTCGGCGGTGAAGCACAGGTAGCTCCAGCTTTTGTCCATCTTGGATTCGTAGACGCCGTCGAAGCGCACGCCGGATTTGCACTGGATGGGGGCGCCGGGCTCAGGGGCGGCCATCGCCGGAACGCCGGCTTCGCTGCCGTCGGCGAGGTACAGCGCGTGGCCTTCCGGGTCGAAGACATGCACGCCGTGATGCTTGGCGATCGCGCGCAGATGTCGCAGTCGCTCGGCGTCGAACTCGCTGAGTTCGAATGTCATCTCGAGCATCGGTCCCGTGGGCCGGTTGTGGTCAAAGTCTTCATGCCAGACGACACCCTTCGATCCGTCCTTCGGCCAAGTCTGCAACAGGCGAACGAACAGGGTCGCGATGCGCGCGGTTGGTGCGTCCTTCCTGTCTTGCCATTCTTCGACGAAATGCACGGCCGCATCCGCGTCCTTCACTTGCGGCGCATCGATCGCGTACAGAATTGCTTCGCTCATCGCTACTCCAGACAGTCCAGAATCCAGCGCCGTTTTGGCCTAAGCATTCGGAAAGAACACTCGCCACAGGATAAAGAACACCCCGGCTAAGACCAGACCGCCTACACCGACGACTGCAAGGGCCCCTTTTCGGAATTTCCCAGACGCCTCTCCGAGCAGCTCTTCGTCTGGGTCGTCAAGTGTCATGGCGAAGAGAAAGAACGGAGCAGCCGCAAGCGCCACGGCCCACTTTGGGGCCCCCAGCTCCACGGCCGCCCAAGGTGGAAGTGCGAGCGCCAATAGCCAGAGGATGCTGCGCATGCGTGGCTCTACGAATTGGATCGGTGGCGAAATCGGTCGGTGTGGGGCCTGGTGTATGAATCAGGCCGAGGCGCGAAGCGGCCCCGGCTTGAATGAATGGTCATGCCCCACCGCATGATACTAACGGCGGTGGGTCTGCCAAGTCCTGGGAAGTCGAGGAGTGAGTTCCGAACTGAGCCTTGGGGGGCGCGGCAAGGGCGGGATGGCCTGCCGATGGGCACCTTTGTCGGCGGGATCAAACCACTCAGAGTTTGCCTGCTGGGTTGACGGGGGCCGTGACGCCCTCGGCCTCCAGCGTGCGGATGATGGCAGCGACCACACCGCGGGTGGATTCCCAGTTCATGCCCGTAATGAGCCGGCCGTCGATTTCCACATGCGACGTGCCGCGGGCGCCGTGGCGGAACAGGCTGCTGCGCGCCAGCAGGCGCTGTTCGATCGAGAACGGAAAGGTCTTGTAGTAGGGCGCGTCCTTGTTCTCGAAGGCATCGGGATAGCCGGTGACGTGCTTCCCGCTGACCAGAGCGGAGCCGTCCGACAGCGTCAGGTTCACCAGTCCGGCGCTGCCGTGACACACTGCGGATACGATGCCGCCCTGTTGTTCGTAGATGCCTACGGCCAATGCCTTCAAACCGGCGTGGTCGGCGACGCCGAACATGGCGGCGTTGCCGCCGATGTACATCAGCGCCGCGTAGTTCTCGGCCTTCACCTCCTCGGGCTTGCGCGTGTTGGCCAGGGCCCACATGAAGTCGTTGTCGTAGATCTTGGCCTTCTGCTCGGGGTGGCTGGTGTCGATGTAGGCCAGCGGCACGGCGCCGCCTTCGGGGCTGACGAACTGCACCCCGTAGCCCGCCTCCCGGAATGCGGTGTAGGCGTGAATCAATTCGACGAAGCTGTTGCCGGCGCTGATGCGGGTGCCGGGCAGGGTGTCCTGATTGGACACCACCAGGACGACCTGCCGGCCGTGGGCCGGTGCGGTGTGGCGGGTGGCGGTCTTGCTGATGATCTGCCAGTGCCCGCCGATCTTCTTCAGCAGGAACAGGTCGACGAAGCGCGCCTGGCTCCGGCCGACCAGGATCTCCGCCTTCGCGGTCGCGATGTTGCCGTCGACCTGGGCGCCGAGCATGCGGCCGTTACGTCCATTGAACTGGCCGGGGTTCTTGCCGAACCGGCTAACGTACTCGGCAATGCTCACCTCGCGCATCCCGTTCGCCTCGTCGTCCAGATACAGGCGTGCCGTTGGATGAAACGCGCGGCTAAGCTGATCGACCCGGTTGTAGGAACTTCCCTGCAGGTAGTCCTGGATGACGGCGGCGACCTCCAGGTCGTCCTGCGTCGGCCCGGCATGCGCCGGGCTACTGAACAGCAGCGCGAAGAGGGCGATTCCCAGCCACTGGACGAGGCTGGCGTACAGCGCTGATGCACCGACAGCTGCCGGCTTGGACAAGGTTCCTGACATGGGGGGCTCCGCTTGATGGGGGTCCCAACTTTGCTCGAAGCCCTTGTGGATCAGCGCCTTGGAGCATGTTTCCGAACTCCAGAAACGTGTTTCAGGAGCCGGAGTTCCAAGGCACGGGGGCCGGCCTCCAGGGGGCAGGCGTCGTACCTTTCGGCTGCTTGAGGCGGCTGTAGAAGCTCGACATGGGCAGGACTCAGATGGCCCGAAGCGCCCCACCAGGGCTGGAGGTGAGCGGGGCAGAGGGCCAGTGGGTGTCCCGGTCTTCACCTGGCGGCCGGCAGGCCCGCAGCGGTGGCCCCACCGCAATGACCTTTGGCCCTTTCCCGGGATCGCGACCCGCTGAAGAGTCGACATGTCCATCCAGGAGGCACAGCCCATGCCTGTCGCGTATCGAATCGCGGTCGCCGCAGGCGGCCTCTTGCTGATGCTGGCCCATGCGCCTCTGCTGCGAGCAGCGGAGGTCCCTGATCTGGAAGGTGGGCTCGATGCGGGGCCCTTGTTCGATGAGCTCGCCCGCATGGACAGCGCGCTGTTCGAGGCCTCGTTCGTGCGGTGCGATGCGGCCAAGGCCAACGCGATCTTCGCCGACGACGTCGAGTTCTATCATGACAAGGACGGCTTCTCTTCCGGCGAGCAAGTCCGCGAGAACACCCGACGCCTCACGGCCTCGTGTCCAGGGGAGCATGGAGTCACTCGGACCGTCGTTCCCGGCAGCCTGCGGGTATACCCGATCGAGGGCTACGGCGCGGCGCAGGTCGGGGTTCATCGCTTCGACGAACGCGGAGCGGCGACCAGCACGCTAGCCCGTTTCGTTCACGTCTGGCGGTTGCAGGACAAGACGTGGCGCCTGACCCGCATTCTCAGTCTGGACCACGAAGCCGTCCCGTCCGCAGGCGCCGGTCGCGACTGAGGTGCCGTGCGCGGTCCAATGAAGCGGTCTGTCTGCTTTCGGCCAGCAGCGGACACCCGGATGCGCTTTTGGCCAAGGTGCTTTCCGACGCTTGCGCCGCACGAGGTGTCATCGGTGAGGCTGAGGACGACACCCGCCCCTTGACCTCATATCCCTTCAAGAGAGTCGCAGCGCGTTCACCAACGCAGACAGTGCAGAAGGCTGATGCTGACGACTGGGGTAGTACAGGAAGAAGCCGGGAATCGGCGGCGTCCAATCCTCCAGGACACGGATAAGCCGCCGCTTGGCGATGTCCCCTGCGACCTGCTCTTCATAGGCGAGACCGAGGCCCGCTCCAGCGAGCGCCGCCTGAATCACCAAGTGCGTATCGTCGATGATGAGCGGGCCGTTCACGCTGATCGTGACTGACTTTCGTCCGCGCTCGAACTCCCATCGACATGGGCCGCCCGGAAGGCGGAGTGTTATGCATCGATGATCACTGAGGTCCGTCGGTTTTTGCGGGATGCTTCGTGACGAGAAATAGCCAGGCGATCCCACCACGGCCAGGCGCAACTCCGGCGTGACGCGCACCGCGATCATGTCCTTCTGAATGTACTCGCCGAGCTGAATACCGGCGTCGAACTCGCCTGCAACGAGGTCTACAGGGCCCGTCACGGTGACAACATCGAGAACGATGTCAGGATAGGCCTCAGCGAATGCCGTGAGCCGTGGCAGCAATACCATTACGGCGGCCGAGCGCGACATCACGATTCGAAGGCGGCCGGCAGGGCGGCGCCTGACGCTTCGCGCTTTGTCAAGGGCAAGCGCTATTTGCTCAAGCGCCGGAGACAAATCATTCAAGAGAGCGGTCCCTGCAGCGGTTGGTGCGACGCTCTTCGTTGTTCGAGCGAGAAGCTGTAGCTCGAGCCGCTGTTCGAGCCCGCGGATCGTGTGGCTCAACGCAGATTGAGAGACACCTAGCTTTGCCGCTGCGCGAGTAAAGCTTCGTTCTCGGGCGACCATCGCAAAAGTAGCGAGTTCGTTCAGTTCGTTTCTCATGATTTATGAATCTCACTCATGACGCTTTCCTTCGCAACAGGGCTAGTCACATAGGCGGCCCCGTCTTAGGCTTGTGGCCGATGCACAAGCACTTGGCGCTTGGCACGGAATTGCCAGGGCCCATGAATCGGCTCGGCGTAACAGCTTTCAAGGGGTAGTTATGGATTCGGATGTTTCCGCTTTGCGATCGATCGCTCAGACCTATTTCGACGCCGCTTATGAAATGGATGCTGATAAATTTTCATCCCTGTTTCATCCATCGAGTTCCGTGACAAAGATCGGCGAAGACGGCAACGTGAGCGTGACGCCGATTGCGACATGGCTAGCAGCCGTGCGCGACATGAGGGCACCGAAACAACAGGGCTTCGAGCGCGATGACCAGATCCTGTCAATAGATGTTGAGAAGGATCTCGCGGTCCTGAAGGTGAAATTGCAGGTCCAGCCGCGTGTCTTCACAGACATACTGTCATGCTTGAAGGTTCAAGGAACGTGGAAGATCGCACAGAAGGTGATGACTTCGAGCACGTAACAATTGCCAAAGTGAACGAAATACCTACGGCCGAACCTATCTGAAGTGAGCTGCGCACTGCCCCGGGAGCGAAGTTGACGACGCCTCGGAGGTTGCTGAGCAGATGGATGTCCGAACCGACAGCAGGCCGCTCTCCGACAAGGAAGGTCGAGGAGCGGCCAAATGTAGACGTTCGGCCGCGGGTGTTAAGCCCCGAAACCAGGCGGCGCCTGAAAACCGCCAAGCTCTTGTGCGATGAGTCGGGCCACTTCAATCGTGGTCCGATCGCCATATTCCGGGCCGATAATCTGCAGACCCATTGGAAGCCCGGCGCTAGACAATCCGCTGGGAAAAGCAGTGCTCGGCAAATATGCGACGGTCGCAAGACCTATCCAAAAGTAATGCTCGTAATGCGAAGTCCGTGCCGTGTCGACGGCGAGAACTCTCTCAGGCTTGGGCCGATGATCATGTTCGTAGGCCGTTGTTGCGGAAATCGGGCAGATCACCACATCCCAATCGTTAAAGAAGGCGCGCCACCGCAGTCGGTAGTTGGTACGCGCTTCATCGTGATCGGACCAGCTTCGATGATCCAGTACGCGGGCACGCGTAATGACCGCTAACAGCGACTCATCGTTCGCATCGAGCTCTGCAGCCCCGCCCTGGAGAGCGGAATAGTATTCATCGGGAAGGTTGACGAGTCCTGCCGATCCCAACAGGTTCAGATAGGTGTTGTGCGATTGCCTTGGAGAGATTTCAGGGCGCGCCAGATCAGAGACTACCGCGCCAGCCCGAGCAAGAACTTCTCCGACTTCCTGCACGCGATCCGATATCTCGGTAGATGTGGGAAAGAAATCCTCCTTCGGCCAAATCGCAACGCGCAAGTCCCGTAAAGTGCGCGCCTTCGGCGGCGGAAGCACCAGTCTCCAGCCCGATGTCCGGAACCGGTCAGGACCCGCCACGACGTCTAGAGCCAGCGCCAAATCTTCTGCACTCCGCCCCATTGGCCCGACGACATTCAGATCCGGCGCAGATACGACGCCAAGAGGATTGTGGCCAAGCGTTGGGACGATTCCATAAGTGGGCTTGTGTCCATACACACCACAGAAGTGAGACGGGTTTCGGATCGACCCACCGATATCGGAGGCAAATTCCAAGCCGGTCAAACCGGCCGCCAGGGCGGCGGCCGAGCCGCCGGAAGATCCGCCCGGCGACCTCTCCGTATCCCAGGGGTTGTTGGTTGTTCCGTAAATGTCGTTGTAGCTCTGCCAGTCGGCGAGTCGCAGCGGGACGTTCGTTTTCCCCATGAAATGAGCGCCGGCTGCCTTCAGGTGCTCGACAGCCGTTGCGTCGTTCAGGGCGAGGTTGTCCCGTTGCTCCGGCACGCCCCACGTGGTTGGCAGTCCAGAAACGTCGAAGGCTTCTTTGATCGTCATCGGGACGCCGTGCAGCGGTCCCAATCGGTGTCCCCGAGCAAGAGACGCATCAGCTGACTTCGCCGCTTCCAGTGCGCGTTCGAAATCCCTCACCACGACGGCATTCAACACTTTGTCGAACTGTTCGATGCGCTCGATGTAGTGCTGAGTGAGTTCGAACGAGCTGACGTGTTTTCGCTGAATCAGTTGCGCCAGGTCGGTCGCTGACGAAAAAGCCAGCGCTCCCGATGCGAGGCCATTCTGCGCAGACGTAGTGGAGGCAGTGCCGCCTGGCGCCCCAAGAAGGTCACGCCTGGAAATCGGATTCATGATTGCCCTGTCGGTAGGTCGGCGGTCTTCAATCAAGGGTGTTTCTGCCCCTGATTCTTACCGGCTTGTCCTGCAACGCCGGAATTCTAGCGGAAACCAGTGGCCGCAACGGGTCGTAAACCGACTTTTGATCAGCGCTACTGCAGGCCTATTCGCGTGTACTTGAAGCCAGCACACGGGCATTGTCAGGTTGTCGCCACCTGAGAAATGACCGCCATGGCTCCGATCTGGACCGCCGCGACGATCAGGCTGACAGCTAACGCCCGCCATAGGCTCGTGCGAAGGATCAGCGCAAGCAGGGCGGTTCCCAGCGCCGTGGACACTGCCGCTGAAACGACCGGGTGTGAGACGAGGCGGTCTAGGGAGAACGACAATATTCCCAGGCAAACCGCTGCGAGGAATGCGGTGTTGAAGCCGGTGTTCTTGGCCCTGACGATTCGGGCGCCGAGCATGACCGGGAGAACGCCAAGCAAAACGACCGCCGCTATTACGAAGACTAGGAACATAGGGTCTCCAGCAACCTACCGTCTGAATTCAGCCAACCCGCGAAGCCGCGTCGGCTGGCATGACCTGCTGAGCATCACGGAGTGCGGTTCTCGCACAGCGCCTTCAGTGTACCCAGTGCCTTCGGCCAGACCTAAGGGTGCGAATTATCGCGTGGAGCCCGGCCTGCCGTGTTCCCGCACTCGATGCCCAGAAAGCTGTGCGCGACGTGCTCACTGAGAACCGCGTAGAGCCGTTCGTCGACTTCGGTCAGCACGGCCTCCCACAAATGAGGCAGCGGATGCCCTTCCGATTCGACGGCACCGCAATGCACCAGTGGTCCGTGCAGGCGTTCGGCTTCGCGTGAGGCCTTCATGCAGTCCGGTACGAGCAAATAGATCCCCGTAGCTCCCCTGTACACCGTGTAGTTCATGTCAGGGCCTCCCGAACTGCTGCAAGTGAAAATTACGCCCCTCACGCCACTTTCACAAGAAAGAGCGGGCGCCGTTCGGTCGCTAAACAAAGCGTCAAGAGGGGGGACGTTGGGATGGCCGCATCCGGGGGGGCGAAACACGGCAGCAGCCCTGGCGGCTGCCGGCCGGGAGCGGGCAGGCCTAGGGGTTCCGGTGCTTCGGGCCTACTACATGATGCGATCGCTGCAGAGGTCGGCAACGATGCGCCAGGGCAGGAGTTTACAAGACCCCGAGAGGGCGCTGGGCCGCGCCTGATGACCCATGCGCTGGACTTCCTCAAGATCTCCGGCAAAGGCGAGGGCGTGGAGGTCTGGTGCAGCCGCTGTCGGCACGCCTCATTTCCGACCTATGTCGAATTCGGGCCTGGCCGCTCGTCGTAATGGTGATAGGGCAACTCGCAACCGGTTTTCACTAGGAGTACCTCACGATGACCATCACCATTACCGCCTTCGAACGATCGCCCGACGGCGGCAAGGGATTGGCGCGCGATACGCGCGTGCGCTGGGCGCTGGAAGAAGTAGGCCAAGCCTACGAGGTCCGCCTCGTTTCGTTCCGTGCGATGAAGGAGGCCGCGCACCTGCGCCTGCATCCTTTCGGCCAGATTCCCACTTACGAGGAAGGAGATCTCGTCCTGTTCGAAACGGGCGCGATCGTCTTTCATCTCGCGCAAAACCACGCGGGTCTGTTACCGGGCGATGCCAACGCGCGGGCGCGTGCCATCGCCTGGATGTTCGCCGCGCTCAACACCGTGGAACCGCCGATCCTCGACCTCGTGGTCGCCAAGTTCCAGGAAGGCGATAAGCCCTGGGCCAAGGCGCGCCTGCCCCTGGTAGAGGAACGCATTCGCGATCGGCTGGTCCAGCTTTCGGCCCGCCTGGGTGATGCCGACTGGCTGGACGGTGCGTTCAGCGCGGGCGATCTGATGATGGTGTCGGTGCTGCTCAGGCTGAGGCCGTCGGGCATCCTCGACGAATTTCCGGGCCTGGCCGCCTATGTCGCCCGCGGCGAAGCGCGGCCGGCCTATCAGCGTGCTTTCGCCGCCCAGTGGGCGGTCAATGCCGCCAAGCCGTAAGCCGGTTGATGGTTCCGTTTCGGGTCGGGAGCTGCGATCCGGAGCGGCGGTCCGCATTCGGCAGGAAGCGGACAGGGTGGGGGCGCCGGAGTAAGCCGAACCGCGATGCGGCATCGGCTTGATACTGGTCAGGCCGGCATGCCGACGCTGATCAGCGCGTGGAAGGCAATGCCCATGCTGATGGACAGAAGCCAGAGCGCCATTCCTTCACATATTCTTTCGACCTTCTTCGCTCCCGCATGGGGATAGCTTGCCCGTTCACTCTTACGCAAGAGTTCATGGCTTTGCCTGATCCGATCCATCAGCGAGAACTGCACGAAAAAAGCCGACAGCGCCGACAGGAACATCAGGCCGGCCGCGATCGTGATCTTGATGAAGAATTTCCTGTCGCCATCGGCGAACTGGACCAGCGCGATAAGTCCGGCCGCGGCGGTCATGGCGATCGTGCCCAGCTGCTTGAGGTAATCGAAAGACAAGCCGACAGCCGTGTCCAAGCTGACGTGCGGTGCCTGTTCCTGCGGGGATGGTTCCATGGAGGAGTCCGAATTCTTGTCGTTCGGCCCCATGGCCTGAGCCGGATCACGGGGGCGGTTGTGCGACTTGTCTGCAGTGCACCGTGCCGAACACTATCACCTTGATCTTGCTCGCTTCTAGGGCTGCCGGTTCCGGCTAACAAGCTGACGTAAGACCGGACCCAGCGGAGCCGTAGTTGATCTGATAGGCAAGCCGCCAGCAAAAAAGCCCCGCTGTCGGCGGGGCTATCTGTTCGCTGCTGCTGTCGGCGCAGCGGGTGCTGGAATGAAGCGGTCTATCCGCTTTCGGCCAGAAGCGTCGCCGACGTCATTCGACGAAAGGTCGCGCCCTTGTCTCCACTTGTGCGAGGAAAGGGCCGACAGGGTCACAGGCCGGAGTATTGCCTCACCATTTCCAATCTTTCCGCCTCCGACGTGCTCCGGTTCCGCGCATAGGCCTGTTCGGCGTCCGGGCCGGCGAGATACAGGACCTGACCGGTTCCATCCGTCGCCGCCGTGAAAATGATTTCGGCGATGGACTCGGGTGTGGAATAGTTGCCGCGCCGCTGACCCATCGCCGTCATGACTTTAGACAGGGTGCCGCTATAGGCATGCTCGCCGGCTTCGAATGTGCGCGTCATCGAACGACCGGCGAAATCGGTGGACACGCCTCCCGGCGCGATGGTCTTGGCACGGATGCCAAGCGGCGCGAGTTCGTACGACAGCGATTCGGTGAAACCGATCACCGCGAACTTGGTTGCGTTGTAGAGGGAGAACAAAGGAAGCGAGATCAAGCCGCCGAGCGAGGCCACGTTGATGATCGTCCCGCCACCCTGGCGCCGCATCGTGGGCAGCACCGCGCGGGTTACGGCGAAGACACCGTCCACGTTGGTCGCGAACTGGCGGCGGATCTGCTCGTCCGTCGCGGTTTCGAACGGACCAAACACGCCATAGCCGGCGTTGTTGACGACCGCATCGATGCGGCCGAACTGTTCCAAGCTGGCGGCGACGGCCCTTTCCACTGAAATGGGGTCGGTAACGTCGAGGGGCAGCACCTTCGTCCGCGGGTAGGAGGCGAGGACCGCGCCGTCGGCCTGGTTCCGCATGGTGGCGGCCACGCGCCAGCCGCGCTCGGCAAACAGACGTGCGGCGGCCAGGCCGATGCCGCTGGAAGCGCCGGTGATCAGAACAGCAGGGGTGGTTTCGTCAGGCATGGCTGCCTCTCCTTAGGTGAAAAAATATTCGGTTATTGGGCAAAAAAATACTCAGGACCGGACCCCGTCCCAGCACAGCTGGAACGCGATCGACCGAGCTTCCTCGGTGTCGGCGATCGACCCCGCACGGATCAGCCGCGCAGTCTCGCGGACCGAACCGATGAACAACGAGGCCAGGAAAGGAGTCGGCACCGCTTTGAGAACTTCCTCTCGCTGTCCCTCTTCGACAATCCGCAGCAATCCTTCGCCGAGCCGCGCGACATAGGCGCGGCTGTCCTCGTTCATGAGGGAAGAACCGACGAACTGTTCCATGAAGCTGACCTGGTCGTGCTGGCCCAGCCGATGGTCGAGCATCCGGTTCCACACTGTGCGCATCCGCCCCTTGAGCGGCAGGCCGGGGTCGATGTCGGCGCCGTAGAACGCCAGGGCCTCCCGCTTGGCACGGCGGTACACTTCGTTGAACAGCGCTTCCCGATCGGCGAAGTAGACGTAGAGCGTGCTGGTGGCGATACCGGCGGCCTTGGCGATCTCCGCCAGCGTCAGGCCCAACAGCCCGCGCTCTGCCGCCAAACGGCAGGTCGCGGCGATTACGGCATCCAGCTTCTTTTCGTCTTTCGGCTTCATGGGCGGCACTTTAACCGAATAAATTTTCGGTTACAAGTCGGCCGAGGCGCCCGCCAGAGGATGGTGTCGGGTCTACGTGTTCAGGAAAGTACTGCGGCAGGGCCAGGCCCGGTGGCCGAGACACGTCCGCTTCGGGTCGGAAGCGGACATTGGCATCGTCGTGACCTCCGCCTGCCCAAAGGTCCGCTAACGGCCACAAGCGGACATAGACCAACGTCAGAATTAAGCTGAGCCGCGAAGCCGCTTCGGCTTGAAAAAATTGTCAGACCTGTTCATTGAGCAAACTGGACGAAGCAATGCCGAGGAGACAGATGTCTGAGTTAAGGACGCATGCTCGTGGACCTTGGTGGTCGAGGAGCTGCCAAGATCAGACGTAACACCTGACCGGATCCCCACTGCATGGAAGGCACGGCATTGTGCTACGCACTAGCAGAATAGGCCGGGACACGAGCAGCGCCATCCGCTGCGCTGCCTCGCACACCAAAGGCAACACGCCGACGCGCCTTTCACTGGCGGGCGTGCCGTGCGCGTCTTCCACCGTTGCGTTGCGTAGTCGCGCGACTTTGCGCGAACTCCGGGAAGGTCTCCGCTATCGGCGCCGCATCCGGCAAGATGTAGAACACCCCGCCCCGCTCGAACGTCGGACGGAGGATCTGCTCGTAAAACTCGGGCGAGACGTTGATGCAGCCATGAGTGATGCGGTTGTCGTCCGGCGAAGGCGATGCAAGGCGTTCGGTGCGTCTCTCGGCCGGGACGCCAGTAGCGGTAGGGTGGATGGAGACCGCGGAATCGTAGTCCACCCACAGCACGCGCCCAGCGTCGATCGACGGACCGAAACCGCCCACGAAACGACCCGCAGGCGTCGTGCGATCCCGGCCCGGAATCTCGCGAAGCGCGAGACCGGCGATGCCGTGGGCCGTGTGATCGCCGATCGCCGAGCCAAAGAGCCCAGGTGCCGCGCCGCGAAGCCGGCCGTCGCCGCCGAACACCAAGATCTGTGCGGCGGCCTTGTCTATGACCGCGAACGGATAGCCTTGGCTGTCCTTGGCGGCGACAACCCAGCCCGCGAGTTCAATCACCGTGCCGGACACCTCTTGGCCTGGCGGGAGCTGGTCGACAGCGGCGACCGGTTGCGCGGCGGCCTCCTCGGCGCGGGCCACGCCGAAGCTCGCGAATGCCAGCGTCAGCGCCAGCGCACCATAAACGGCCCGGATTGCAGGGTGTGTGCATGTACGGATGGGGCGGTTCCTCAGAACGAAGACTGGGTGAAGAGTAAGGAGGCCGGTGGCGGGCAAAGGCCACCGGGTCCCTGTTCAGGATGTTCGTCGCGAATAGTGCAAGAGCGACTAACCGCGCGGCACGCGGCGCGGCGCCGCTTCGAGCTTCTGGACGCGGCTGTCTATTTGATCCAGCCGTTGGTTGGCTTGCTGCGCGGACTGATTGGCCGATTCGGCGCTCTGGGCCGCGCTCTGCACCTTCGTGTCGAGTTGATCGAGGCGTGAGTTGATCCCTGCAAACTCTTCTTTATAGGTGGCGCAGGCGCCAAGGCTCAGGGCGACGATCGCCACGCCGAGCGTACGTGCCATCACCAGATGTTGCTTGGTCAGAAACATGCCAATTCTCCTTCGTCGGGGGAACCTGGAATATAGCGGCCTTTTTGCCCTAGTCATGACCCGTCTTCAGCTGACGTTGGAATACGTAAATGGATTGTGAAGATATGGCGATGGGTGAGAGTTGCAGCTTGAATTCATCGGGCTCTACGAAAATTCACAGCGTTTGATCGGCTGTCACAAGCTTCTCCGCAGTCATCGATCCGCATCCAAGGTGAACAGCAGACCTCAATGAGCGAGCCGTTTGGCACCGGCTGATCTTCAGAGGCCTCTTCGACTCCTCTCTATTCATCAGCAAAGAAATCCATGCCGGCACAATGCGTCTAGGCGGTAGACACAGTCTCTCCCGGCATCACTACTGCACCGCGCGCAATGTCCGCTTCGGGTCGGAAGCGGACAATGGCTCTGGGCCCGGCATCGTCCCGCCCCATGTCCGCTGTCGGCCGAGAGCGGACATCCGACCCCCGAGCCTCGGCATTCGTCAGGAAGCGGAGCGGAAGTCCCTGTCCGCGACTGGGCTACTAGCGTGTGTCGAAATCGATGACGGCATTCCCCAACGGGAACTCGTTCCTGCGCTCCTGCCAGCCGCCTTCCGAAAGCTTCATCCGGAATCGATCGATGACGTAGGGCAAGCCTTCGCTGGCCAGGATCTCCGGGCCATTCGTCACCTGGAAGTGGAGGTGCGGCTCGCGCGCGTCGGCCGAGTTTCCGATCGCCCCTACCACTTCGCCACGGCGGACGCGATCGCCTGTGCGGACGCGTGCGCTGCCTGGCTTCAGGTGGGCGTACTAGGCGTACTGGCCGTCGCCCAGGTCGAGTGCCACCGAGTTCCCGGCGACCGTTTCCATCGTCACCGGGACGGCCGTTTCGAATCCGGCCGCCGTGCGCGGAATGTTGTGAGGCAGGCCGTCCTTGGCGAGTACGACCGTCGCGTCCGCTACCGCGTGCACGTCTGCGCCGTAGGCGTGGTAGGAGCGCACGTCCCGCGGATCACCGGAGAAGAAGGCGCCGTCCTTGCGACGTTTCCAGTCCACGGCATAACGGCGCGCGATCTGCCCGAGCCCGCCGGCCACGATCAAGCCTGAGCGATGTGCGTGCCTGCGCTCAAACCGCACGCGACTCGAAGTCAAACTAAGTAAGCCGTTGAACGGACAGCGCAGGCAAGGACGAAAGGGGCTCGCAGCCACCGAAAAGCCCGGCCATTGGCGGGCCTTCTTTGCTGCAACCAGCATCAGTCGAGTAGTGGGGAGATGCAATGAACGTCCGATGGCACGCCGTATCACTACGAAGGATTGACTATGTATTCAGTAATTGCACTCGAACTGTGGCTTTAAGAAGTATGTGAAAAAAACGATGTTGCAGATGCGTTTTTCCATGGATTACCGTCTGCGAAAGCGCCGCATCGTGCGTTGGACGACAGAAGCTTGGCCGCCGCGTTTGGTGCCAAGAATTTAGAGTGGCGAAATGGCTTTACTGCCATTGTGACCAAGGAATCGGTATGAAGCATCGCAGCAGAGTGAATCGTCGCTTCGTCAGGCGGGCTGCCATGGTCGCGACCTTGCTGACTGTCCTTTGGGTGGGGCAGGCCGGCGCCCAGGTTGTCGTCAGCGATCCCGTCAACTACGCCGCCAAGCTCCAGCAGATCGCCAAGGACGCGGCCGAGTTCGGCAAGAATGCCCAGCGCTGGCAGGAAACGGCCGGCCACTATCAGCAGCAACTGATCAAGCTGCAGCGCCTGAACTTCGGCCAGGCGCGAATGGAGGACAGCTTTCCGTCGCGACCCCAGGACTACGGTATGGAAGAGATGTGCCCGGGGCCCGGCCGAGGTGTCCGAGATCAACTGACCAGCGCCTTTCGCCAGACCATGCCGCGGCTCGACGGCAACGTGGTCGACGAGCAGCAGGCCATTTGCCAACGGCTCGTGTACGCCGAGAACGCCAAATACAACGAGTCGGTGAGCATGCTGCGCACGCTCATGCAGCGTAGCCGTGAGTTCGCCCAGATCGAGAGTCAGCGCGACGGCGTCCGCAACAGTCCTGGCGCCCTCGCGGCCAACGACAACGAGGCCTACCGCTTCGTGGCGCGGAACCAGCTGGAACTCGATTACTGGCAGGCGCGCATGAGGGCCTACGACGACTACGTCGCCTCATTGAAATGGGACCAGGCCCGGCTTGCGAGGCGCGCCCTCCAAGGGAAAAGGGGCGCCCTCGACGGCGTCGTTCCCAGCGACGTGATCAAGTCCGCGCTCCTCAAGTAAGCCCCCCATCTTCTGGAACGCTGCAATGGATCTGTTTGGTGTTTTTTCGAGCATCTGGGGCTGGCTGTCGCCGTCGATCGACAGCGGCATCGCCGACTACGCCATCTTCCGGATCGTCAACGGTTGGCTCACCAGCCGCATCGGCGACTTCGGCCTCGCCCTCATGGGGCGGACGATGGGCCTGGTCGGCGGCATCGGCCTTTGCTTCGTCACCCTGTGGTTGCTGTTTCAGGGCTACCAGGTCCTGACCGGCAGGTTGCGCGACCCGCTCATGGGTCTCGTCGTCAGTAGCTTGAGGATCGCCCTGTGTTTCGGCATCGCCACGACGATGGCGGTAGGCGGCGTCAAGTTGCACGCCTTCCTGACCACGGACATGGACGAGGCGGTCCACGAAGTCGTCACCGGCAAGAAGGGCAAGACCACGGCGGACAGCATCGACGAAAACCTAGCCTACCTGCAGATCGCGATGACCGCGATCGATGGAATCCAGGTTCTCGACGGTAATCCGGAGCTGGTGGAGGAGAAACGGACCGCGAAGTTCTGGGCCGGCCTGGGCGCTGCCGGCCCGGCGTTGGCCGCGGGCGTGATGTTGCTGCTGATGAAGTTCGTCGTCGCCATGTGGGTCGGCTTCGGGCCACTGTTCATCTTCGCCCTCGCATTCGATGCGACCAAAGCGATGTTCCACCGCTGGCTCCAGTACGGCCTGGGGACGCTGTTCTCGATGGCGATGCTGAGCTTCGTCTCGAATCTGGTGCTCGACCTTATGGTCCGAGTGTCCGCGGCGATGTGGCTGACCAAGCTGGTGAACATCCCCGGCATGAGCGCTGAGGGCATATCTAGCCAGGCCATGCAGCAGGGCGGCTTGGGGCTCGTGCTCACCATGCTCATCATTTCGGTGCCGCCGGTGGCGGCGCATTTCTTTCAGGGGCAGGTTGGAGGCTTCTTACATTCCACCGTGTTTGGCCGGGACCCGTCGAGCCTGCAAGCGCAGTCCCACAATGCATACGGTAATGCCCCTCCGAGAACACCCAGTGCTCCAGCAGATCCCGCTCAGGGCACGAAGCTCACGCCTCACATGACTCACAGTAATCGTGTGATCGGATCGTCTGACCAAGCAACGAGTATTCGCGCGAACCGAGTTAACTCATCCGACGAAGTTCGAAGGGAGTGAACATGCGGCAAGTAGTTTCCATCTTGATGCTTATGGCCCTCACTTCTGAGCCAGCTATGGCGGAGGGGGCCTGTCCTCCGGGACAGATTCCGTATACCGGCACGCCTGCTGAAGGGACCGCTGCGTCGATAGCGTCGTGCGGCCCGATCCAAACGAGCCGCCCTGCCTCGCCGCAGTGGGAAACCAGATGGGGAGCCGTGGCGTCAGACGAGAAAGGTGCTTTCGGCATCGTTACCGACATGAAAAGTGAGCGCCAAGCCAGGAAATTTGCTCTCGCCCAATGCAAGGAGCTCGGAGGCGTTTCTTGTAGGTCTGGGCTTACCTTCCACAATCAGTGCGTGGCGGTAGTCACCTCGGCCACACGGTCATTTACCCAAGGTGCTCCATATGAGGACCAAGCCATCGCCACCGGAATGAAGCGCTGCGAAGCGTCGAATAGCGGCGAATGCTGGGTCTACTACAGTGGCTGCAGCTTACCTGTTCGAGTTAGGTAGAGTCGAGGGCGCGATGAAGAAATCGAAATGAAACTGCCCTCAGTTTTCATGATGCTCGCACTCATCTGTGCTACTGGCGCTCACGCCGAGGGAGGATGTCCTCTCGGACAGATTCCATATTCCGGAACACCGGCCCCAGGCTCGGCAGCATCCCTGGCCACCTGCGGCCCAATTCCGACGAGCCAGCCAGTTGCGCCCCGTGGCGGTCGAAATGGGGAGCCATAGCATCTGACACGCAAGGAGTCTTCGGAATCGTTGCGGACGAGCGAAACGAACGTTCTGCCAAGAAGGCTGCTGTCGCAGCATGTACCGACCGAGGGGGCAGCGATTGCAAGGCGATCTTCACGTATAGGGATCAATGCGCTGTTGTTGTGGGCGGTTCCAACAACGGATCGATTGCGCAAAGGGCGGCGACTACAGAGCAAGCCGAATCCCTGGCGATGGGAAAGTGCAAGGCTGCGGGCTCTAACGGCTGCTGGGTCTACTACAGCGGCTGCAGCGTCCCCGTTAGGATTCGATGACATCGAGTACGTGCTTATGAACTGGATCGTCGATTTGACGTTCAAGCCTCGAACTCGCATCTCAATCGGAGAGGTGTGCTAATCGGCCCCCTTGCACAAACGCGCGCGGTCGCCGATCGATTGCTTTTCGAGCGCGCGTTCCAATCGATCAAGCATTGCTACTACTCCTCCCGCCTCCCGATCCAGCGCTTCGGCCGCCGCCGATAAGGCGGTCCATGTAGGCCTCAAGCGATTCACCAAGGTTCGCCCCTTCTTCGAAAGACGGAGCATCCTGCGACGCGCGTCTTCCGGATCCGCCGTTGTTTCGACAAATCCGGCTTTATGCAGTGAGTCACGTGTCTGGCTCACCGAAACATGGCTGATGCCCAAAGCCTCGGCTAGCTCTCCCACCGTGAGCGAGCCGAATTGGTCCAGCAGGTTCAGCGTGCCGTACCAACGCTGTTCGAACTCCACACCTTGCTCGGCATAGAACTGGGCGGCTTCTCGATCGATCCGTTCAGAGAGGCGTCGAAGTCTCGCACCTATGGCGGCACCGCCTGCGCGAGAGGTGTAGTTGCTCAGCTCCGTTCTGGCATCGGTCATGGGCTTGACACTTTATGTAGGCGCCTACATATTAATTGGGGAGGGCCTGCCGCGCAACTCGATGGCAGGGCTGCTCCCCCGCATACAGGCCGATCCAGGTCTTTCCTGCTTTTTGCGTAAAGCCGTTGCTCACCTCACAAAGGGCTAAGTACGTGATAGACCTCGATACCTCCGATGTTTTTCTGGCGCAACGGCGCAGACTGATGAGGCTGATGGATGCCGGGCTCGCCGCTCTTGCCTTGCCGGCCGTGGGCAAGAAAAGAAGTGGTCATTCCACGATGCCCGACGCATTCGATGCTTTCGTCGCTGAGCAAATGCGCATGGCCAACATCCCGGGATTGGCCGTGGGTTTGGCCCGGGAAGGCACGGTTCGCCTCGTGCGGGGCTATGGCTATGCCGACATCGGGAAGCGTCGGCTTGTGACCGCCGATACGCTGTTCCACATCGCTTCGATCACGAAGACGGTGACCGCCACGGCCATCATGCAATTCGCCGAAGACGGGCGATTGACGCTGGACGAGCCAGTGGCCCCTCATCTCGATTTCCCTCTCAACAATCCGAACCACCCGACTGCGCCGATCACCTTTCGTCAGCTTCTGACGCATACCTCCAGCCTGTCGGACGTCAAGTACTACGAAATCGAGTTTCGTCAGCCAGGCCGTGATGCGACGTTGCCGCTGTCCGATTTCCTGAAGAACTATCTTGTGCCGACTGGGCCGGCTTATTCCAGCGAGAAATGCTTTACGAAGGCGATACCTGGTTCGACATGGGACTACAGCAATGTCGGCTATGCCTTGCTCGGCTTTCTCGCCGGCCGAATCGGCGGTAAGGATATGCGCCAGCAGACCCGCGAGCGGATCTTCGCGCCGTTGGCCATGCGCGATACCTACTGGAAACTCAGCGATACGCCCAAGCGACAGAGCGCGACGCCTTACGACATCATCGATGGTGTTCCGACACCGGTGGAGCCCGTTGGTTTTCCGGATTGGCCGGTCGGCATGCTGCGTTCCTCCGTGGCCGACATCACGCGCTTCGTGGCCGCCTCCGCCAATGGCGGTGCCGCTCAGAGCGTCAGGATCCTCAAGCCGGAAACCATGGCGCGGATGCTGGACATGCAGACGCCAAAGGGGTTGCCCGATTGGCTGACCGGTCAAGGCCTGGGCTGGATGGGTTCGCTATTGGATGGCGCGGTGAAGCCCAACCACTGGGGTGGCGATCCGGGCGTTTTCACGGCCGTCTATCTGGACCCCGCAAGCCGGTCTGGCGTTGCTCTTCTCTCCAATGCGACAGCCTCGAGCCAAGGCAAGTCGGCAATCAAAAGCATCGCCAGTCGGTTGCTAAACCTAGACGGCTACCGTTGACGCTCAGAGGACACGGCTGCTTCTTCGGCCACATAGCTAGAGAGGCGAGGCGATCGGGACGCCCACTTTCTTCTAGCCCCTAAGCGGCCCCTTCCGAGGCGGGCTGTTATGGGGTGTGCGTCTGCGGGCTCTTGGAGAGGCTCGGGCCAGCGGGTGCACCACCAGGGCTGAAGGTGAACGGGTGGCGTCTGATAGAGGGCATCCGGGTCTTCTGTCTATTGGCCTATCCCAGTCGTGGCATGCCGCTCTTCAGCTTCCGCCATGGCCGCTGACCGGGAAAGATCGCGTTCCAAGATAGCGACACCGCAGAGCCATGGAGGCCACGATGAACACGGACCCGTTCGATACCGGGCCTACGGGCAAGTTCCGGACGCTGTGCCAGAAGTATCCCGACGATACGGTGTACAGGGGCGCGGACGGCTTCCGTTCGCTCTGGGGCCCCATTTTCTACCGCGGCCGCGCCAACGGCACCGCGCGTCTGCTGGTCATCGGCCAGGACCCTGCGCAGACCGAAGCGGTCACGCGCCGCATCCTGTCGGGCCAGGCCGGCCGCCGCGTGCAGGGCTTCGTCGAGAAGCTGGGTTTCTCGAAGAGCTATCTGATGATCAACGCGTTCGTATACGGCATCTTCAACCAGAACATGGCGCTGCCGCACTTGAACGATCCGGGCATTCAGGCCTATCGCCACCAGTGGCTGGAGGCGGCGTTCGCCAAGGGCAAGATCGAAGCTGTCGTCACGTTCGGCAACCCCGCGTTCAACGCGTGGACCGCGTTCAAGGCGACGCCGGCGGGGCAGGCGGTGACGGCCTTTCACCAGCGGGCGTTGCACCCCACGGCCGACAAACCCGGCGGCCCGATCACGCGCAAGGACCTGCTCGACAACTGGAACGTCGCCCTGAACAAGCTGCGTCCCCACATCCAGAACCCTGACGTGACCAAACCCTTGGTGCCTTACGGCAACGATTTCACGGCGGCCGAGCTGCCGCCGATTCCAAGCCGGGACTTTCCCATGGGCCTGCAGCCCTGGATGCGCAGCACGGATTTCTGGGCGACGCTGTCCGACACGCCGGGCACCGAACGGGCCAACATCTCGATCGAGGTCCCGTAGAGGCGGATCCATTCGACCTTGGGATCCGCCGTCGCACGTCGTCATGGCCGATCTGGCCGCGGACAGCGCGAGTAGGGCGCCCGCGCGACTGCTTTCGGCCAAATAGGTGGGGCGTGGGCGGCCTGAAAAACCCCCCTCTGGAACATGCGACCTGGGGCAGAAGACCCCCTTGCGCCATGCCCTGGAATGATGTATGATGAGCATCATATGAAAAAGGCCGTCGCCCGTTCCAAAGAAGTCACGCACGATCGCATCGTCGACGCCGCCGCGCGCGCTATCCGGCGCAGCGGCTACAACGGCACCGGCGTCGCGGACATCATGAAAGCGGCCGGTCTGACGCATGGCGGCTTCTATGCCCACTTCCCGTCGCGCGAGGCGATGCTGGCCGAAGCCGCCGATCGCGCCGGCGGCGAAAGTGTGGCGATGATGGAGCGCATCGCCGCCAGCCTGCCGCCGCAGGAGGCGTTGCCGGCCATGATGCAGGCCTATCTCTCGAAGGAGCACCTCGAATCGATCGAAACCGGCTGCGCCACGGCGGCGCTGGGCTCGGAGATGCCGCGCCAGGCACCCGAGGTCAGGCGCGCCGCCACGCGTCGCATCAAGGAGATGATCGATCTCGTCAGTCGCCAGTCGCCCGACTGGGGGCAGCCGGCCGCGCACGAACGCGCGCTCTTCAGCATCGCGGCGATGGTCGGTGCGTTGGTGCTGGCGCGTGCCGTCGACGATCCCAAGCTGTCCGACGGGCTGCGCGAAGCCGCGCTGAAGCAGCTTATTCCCACTCATTCCTGACCCTGCCGGACAACAGGGTCTTTCGTTCGCGCTTCAATATGATGATCGTCATAAGATTAGGCCCTCCGCATCCATGTCGGCGTTCAGCGCCGCCGGTCATCGCATTCGTCGCCACCTCACACTGAAAGGGTTCCCCCAATGAAGATCGAAGGTTCCATCGCGCTGGTCACCGGCGCCAATCGCGGCCTCGGCGCCGCATTCGCGCGCGGTCTGCTCGCAGCGGGCGCGACCAAGGTCTATGCCGCGGCGCGCGACCCAGCCAGCGTCCGCTTGCCCGGCGTGGTGCCGGTGCGACTGGACGTCACACAGCCGGAGCAGGTCGCTGCACTAGCGCGCGAGCTGGGCGACGTAACGCTGCTCGTCAACAACGCCGGCATCGCCGAATTCGGATCGTTGCTCGATCCGAATGCGATCGACGCGCTGCATCGCCAGTTCGAGACCAACGCGGTCGGGCCGCTGCGGCTGGTGCAGGCGTTCGCGCCCATCCTGGCCGGTAACGGCGGCGCCGTTATTAATGTGTTGTCGGTGCTGAGCTGGCTCACGATGCCGGGCACCGGCGGCTATAGCGCCTCCAAGGCCGCGGGCTGGGCCTTGGGCAATGCGCTGCGGCAAGAGTTGAAGGTGCAGGGCACCGAGCTGCTGGCGGTGCATTCAGCGGTCATCGACACCGACATGGGCCGCGGCGTGCCGGGAGAGAAGATCGCTCCCGAGGATCTGGTGCAACAGGCGATCGCCGCGCTGGCGGCCGGGCAGCCCGAGCTGCTGGCCGATCCCACCACCCACCACGTGCATGCCGGGCTGGTCGCGCAGCCGCGCGTGTACATCGGAGCATCGTCATGAACGTCAAGGGATCGGTCGCGCTCGTCACAGGCGCCTCGTCGGGCATCGGCCAGGCCACGGCGGAGCGGCTGGCGAAAGCCGGTTATACGGTCTACGGCACCAGCAGGCGCGGTGCGCAGGCGGGCCGGCAAGCGTTCCGCATGCTCCCGCTCGATGTGACCAGCGACGAATCCGTCGACGCCGCCGTCAGCCAGTTGATCCGCCTGGAAGGCCGCATCGACCTGCTGGTGAACAACGCCGGCTTCAGCGTGGCGCCGGCCGGAGCGAAAGAAAGCTCGATCGATCAGGCCCGTTCCATCTTCGATACGAACTTCTTCGGCATCGTGCGCATGACCCGCGCCGTCGTACCGCACATGCGCCGCAACGGCGGCGGCCGCATCGTCAACATCGGTTCGATATTCGGCTTCCTGCCGATGCCGTACATGGCGCTCTATGCAGCCACGAAGCACGCGGTAGAGGGTTATTCCGAATCGCTGGATCACGAGCTGCGCAACCAGGGCATCCGGGTGTCGATCATCGAACCCGCAAATACGAACACTCAGTTCGACGCCAACCTGTTGGAGCCCGACGCGAAGCTCGATACGTACCGCGAGGTGCGCGCCGCCGTCGGCGCCAGACTCAGGGAGCTGATCGAGACCGCCGATCAGCCGGACATCGTGGCAGACACGGTGCTCAAGGCCGCCGTCGCGGCGAAACCCAAACTCCGCTACCCCGCCGGTGCTCGTGCGAGCCGTCTGCAGTTGCTCAGGCGATTCGCGCCCGCTGCCATCGTGGACGACGGGATCAGGAAAAATCTGCGGCTTGCAGCGGTTATCACGTCCACTACGGCTAACTCGTCGCTCCAGCGGACATCAGAGAAAGCATCATGAAGGCGTACATCCTCGATCGCTACAAGAAGCAATCCGCATTGCGCCTGGGCGATATGCCGGAACCGGAAGTGCGCGACCGTGATGTCCTGGTCGCCGTGCACGCGGCCGGTTTGAACCAGCTGGATGCCAAGATCCGGGACGGCGAGTTCAAGCTCATCCTGCCGTATCGCTTGCCGCTGATTCTGGGCAACGACGTCGCCGGCGTCGTGGTCCGGGTCGGGTCGAAGGTTCGAGGCTTCAAGCCCGGCGACGAGGTGTATGCGCGGCCGAGCCAGGATCGGATCGGGACGCTCGCGGAATTCATCGCCATCGACGAAGCCGACCTGGCGTTGAAACCCGGCAATCTCAGCATGGAAGAGGCCGCCTCGATCCCGCTGGTGGGCCTGACCGCGTGGCAGGTGCTGATCGATCGAGCCGAGCTGAAGCGGGGACAGAAGGTCCTGATCCACGCCGGTTCCGGCGGGGTCGGCACGTTCGCGATCCAGTTGGCCAAGCACCTCGGCGCGACGGTGGCGACGACCACCAGTACGGAGAACGTCGACCTGGTCAGAAGCCTCGGTGCGGACGTCGTCGTCGACTACAAGAAAGAGGACTACACGAAGGTCCTGAACGGCTACGACGTGGTCCTGAACAGTCTGGGCAAGGACACGCTGGAGCAGTCGCTCAAGGTGCTGAAACCCGGGGGCATGCTCATTTCCATCTCCGGCCCGCCGGATGTCGCGTTCGCCAGGGAGAGCGGCCTGAACGGGTTCCTGCGGCAGGTCACGCGCCTGCTGAGCTTCGGCATCCGCAGCAAGGCCAAACGGCACGGCGTCGGCTATTCGTTCGTCTTCATGCGGGCGAACGGCGAGCAGCTGGGCAAGATCACCTCGCTGATCGAATCCGGCATCGTCCGCCCGATCGTGGATCGGGTCTTCCCGTTCCAGGCCACCAATGAGGCGATGGACTATCTCGCGACGGGGCGGGTCAAAGGCAAGGTCGTCGTCAAGTTGAGGTGAGCGACATGAGCGCGCACGAACCATCGAGAACCGCCCCGAACATCGTGTGGCGGAATGCACCGACCCTCCACGCCGATGTCGATGGGAGCGGCTTCGCCTATCGGCAACTCGGGCCTGACACCGGAGTGCCGATCGTCTTCTTCAATCACCTGGCCGCGGAACTCGACCGATGGGATCCGCGGGTCGTCGACGGCATCGCCGCGAAACGCCGCGTCATCGTCTTCGACAACCGGGGCGTCGGCGCATCCGCGGGCAAGACGCCCGCTACGGTGGAGGCGATGGCGCGCGATGCGGTGGCTTTCATCCGGGCCCTCGGCTTCGCTCAGGTCGACCTGCTCGGCTTTTCGCTGGGCGGTTTCATTTCTCAGGTGATCGCGCAGGAAGAACCGCAATTGGTCAGGAAGCTCATCCTGGCGGGAACCGGGCCGGCCGGGGGAACGGGCATCGACAGGGTAACGTCGATCACCGTCCGCGACATGATCAAGGCCGCGCTCTCCCTCAAGCACCCCGAATACCACCTGTTCTTCACCACGACCCGCAACGGCCGTCGCGCGGCGCGCGAGTTCCTGGTGCGGCTGAGCGAGCGCAGCGAACACCGCGACCGGCCGGTCTCGATCCCGGCCTTCCTCGCGCAACTGAAGGCCATCCATGCCTGGGGGCGTCAGCCTGCGGCCGACCTGTCTCGCATTGGTCATCCGGTGCTGGTGGCCAATGGCGATCACGACAAGATGGTGCCCAGCAGCAACTCGGTCGACTTGGCGCGCCGCTTGCCGAACGCCGAACTCGTTCTCTATGAGGACGCAGGGCATGGCGGGATCTTTCAGCGGCACGAGGCCTTCGTGAAAAAGGCGTTGGAGTTCTTGGAGGCTTGAGGCGTTCCGTGGTCGCCTGTCTGTCCGTTTCGGGCGGTCACTCAGGTCAATGTCCGTTCTCAGTCAGGGGCTGACAACGCCATCGGCGGCTCGTCCTTCGCGCGCGGCAGAACCGCCTCAATCCACTTCAGTGAACACATACTCGTTCTGCGCATCCCGCAAGCGCAGCGTCCGCCCGGACGGGGAACTGCCGGCGACCAACGGCGGTGGCGGGCTGGGGATCGCGCCGATGAATTCGACGACGCCATCGGCGCTGCGGCGCGAGGCGACCGGCATGTCCCAGGCGTCGAAGCGGAAGCGCAGCTTGCCCTGGGATCGCTCCACGCGCAGCTCGCCTAGCCGTTCGTTGCGATAGCGCGACGCCAGCAAGGCGGCGTGTTCGCGGTCGACCGGGAACGTCCATTGCCGGCGCCGGACTTCGCGCTGTTCGCGCTCGGTGGCCGCGGCGGCGGCCACCATGCTGTCGGCTTCGGGTTGTCCGTCGAACAGGACCTCCATCAGCTTCCTCGGCATGGCATCCATCAGCACGTTGCCGGTGCTGGAGTTCATCAGGACGACCAGGCCGACGTCGTGCTCGGGCCACCAGACCATATTGCTGCGCTGCCCGTACAGGCGGCCGCCGTGGTACAGCATCGGGGTGCCGTTCGATACGTCGGTGTCCAGGCCCAGCCCGTACCAGGATTGCCCGCCGGTGCCGATCTGCGGCTTCCACCGTTCGTGCAACGCCGCTTCCGAGAGATGGCGTCGGCCGTCGGGAAACCGCCCGCCGTTCAATTCCAATGTCAGGTAGGCGAGCAGATCGTTGACGTTGCTCCATGCGCCGCCGGTGGGGCGCACGGCGTGCATCTGACGGTCCCGCCTCGGATCGACGAGGGCGATGCCGCCGTCCAGGCCCACGCCGTGCGAGCGCGCGAAGTTGCCGCGCATGGCCCGGTCGAAGTCGAAGGTGGTGCGCGTCATGCCCAGCGGTTCGAACACCCGCGTCGCCATCGCCCGGTCGTAGGCGTGGCCGAGCTCCAGATCGGGATAGGCGACATGGCCGCCCAGGTAGCCCGCGGCGGCGGCCGGCGGATTGGTGTACTGATAGCTGCTGCCGAAGGCGCTGGTAGGGCGCATCCGGCTGAGGATGTCGAACACGATGGACGCCGGCGCGTCGGGCGGAGCGAACTCCCAATCGAGGTTGCGGTAAGGCAGCCCGGCGCAGGCGCAGGAAAGATGCCGGACCTGCATCTTCGCGGCGACGTCCGCGTCGGCCAGCTTGAACCCGGGCAACAGTTCGACGACCGGCGTATCCCAGCGGAACCTGCCTTCGTCCACCAGCTTGGCCAGCATCAGGGTGGTCAGCGATTTGGTGTTGGATGCGATCGGGTACAGCGTGTCGGCATCCACCGGCTCGGGCTTGCCGCTCTCTCGCACACCGAACCCGCCGGCGTACACGACCTTGCCGCCCTGGACGATGCCGACGGAGATTCCGGGCACCTCCAGCAGCCGCTGCGACCGGCCGACGAAGGCTTTCAGTTCCTCGACTTTGCCGGCATCGAGCGCATGCGCATTGCGGCCGGCGAAGCTCTCCCTGACATGGCCGGCCGGCAGGAATTCGTCGCGGATCAGGCTCAGGTCGGCCGCGCGCTTGCCGGCGACGGCCGTGGCGAGGTCGTCGATGCGCACGACCCAGTGCTCGCCGTTGCGCATGGCGCGCGCGCTCAGCTGGCGCGGCTCGCCGGCCGGGGCGCGGTAGACGTGGTTGCGGCCGTCGACCCAGCCGTTGTGGTTGGCCAGCGGCGTCGTCATGAGCAGTTCCGGCGGCGGGCGGCCGGCGTAGTCCATCCAGGCCTGCGCCGCCGCGTCGGCCGCATTGCCGGCATCGACTTCGATCAGGGCGATCCACGATCCGCCTTCGGGAGCCTGCAGCACGACCGCATGGCCGCGCCGTGCCTGGGTCCAATCCGGTGGAACGATGTAGCCATGCCCGGAGGCCGTCTTGCCCGGCGTGCCCGCGGCCGATTCGGCCGTCGCTGCGCTGGCGGCCGTTTGCGCCCAGGAGGCGACCGCCGGCGTGCAGACCAGCAGGGCGGCGAGCAGGCAACGCTGGAGGATCGCGGCGGCCGCGGACGACGGCGTGCGCTTTGACAAGGTGCGTTTCGGTAAGGCTTGCGACATGGATCGCTCCGCTGGGTGAACCGCACCCAGTCTGGCGAAATCTTCGCCGACTCAGTTTCCTGGCGCGCCTGACCGCACTCCCAAAACCTGTTTCAGGAGTCGGGCGCGCCGGCGAGGTGCGCCTGCCGCCAGGCCGCGGGCGTCATGCCTTCGAGCTTCTTGAAGCTGCTGTAGAAGGTGGACATGGACAGGAAACCGGAGGCTTCGGCGACTTGCTCCATCGCCACTCGGCCCGGTTCGCGCAACCGCCGCTTGGCGGCGTCCACTCGCAGCTGCATCAGGTAGGGCTTGAAGGCGGTCTTGTGGTTGTCGTTCAGCAATTGCGACAAGCGTGCCGGCGGCAGATTCAGGCGGCGCGCGACCCGGACCAGGTTGAGGTGCGCGTCCTGGTACAGCGCTTCCTCGGCCATCAGCCGGTGCAGGGACTGCAACGCGGCCTGGGCCTCGTCCGCGGCGATCTTGCGGTCCTGGTAGGGTTCGACGGCGACGCGCGCCTTGCGCCGGGCGAGCAGGGCGACCGCGCCCAGGTACAGCACCAGCGAGAACGACAGCGCGCCGACAATGTACGAGGTCAGCCCGGCGGTGAAATACGCCAGCCAGACCACCGCGACCCCGGCGATCACCGCCGCGGCATGGCCGCGGCCGATGCCGTCGGCGGCGGCCGCGAGTTCGGTTCGCCGCACGGCGCGCAGGTACAGGCCGACGGAGGCCAGCAGGCAGGCCAGCCAGCTGTATGTCACCAGGTGCCAAACCGGCATGCCCCACCACTGCGGATGGTCGGCGTAGGGGAAGGCCGCGCCGGCAATCGTGGCGGCCGCGAGCAGGCCCGCGGCGATTATCCAGTCCCGGCGCGTGCGCTCGCCCGCCGGATCCGCCCACGCCCGCACGAAGCCGAGCAAGCAGGGCCCGATCAGGAAACAGGCGGTCAGGCCCACCTGCAGAACCGTCCTGGGAATCTCCGGGTAGAAATAGAACAGCACCGACTTCCCGGTGCGGATGCTGATCGCCAGGATCAACACCGCCAGCCATCGCTGCGCCGGCGTGACCGGGCGCCGCAACAGCAGGTAGGCGGCCAAGGCCGATCCGTTGAACGCGCCCAGGCCGGCGAAGAAGAACAGCAGGTAGGGGGCGATCATGGCGGCGATAGGGGCGGAGGCAGCCAGGGCGGGGTGGGCGGCTGCATCGGCGGAGGATACGGCTTGGGAGGTGGAACGAGAACCGTCCATCGACTGACGGACCAAGCAACCGACGAATTCCACTTTCCATCAGCGGCCGGCGATATCGGCCGAGCGGGGCTGCTTCCGCCATGGATCGTAAGCCGACCTTTGCCCGCTACCGCAGCCCTGTCTGCGCGTACTGGAGCAGCGTCGGCCGGGACCGGGAAAAAAATCTGCAGGAGCGGCGCGTATCGCGGCCGCGCGCTGACGTCACGGGCCGTCGCGCGGGCGCGACGCGCGCCGCTCCTGCAAGACTCAGACGGGCAGTGCCGAATCGCCCGGTAGGGCGACGGTGCGCACCGAGCGCGGGATCGCATGTGTGTCCATGTTCAGGACCACCACGCGGCCGGCGTTGATCGCGGCGCCGAGTTCGGCGTTCGCGCCCAGCGCGAGCGAGATCTCGTCCAGCGAGGCGCTGGGCGGGGCGCCGCGGCGATCCTTGCCGGCGAAGCGCCAGCGGTTGTACTCGGCCCACACGATCAGCAGCAGCGCCGCGCACACCGCCATGCTGGGCAGGGCGATCAGCAGGAAGGGTTCGACCCGGTGCTCGCGCAGGTACAGTTCGAAGTAGGCGTTGCGTATGCCGAGCAGCCACAGCACCAAGGTGATCACCGGCATCCACAGGTACACGTACATGCCCCAGAACACCGCGGTCACGAAACCCCAGGCAGTGCGGCGCAGGCGCGGTTGCGCGCGCCGCTTCTGGATCAGGCGCGAATCGAATCTGGCCGCGTTCAGGCGGGCCGTCTTGAGGCTCAGGTCGGTGGTGCTCATCGGATTCCCCTGTCAGGACTGACCCAGGTCGCGCGGGTGTCGCGGCGCTTGAGCAGCGCTTTGGGCACGGCGGTCACGGTGGTCAGGAAACTCAACAACCAGTACGCCATCGGGTACCAGATCATCCAGTAGTAATTGCGGCCGACGCCGGTCTCGTAGCGGCGGTCGATCACGATGCTGGCGGCGAACTGCAGCAGGCAGACCATCGCCAGGATCATGCCGTGCCACGAGGGCAGCAGGCTGCGGATGTACAGCTCCGGCGGCAGCGGTACGACCAGGCCGACCAGCCACAGCAGCATGATCAACGCCATGGTGTAGGCCCAGGCGACGCTGAACAGGTATTCGGCCATCACCGCCCACATGCGGCGCTTGCGCCACAGCAGCAGATCGCGGCTATGTCGCAGCAACACCTCGACGCCGCCCTGGGCCCAGCGCAGGCGCTGGCGCCACAGGCCCTTGAGCGTTTCCGGCATCAGGATGAAGCACAGCGCGTTGGGCTCGTAGCGGATGTCCCAGTGGTCCATCTGCAGGCGCCAGCTGATGTCGATGTCCTCGGTCACCATGTTGTCGGCCCAGTAGCCGATCCGATGCAGGGCGGTGCGGCGGAACGCGCAGATCACGCCGGACACGGTGAACAGACGCCCGTAGACGCGCTGGGCGCGCTTGATCATGCCGATGATCGAGGAGAACTCGCCGACCTGCAGGCGCCCGAGCAGGGTCGAGCGGTTGCGGATGCGCGGGTTGCCGGTGACCGCGCCGACGCGCTGGCCCGATGACAAGTGCCAGACCATCCAATGGGTGGCGTACTCGTCGAGCAGGGCGTCGCCGTCGATGCAGACCAGGTATTCCGAACGCGCGGCCAGCGCGCCCATGCGCATGGCGTTGGCCTTGCCCAGGTTGCGGTCGAGGTGGATCACGCGCAGGCGCTCGTACTGCTGGGCCAGGATGTTGAGCTTCTCGGCGGTGTCGTCGCGGCTGCCGTCGTTGATGGCGATGACTTCGAAATCCGGATAGCGCTGCGCCATCGCCGCGGCGATGGTTTCCTGGACGTTGTCGCCTTCGTTGTGGCACGGGATCAGGATCGACACCGGCGGGCTGTGCGCCAACGGCGGCGGATCGGTGCGCGGGCGCGCGTGGCGCTCGCGGCGCAGGTAGTAGTAGAGCCCGCCGGAGATCCAGAAGAACGACATCACGATCGGGTAGAAGAACGCGAACTCGAACAGCAGGGTGAGGAACCGTTGCATGGCCATCTCCTCACTTTTCCAGATAGGGGAACGAACGGGCGGACATCGCGGCGCGCGCATCGGCGGTGCCGGGGCGGTCGGCGACGAAGTCGTCCGGGTACCAGCCGACGTGGCGCACGCCCTGGGCGAGCAGGCGCCGTACCTGCGCCTGCAAGCGCTCGGCCGGGATCGGCCGGCGTGTGCGCCAGTCCACGGTCTGCAGTTCGAACAGGGTCTGGGTCAGCTGCGGGTCGTGCGTACGCGCGGCCACGACCAGGCGGTCGAGCCAGCGTTCGGGATCGCGGCTGCCTTCCATCCACGGCATCGCCATCAGCGCGGTGTAGTCGTAGGCGCGGTTGAAGCGGTCCAGGCGCTGGGCGAACCAGGCTTCGCTCTGCGGCTCCAGCACCGGACGCGCGTACAGGTTGCGCACGGTCTTGAGCTTGGGCCGCCAGCGCTCGGCGGCGCGCTTGAGTTCCAGGGTGAAGTCGATCAGCTCCTGGGTGCGCGCCTGCGATTCCACCGCGGCGCTGTCCTGGAGTTCGGTATCGCGCAGGTAGGCGTCGTCGTGGAACAGCAGGCCTTCCAGGTAGGCGCCGGCGGCCAGGTCGGCGTAGATGCCGGCGACCAGGCGCCGCACTTCGGGCTTGGTGTAGTCGAGGCGGTAGATCTCGTCGGCGCGCGCGCCCGGGATCGCCAGCGCGGCGCGTTGCGCGGGGTCGGGCAGTTCGAAACCCAGCACCGGCAGCCAGGCGTACACGACCACGCCGGCACGCGACTTGAGTTGCCAGGCGACGCGGTTGAACAGGTCGGCGTGCATCGGCAGGGCATGGTTGGGGAAGTACAGCGCGTCGGCCGAACCGTTGCCGTCCGGGTCGGCGAAGGCCTGCAGGAACACGTGGCTGGGCGCGATCTGCTTGACCCGTTCGATCAGGGCGTCGAGGTTGCGCTCGGTCTGGGCCGGGTCGGCGTCGTAGACCGAGTCCAGGTCGATCTGCAGCGCGCGCATGCCGGTGCGCTCCTCATCGTGGCGCAGCTGGTAGGCCAGGTCGCCGACGGTGGCGTTGTTCATCACCAGCAAGCGCGCCATGCCGTGCAGGTCGGAGGGCATCGGCGTGCTGCGGCCTTCCAGATCGAAGGAGACGCTCATGCCGAGCCGGTCGGCGATGTCGTTGGTGGCGCGGTTGTAGGCCGCGTACGGCCACACCACCGCGCGTGGAGCGCGGTCGAGTTCGCGTTGCAGGCGCGACTTGCTGCGTTCCAGGTCGGCGCGGATGCGGGCGAGGTATTCGGCTTCGGATTCGTAGCGGCCGGTGGCGGCGTCGTAGCGGCGGGTGACCGCGGCCGGGGTCGAGTTGCCCTGCGGGTTGGAGACGATGCCGTGGTGCAGGTCGTCGCTGTGGCTGGCGACTTCGACCAGGCCGCTGGCCTGCATCTCGCGCAACTGCGCCCAGGTCACGAAGTCGTCTGCGGTGAACGGACGCGGACCGTAGTCCACGCGCTCGCCGGCCGGCAGTTCGACCCAGTGCGTGACCACCGCGGCCAGGGCCGGGTAGTTGTACGCGCGCAACAGCGGAAAGGCGTGCGTGTACAGGCTGCGCAGGCCGTCGTCGAAGGTGATCAGCACCGGCTTGGACGGCAGCGCGGCGCCGCCGCGGTTGGCGTCGATCACCTGCGACAGCGAGACCGGGTGGTAGCCGTGGCCGGATAGCCAGTCGAGGTGGGCGGCGAAGTTCTGGGTGCTGACGGCGTAGGCGTCGCCGTCGCCCTTGCGCGCGACGTCGTCGCGCACATCGTGATAGCTCAGCACCAGCAGCGGTTCGGCGGCCTGTGCGGCGGCCGGCAGCAGCATGCAGAACACCAGCGCGTACAGCACCAGCACGAACAGGACCAGCCGCGAGGGGCGATGTGGACGGGTCATCTCATTCTCCCCAGCGGAATTCGGCGTCGAAGCCCAGGCGCTGTTCGCGCTGGCCGTCGTAGACCGGGCGCGACCAGTTCAGGCCGTAGCTCAGCACCCGCCCCGGGGCGAACTGCCACTCGTGTTCGTAACGCAGCGACGGCACCCAGGCCGTGCCGTAGTCCTGTTGCCAGTACGCGCCCGAAGACAGGGTCAGGCGCTGACGGAAGTGGCGGTCGTAGCGGCGCCAGGTCAGGTGATCGAAGCGGACCCCGAACTCGGCCGAGGCGTCGCGCGAGGGATTGAAGTAGGGCGCGTCGTCGCGGCTGCCGCGGCCGCTGCCGATGCTGGCCAGGCCGTTGATCAGCAGGTGCGGGCGGCTGAGCAGGCGCTGGTCGAGCGCCAGGCTCAGCTGGTCGCGATCGTTGCCGTCGTCGTAGCGCCAGTGCTGCACGGTGGCGGCCAGCGAGGTGCGTTCGCTGGGGTGGTAGTCGGCGCCGAACTCGTACAGGTCGGCGGTGATGCCGGAGGCGCGCGCCTGCAGCGAGGCCGCGGCGTCGTTGCGGCTGACACGTGCGCGCAGGGCGAAGCGGTCGTCGATGCGCCAGCCGGCGTCGATGGCGACGGCGGTGCCGCCCAGATCGTCGCGATCGCGGCCGACATAGAGCTTGGCGTCGAGGCGGTCGTAGGCGTAGCTCAGGCCGACCTCGTTGCGCTGGGCGACGCTGCGGTCGCCCTGGAAATCGGCCCAGCGCCGGCCGCTGCGTGCGAGCAAACGCCAGCGGTCGTCGATCAGCGGCGTCGCCGCTTCGACGCCATACTCGCGGTCGCGGTTGCCCAACGGCGAGGCGCCGCCGCCGCCGTGGTTGCGTCCGCCGGCGGCGTAGACGCGTGCCTGCCAGCCGCGGCGCATGTCCCAGTTGCGGTCCATCGAGCGCACGTGCGGTTCGTTCGGGTAGCGCGCCAGCAACTGGTCGTGGACCGGGCGCGCCTGGTCGTAGCGCTGCAGGCTCGACAGGGTTTCGACCTGGCCGATGCGCGCTTCGACGTTGCGTTCGTCCAGCGTGCCGGCGATCGAGAAACGTTCCAGCGCGCGCGTCGGCCAGCCGCGGAACCTATAGATGGAGCCGAGCGTGGTCTGCAGGTCGGCGTTGTTGGGACCGATCGCGGCCAGCGGTTCGATCATGGCCTGGGCGCCGGGCAGGTCTTCGCCGAAGGCGCGGGCCATGGCGTAGTCGGTTTCGGCTTCGTAGCGCGGCCAATTCTCGAAACCGCGGTGTGCGCCCGGCGCGCGCGGCCAGGGCGCGCGCGCTTCGACCAGCCCGCGCAGCAGCGGCAGGGCCAGGTCGTAGCGTTCGCGTTCCAACTGGGCGTAGCCGAGCTGGATCGGCAGGTCGGGATCGTCGGGATCGGCCTGCACCGCTCGTTCCAGTACCGGCGCGGCCTCGTCCGGACGGCGCAGCGCGAGCAGCGAATCGCCGACCGCACCCAGGGCATAGCCGGGCACCGGACGGCCGCCGGCTTCCAGACGCAGGTAGTGGTCGGCGACTTCCTGATGGCGGCCGAGGCGGTTGAGCACGATCAGGCGGTCGTAGGCCAGGCTGGCCGGTTCCGGCGTGCCGCTGCGCGCGAGTTGGGCGCGGTAGGCCTCGATCGCGGCGTCGGCGGCACGCGCTTCTTCCAGGCGGGTGGCTTCGTCGACCGCGTAGAGCTTGCTCCAGACGATGCGCCGGGCCAGGCCGGCGGCGTCGAGGCTGGCGGCTTCTTCGGCGCTGAACACTTCGGGGCGGGCCAGGTACAGGCTGCGCGCGCGGTCGCGGGCGCCGATGTCGGCCAGGGTCAGCACGCGCAGGCGGTACAGGCGCGCGTCGGCGGGGTGCGCGGCGAGGTGTCGTTCGATCAGGGACAGCGCCGCCAGCCAGTCGCGGTCTGCGCGCAGCTGTTCGATACGGGGGTAGGGAATCGTGGCCGCGCTCTGACTCGCAGCGGCAGCTACTGACGCGGCGGGGAAAGTTCCACCGGCCAATGCCAAGGCCAGGGACAGCGAAAGTGGGTGGAAAGCCTGCATGGATAGTCCGTATCCCGTGTGACTTGAGGGGGCGGGGCGGCCCCGGGTAGTGGCCCTAAAAAATGTGAGCTATGTCACAGAAAGTAGATGCAAAGTCTGTGCCACCTGGCTCCTTGGACGCCGTTTTGTTCAGTTAGGGCGGGCACTTACGCGTTTGAGGCGTCGTAGGCGGGCTCGAGCCGCTTCGGCTGAGGGAAGCGACCGTGAGCCCCGGCCGGCCGGGTCGGCACGCGGGCAAAAAAAAGCCGGCACGAGGCCGGTTTGGGGGACAGGAGCAAAACCTGTCGAAGCGTCGGCCGCGGGCACGGGTACTGTCCGGCGGTGCGGCCTGTGTACTTAGGGATGATCGGCGTGCCCGATCCGTCGCAAGCCGCTCAGTCGCCGGCTTGGCGGTGCAGGGCGGCGATCGGATGGGATTGCGGTCGATCGGTTCCGCGGCGACAGCGGCCAGCGGGCGGCGCATTCCCAGTGCCAAATCATCGGCGTCCCTTGCCGGCCGTGGCGATGCGTATCGCGTCAGTAGCCCGGCGCGCGCTCAAGCGCCCGCGACGATATCCAAGCTCACAATAAAGAGGCGGGCAGGAGACAAACGGCTGAGCGCGTCGGTCGGTCTTGCACCAGTGCGGATGCGAAACGACAGCTTCGGCAAAGTAAGCGCCGAGTGGCGCCAGTGGCCATGTCCCGTCGCACGCCCGTGCGGTGCGACGCTGCGCGTCTTGCAGAACGCTTGGTTGCAGTGGATGGGGAGGAACAGCACGCGAACCTGCGTTCTCGGTTCTCGGATTCGGCGCCTCATGCGAAGCATCCATGCACGTCGAGTCGGATGCCAGGACGAGTTCCCGCATGGCGCATCGACGCGGTCGCGGCCGATGAGTCGCGCGTCGCGCACGCGGTCGCCTGGCCCCGTCGCCGCGTCCGGCGACGCTTCCGACGATCGCTAAAGCCTGGTATCGAACTACGGCAATAGTACGAAGGTCGTAGGGGGAATCACTCAAGCAACGGTTGCTATACGGCATCGGCGATCCGTCGCCAACATCGCGCTCTTCCGCGCACGTTGGATCGCTGTGACTTTGATCACGGAAGCAGGTTCGCCGTCGTTGCGGCGAATAGCGCCATGCTACTTTGATCGCGCGCGAAAACAGGAAGGGGGACTCGCGTGGTTCCAGGGAGCTGGATATGGTTTCCGCAGGGGGAATGCGATGGGCGCTAGCTTGATGGAGGCCGTACATCGGCTGCCCACGCTCGCGGTGGTGGAGGACGATCGGACATTCAGGGAAGAGATCCTGATGCCCGTGCTGACCCACTCCGGATTCTCCGTCGTGGGTATGGGCGGGGCGCTGGAGCTCTACCGGTCGATGACCCTTCGCTCCTACGATCTCGTGCTGCTCGACGTCGACCTGCCCGACGAGGACGGCTTCAGCATCGCCACGCATCTGCGCGGTCTGTCGCCGCGCGTCGGGATCGTGATGTTGACCGGATACGATTCCAACCAGGACCGGCTGCGCGGACTGCGCGCGGGCGCGGACGCGTATCTGCCCAAGCCGGTCGACATGGAAGAGGTCGTGACGACCTTGCGCAACCTGGCCCGATGGGTCGTTCCGGATGCGAATCCCGCGCCCACGCACGCGAAGTGGCGCCTGGACGAAAGAGGGTGGTGCATCTTGAGTCCGAGGGGCGCCCAGATCGAGATGAACCTGGCCGAGCGGCAGGTCATGGCGATCCTGGCCGAGGCAGCCGGGATGCCGGTGCAACGCGAGGCGCTGATCGCGCGCCTGGTCAAGAACGCCCACGACTTCGACCCGCATCGGTTGGAGATGCTGATTCACCGCCTGCGCAAGAAATGCCAGCAGCTGGCGGAAGAAGAACTTCCTCTGCGCGCTGTGCGCAGCGTCGGCTATGTATTGAACTGGTAGTCGGTCGTGTCGGCATGAGGCTGACGGTGGGGAAGAACGGCGTGAGAAACATCGGGGTCTGGCTGCGGTCGATGGTGTTGGCCGCAGGGCTGCTCGTCATGTGCGGTCCCGCTGCGGCGTTGCCCGCAGGCGCGTTCGACTATCGGATGGGTTCGCGGGTTTTCACCAGCGACGACGGGCTTCCGCAGTCGGGCGCCAATACCGTGGTCCAGACCCGCGACGGCTATCTCTGGGTCGGCACGTTCGGCGGCCTGGCGCGTTTCGACGGCCTGGCGTTCACGATATTCCGCGGAAAGCCTGCGTTCGATACGTCCGTCTCCGAGGGTACGCCGCAAACGGGGCCGGCCAGCGATCGCGTCCTGGCGCTGTATCAGGACGACAGGGATTGGCTCTGGGTCGGCACCCAGGACGCCGGGCTGAGCGTGCGCAGGCAGGGCATGTTCCATCATCTGCCGGTCTGCGGCGGCATCTGTCAGATCAACGACATCCTGCAGACGCCCGACCGCACGTTATGGATGGCCACCAGCGTAGGGGTGCTCAATCTGGATCCCGTGCGTGGGCGCGAGACCTGGATCGGTCGTGGAAGCATCGGTTACAGCCGTCTGGCGCGTGACGGCCACGGGCGCATCTACGTGGCCGGAAACGAAGGTTTCTTCGTCGTCGCCGATCGGCAGTTGCGACGCATCCCGCTGCCCGACGGGGAGCGGCGGGTACCGGTATTGAAAACCAGCGACAGCGGCCTGCTGGTCGGCACGGAGCACACGCTCTATCGCTACGATCCCGCGCACGGGCAATGGCAGCCGCTGGGCGTGGCCGGTCCCAAGGCCGCCGTGACGGACGCGGACGGCCGATGGTGGGTCGCTACGATATCCGGACATCTGTTTCGGGAGACCGACTCCGGACAATGGCGGGACGTGCCCGAACTGTTCGGCCTGGGCATCACCAGCCTGGCGTGGGACGACGAAGGCAATCTGTGGATAGGCAGCGGCGGCAAGGGCTTGTCGCGCGTGCGCAAGCCGCTGTTCGGGCTGGTCTCGGCACCGGGATGGGGCATGAACATGGCCGGCCGCGCGGTGATCGCCGATGGCCGCGGCGGGCTGTGGCTGGGATCGGCCTGCGCAGGGCTGTGGCATCGGGCGCCCGACGGCGGCATGCGGCGCTATCCGATCCAGTCGGGCCAAGGCTACGGCTGTGTGGCCAGCTTGGCCCTGGATCGCGAGGATACGCTCTGGGTGGGAACGGTCGAGGGGCGATTGATACGCGTGGCCAACGGCAAGGCCAAGCCGGTCGGGGCTTGGTCGATCGGTAACGCGATCAATGTCTGGCAGCGCGGCGACCGACGTTTTCTCGTCAGCTCCGAGCGCTCCATGTTCGATGTCCGGACCGACAGCGAGGGGCGCATCGTCGGGCAACAGCGCATCGCCGCGCTTGAGGGCATGAGCGTCAACAACATCGTTCCCGCCGCGCGCGGGGGCGATTGGTTCGTCGGCGACCGCGGCGTGTGGCGCCTGGTCGATAACCAGGTCGTCGAGCGATGGACGCCTCGGGAGGGATTGTCCTCGCGTTTTGCGCGTGCCCTGTACGAAGACAAAGAGACCGCCACGCTCTGGGTGGGGCTCTACGGCGGCGGCCTGAACCGCATCCGCAACGGCCAGGTGTCCCGCTACGACAGCCGCAACGGCCTGTTCGACGATACGGTGTCGTGCATCCTGAGCGACGAGCGCGGACGTTTGTGGCTCGGCGGCAATCGTGGCGTCACCCTGTTGCCGGCGCCACGGCAAGCCGCGGCCGAGATCGAGTCCATCGGCTACGCGGCCAGTGATGGCCTGATCCCATCCGAAATCAACGGCGGGCACTCGACTCCCTGCCACCGCGATACGCAAGGCATGCTCTGGTTTTCCCTGGTCGAGGGCTTCGCCGTACTCGATCCCGCGGATTTCCCCGACGTCCAGCCCGTGCGGCTCAGGCCACGCATCGAAGGGGTCGCGGTGTCCGGGCGCATGCAGAAGATCGTCGGATCGTCGCTGGCTCTGGAGCCGTTCGCGCGCAGCCTGGAAATTCACTACACCGCCGTCAACTTGAGCCGGCCACGGGAAACCAATTTCCGCTTTCGTCTTCGCGGTTTCGACCCCGATTGGGTGGATGCGGGGCAGAACCGCAGCATTCTCTACCCTTCGATTCCATGGGGAGAGCATGTATTCGAAGTCCAGGCCCGCACCCAAGGGGGGCAATGGTCGCCGCTTTCGGCCAGCCTGAAGATCCTCAATCCGCAGCCCTGGTATCTGCGGACATGGATCCTGATCCTGGCGACAGCGTTGAGCCTGCTGGCCCTGGTTGGCGGAACGCAATTCGGCGCGAGCCAGATAGGCTTCAGGCGCGGGGAAGCTCCGGATAAGTGATGGCGCGCTCGAGATCGCGTTCGGGGAAGCCGACGCGATTACCGATCGGCCGCTCCGCGAGCGGCAGGTGACGGACGTTGGTGACCGGCCTCGACCACGGGCGCGCGCTGAAGCTCCAGGCCGGCATCGCCCCCGTCTCCGACTTCGTCCCCGCGTTCCGACAGCGGCAATCGGATTCGAATGCGAGTGCCTCTGCCGGGGCTGCTATCGGCCGTTATCTCGCCGCCATGCTCGAGCACGAAGCGATGCACGGTCGCCATGCCGATGCCGGTTCCCTTGTCCTTGGGCTTGGTCGTGAAGAACGGTTCGAACACGCGTGCGAGTACCTCCGGTGTCATGCCGATCCCGGTGTCTTCCATGCTGAGGGCGGCATGAGTCCCGTCGGCTTCGACGGACAGCAGGAAGCGACCGCCCTGCGGCATGGCATCGCAGGCGTTGCTGGCGATGTTGAGCAGCGCAAGCACCAATTCGTCGCGATCCGCCTCGATCAGCAGGCCGGAGACGGACGTGTCCAGTGTCGCCTGGATCCCGCGATGGAACATCGGCAGGATCAATGGCTGCACTTCGTCGATCGCTTCGGCGAGATCGAACACGGAGACTTGCCTGATATGCGGGCGGCTGAAGCTGAGCAGGCGCCGGGTGAGCGTGGCGCCACGCCGTGCGGCCTGGCGGATCCCCGGAAGGATGGCGTCGACGGAGTCGCCGCGCATGTTCACCGAGGTCGCATGCCCCAGGATGACGCTGAGGATGGCGTTGAAATCGTGAGCGATGCCGGTCGAAAGCCGGCCTATGGTTTCCATCTTCTGGGTTTGCAGTAGGCGCTCGTAGGCGCGTTCCTTCTCTTGCACCTGGCGCTCGAGTTCCTGGCAGGCCGCGTCCAGTTCCTCGCTGCGCTTGATCGCCTGCTGCGTCGACAGGATCAGGCGGTCGAGGATGGTCGCCAGGACCAGGAAATTCATGCCGGCCAGCAGCAGGTTGGCCAACGCCTCCGAGACCTGGGTGGAATCCGTCGCCAGCTGCAGGTCGGTGTGCGTGCCCAAGGCCAGCACGGCCGCGTAGGCCAGGGCTGTCCACCATACGGCGGTCCGCCCCAACAGCAGGCCCGAGAACAGCAGCGGCAGCAGGTGAGTGATCTGCAGGCCGGACTGCGCGCGCAAGCCATATGCCTGATAGCTCATGCCCATCAGGATCAGGCCGCCGATGACGGTGAGGCTGGCCGACAGCCGGAACAGGCCGTTGCGCAGCAGGAAAAGGCAGGACCACGCGTACGCGCCGATGACCAGCGTCAACCAGTTTTCGGTGATCCCCGTCATGTCTTCCGCGGCCGTGCATGAGCCGATGGCTGCGAGCAGCGCCGTCGCGATGGTGACGACCAGGAGCGCCTGCAGGGTCAGCGCGTTGCGTTTGTCGTGGGTCGAGCGGGTGGGCACGCGCCTTGTCCAGGCGAGGAGGCGATGCCGAAGGGAGGGCTGCGATACGCGGATGGTCATCGGTGGCATGGGCGCAGGGGAGGGCGGTCGATGGCCAGGGAGCGGTTGGACCACCCCATGCACCGCTCGCGCGCTCGACGGAGCGGGCGCGACTCGTTGCGGTCCCCTGTTCGAATGACCACCGGTGGTCAGGGTAGCAGCGTGGTTCGGCCCTGCAATGCAAAGTTGGCTGCGTCAGCGGAAAACCGTAATGGCCGTCACTCTTTGAGCGGCATGCAACGCCAGCCGTTGCTCGAATCTCTTTCGATTTCTCACTGTTGGTGAGCGTGAGGAGACTTCGCCCGTATGCGCCGCATGGCATGGCGGTGGTTGGACCGCGAACCCGCCGTCGCGATACCGAAACGAAGTTCGCATTCATTCGATGCATCGAGTCGCTGCGCCGCCGCCGCCGCCGCCGGCGTCCGCGTTCCGCGGGTCGTGGCAGGCGATTCGATGGGCCGATCCATCGGAATGTTCGCGTGCATAGACGCTGCGAACGACGCAAGACGGCTCCCGTTCGGGACCGGTCGCGTCGAGTAGATGTCGCGCCAATAGGTAGCGCGCCAGGTCATCCAGACGATCGCAACATGCCGCGAACGCAACGCGCGACGACAAGAATTTTTCGTGAGCAAGCGTGCGTGTAATCGCTGTTTTCAATCGCTAACGTTCGTCACGCAAGACCAGTAGCGCAGCTCCGGACAGCGGAGATGGCGCGCTTCGAACCGCCATCAGGATGGGCAGTGTATGAAGCGGACAATCGATAAACGTAGCGGCGTTGCGACAGCATGGATCAGGCGAGTCGACGCATGCCGAGGACTGTTGCCATACGCGGCGTCGCTGCTGCTGTCGGTGTTATGGACGCCTCTGGCGTTCGCGCGAACTGCGTTCGACAGGATCGCTGTGCATTCGTCTGGACCGGTCTGCACGACTTTTTCCGATGCCGCGGCCGATCACGTCGGCCTACGCGCTTTCCAGAGCCACCGGATCCTTGCCGCGGGCCCGAGTACGGCAGCCGACGCCACGTGCGTCGATCCAGCGACCGTCCATCCCGCCAAGCCCGTCACCGCCTCGCGTCCCGATGGACGCAAGCGCCGGCGGACCGTGGACGGCGGCGCCGCGTCGGAGCTGAAGATCGAACGAGAGAGTGAATGCGGCATGGACCGCTACCGGTGGAGCCAAGACGGCGACCGACCATGGTCTGCTCCACGCCCAGGTTGGTGCTGGCCACGGAATTCCGGCATGCGACCTCGACCTCCCGTCACCGACCACGAACCTGATCGCCCCGCTCTGCAGACCGCCGCATTGGCTCGATAACTGGGAAAACACTGATGAACAAGATCTACAGCGTCGTATGGAGCCCTTCCCTCAATCAGCTGGTGGTCGTTTCCGAGTTGGCCTCGCCGCGCGGCAAGGCGTCCGGCGGGAAGAGGGTCTCTCGGTCAATACAGAAATCGACGCTCCAGGTTGGCTTGGTGTTGCTGGCGATAGGCGGGATGGGATGGGCCGGGTCGGCGCAAGCACAGGTGAGCTGCGCTGCGCCGCCGTATAACAACTACGCCGGCAGCACCACGTGCGTGGGTTTCATGTCCCAAGCGACTACCGGCGGAGGCACTGCTGTAGGTTATAACGCCCAAAGTACGGCGCTGAATGCCACGGCGATTGGCTACCAAGCCATTGCCTCTGGAGTTAACTCCATTTATATGGGGCCGCGCACCGCTCCGGGGACAGGTGCGCTAGGGGCTGGTTCCATCGGCATCGGCACCGACGTGGCCGCTACTGTTGACAATACTGTTGCCATAGGCACCCAAGCAGCATCAACAGGTACGAGCGCTGTGTCGATGGGCACCTCAGCCAAGGCATGGGGCAACAATTCAATCGCAATCGGCATAGGCGCGAATGCGGGCATCCAGGCCAACCCGGCCTCGGGCAACGACCTCGCAATCGGTGTCAATACGCGCGCTACGGGTGGTTTCAGCCTCGCGCTCGGCAGTACCGCCACTGCGACCGGCCAAGGTGGTGTTGCACTGGGCAATTCAGCCGATGCCACTGGGATCAATGCCAGCGCGTTGGGGACCCAGACGATTGCGAGCGCCACCAATGCGACCGCCGTTGGCGTGCGCGCCAACGTCACCGGAGTCGGCGCCAGCGCCCTGGGTTCTTTCGCCGATGCCAGTGGTGCGCACTCCACTGCGATAGGTACTAGCGCCAACGCCAGCGGCACCCAGGCGTTCGCCGGCGGCTATGCGGCAACGGCAAGCGACGCCGCTGCCACCGCCGTCGGGAACAGCGCGCGGGCGCTAGGAAATAGTTCGCTTGCGCTGGGAGCGCAAGCGCTCGCTATCGGGGCCAGCACAGTTTCGGTCGGCCAAGGCGCCGGTGCAGGCTCGACGATCGGCAATACGGGTTCGGTCGCAATGGGTGTTGCCGCCGGTGCATTGGTCACTGGCGCGCAAAACACCGCCATAGGCGGAGGCATTGCTAGCGTGCAGCGGGGCGCGGGTTCAGGCGTCACCGGAACGCGCAACGTCGCACTCGGCGTAGGCGACGGCACGGTCGCCTACGATGCCACCTTAGACGCTGCGGCAGGCAGCCTGGTCAGCGGCGACGACAATATCGCCATCGGCACCAACGCGGGCATCGGCGTCACGGCCGACGCCACGACGTCGATCGGCGTGAACGCGAATGCCAGCATGGGCAACGCGATCGCCATCGGTACTTTGGCGAGAGCTTCCGCACTGGATGCCGTCGCACAAGGCAGCAGCGCCAACGCCGCCGGCCGGAACGCCGTCGCCATCGGCTTCCAGGCGGTCGCCTCTCAACTGAACTCGATCAATATCGGCGGGCGCACGGCTCCGGGAGCCGGCGCCACGGCGGTGGGCACGGTCGCCATTGGCACGGATGTGACGGCATCGGCGCTACACGCCGTTGCGGTGGGGCTAGCGAGCCAGGCAACGGGTGCGGACGCCATCGCCGTGGGCCAAAGCGCCGCAGCGACGAACGAAAGTGCCATCGCTATCGGGCGCAATAGCACGTCCGGCGCGGTCAACGCGATAACATTGGGTGTCGATACCGATGCGACCGCTACCAATGCCGTAGCCATCTCGGCCGAGGCGCAGGCGACCGGTATCAATGCCCTGGCCATCGGCACCCAGGCCAGCGCGACCGCAGACAACACGATCGCGATGGGCCGTTCGGCGCTCGCGGACTCGGCCGGCGCCGTGGCGATCGGCAACGATTCGACCGCCACCGGCGGCAGAGCGGTGGCCATCGGTGACGGCAACTTCGCCAGCGGCAACGGCGCGGTCGCGATCGGCGACCCCAACACTGCCACCGGTAACGGCGCGGTGGCGCAGGGCCTGGACAACACCGCCACCGGCAACGGTTCGGTGGCGATGGGCAATACCAATATGGTCGGCGGCGGCGGCCAGGCCGTGGGCGTGGCCGGTACGGCGGCGCAGGGTGCGGTCGGCATCGGCTACCAGAACACCGTGGTCGGCCAGGGCAGCGTCGCGCTGGGCAGCACCAGCCGCGCGCTGGCGGCGGGCGCGGTCGCGCTGGGCGATACGGCCGTGGCCAACAACGCCCGCGACGTGGCGCTGGGCTCGGGCTCTGTGACGGCTGCCGCGGTGGCGACGTCGAGCACGACCATCGACGGCGTGACCTACAACTTCGCCGGCACCACGCCGACCAGCACAGTCAGCGTGGGCAATCTGGGTTCGGAGCGCACCATCACCAACGTCGCGGCGGGCCGGATCTCCGGCAGCTCGACCGACGCGATCAACGGCTCGCAGCTGTTCGCGACCAACCAGTCGATTGAGAACCTCAGCAACGTCGTCGACGCCAGCGCGACGCACTACTACAGCGTCAACGACAATGGTGTGCAAGGCGGCAACTACAACAACGATGGCGCCACAGGCGTCAACGCGCTTGCGGCGGGCGTCGGCGCTTCCGCGGCCGGCGTGAGTTCGCTCGCGATGGGCAATGCGGCGAACGCGAGCACGCAGAACGCGATCGCATTGGGCGCCAGGGCTAGCAGTTCCAATTTGGATACGGTGGCGATCGGCACGGACACGGTGGCGTCGGGCCAATGGTCCATCGCCATGGGCGTGGGGGCGGATTCGCTGGGCACGGGGTCCATTGCTATCGGCCGGAACTCAAATGCCCCGGGCACCGGCTCGCTGGCGATCGGTCTGAATACATCCGCCAACAACGCCAACGACGTAGCGCTTGGCGGCAGCAGCGTGACGCAGGCGGCGGTCGCGACCACCGGGATGACGATAGACGGCACCAACTACAACTTCGCCGGAACGAATCCGAACGCCACTGTTTCCATCTCGGGCGGATTCGTCTCCCGCAGCTTGACCGGGGTGGCCGCTGGCCGAGTCAGCGGCACTTCGACCGATGCGATCAATGGTTCGCAGCTGTTCGCGGCCACGCAGGCAATCGAAAATCTCAGTAACGAAGTGGATGCCAGCGCGACGCATTACTACAGCGTCAACGACAACGGCGTGCAGGGCGGCAATTACGCCAACGACGGAGCCACCGGTCTGAATGCGCTGGCGGCGGGCGTGAACGCGACGGCGGGCGGCGACGGCGCCGTGGCCATCGGTTCCGGTGCGACTGCGGCGAACGCCAACGGCGTCGCCCTGGGCTCGGGTTCGGCGACGGCGGCCGCGGTCGGAACCGCCAACACCACGATCGACGGGGTGACCTACAACTTCGCCGGCACCACGCCGACCAGCACGGTCAGCGTCGGCAACCTGGGCGCGGAACGCACTATCACCAACGTCGCTGCGGGCCGGATCTCCGGCAGTTCGACCGATGCGATCAACGGCTCGCAGCTGTTCGCGACGAACCAGTCGATCGAGAACCTCAGCAACGTCGTCGATGCGAACGCCATCCATTACTTCAGCGTCAACGACGGCGGCGTGGCCGGCGGCAACTACAACAACGACGGTGCGGCCGGGACAAATTCGATTGCCGTGGGACTGAATGCCTCCTCAGCGGTACGGGATGGTGTTGCTATCGGTAACGGAGCTTCCAATCAAAATCCGAGTGGCGGCAATTTTGGTGCGGTGGCGATTGGCGCTTCGGCGCTAACCAGCCAAAATTTAACGACGGCCATCGGTTACGGATCCCAAGCGCTTGTACAGGGCGCGGTCGCTCTCGGTGCGAGTGCATCATCAAACGGCGCTTACACCATTGCCATAGGGTCTGGGCCCGGCGGAGGGCAGGGGGCGAGTGCAACAGGCAACGGGTCTATCGCGATCGGCGGCGGTGCCGGGACCGTCCCCACCGGTACTCCGGCCCTCGCCTCGGGAAGCCGTGCAATCGCCATCGGACAGAACACGGTTGCCCTGGCGCAATCGGTCGCGCTGGGTTACCGGGCCACGGTCGGCAGCGCCTCCTCGGTCGCTATCGGTGATGCTTCCACGACCGGCGCGACCGGCGTGAACGTGGCCATCGGCAACCTGAGCACCGCCAACGCCGGCACCGCCGCGGGCGGCGCGGTCGCGATCGGTCGCTCGAACACCGCCTTCGGCGATGGTGCGGTGGCGATCGGCGACCCGAGCTTCGCCAGCGGCACCGGCGCCTTCGTCGGCGGTGCGAACAACATCGCCAACAGCGACGGTACCGCGACGGCCACCGCCGCGAATCAGGCCAACGGCGCGGTGGCGATCGGCAACAACAACCGCGCCATCGGCCAGGGCAGTGTGGCGCTGGGCAACGGCTCCACCGCCGGTGCGGCCGGCATCGCGGGCAACGTCGCGATCGGCGACGGCGCCGCCGCGACGGCGAGCGCGGGGGACGTGGCACTGGGTTCGGGCTCAGTGACGGTCGCCGCAGTCGGAACCGCCAACACCACGATCGACGGCGTGACCTACAACTTCGCCGGCACCACTCCGACCAGCACGGTCAGCGTGGGTACCGTCGGCGGCGAACGCACCATCACCAACGTGGCGGCGGGCCGGATCTCCGGCAGCTCGACCGACGCGATCAACGGCTCGCAGCTGTTCGCGACCAACCAGTCGATCGAAAACCTCAGCAACGTCGTCGATGCCACTGCCGTTCATTACTACAGCGTCAACGACAACGGCGTGCAGGGCGGCAACTACGCCAACGACGGCGCTACCGGCTTGAATTCGCTGGCCGCGGGCGTGAATGCTGCGGCCGGCGGCGTTGGTTCCGTGGCCATCGGCTCCGGCGCGACGGCGGCGGACGCCAACAGCGTGGCGTTGGGCTCGGGCTCGGCGACGGCGGCCGCGGTCGGAACCGCCAACACCACGATCGACGGCGTGACCTACAACTTTGCCGGCACCACCCCGACCGGCACGGTGAGCGTGGGCAGCCTGGGCGCCGAGCGCACCATCACCAATGTCGCGGCGGGCCGGATTTCCGGCAGTTCGACCGATGCGATCAACGGCTCGCAGCTGTTCGCGACCAACCAGTCGATCGAAAACCTCAGCAACGTCGTCGACGCCACCGCCGTTCATTACTACAGCGTCAACGACAACGGCGTGCAGGGCGGCAATTACAACAACGATGGCGCGACCGGGACCAATGCTCTGGCAGCGGGGGTGAATGCCAGCGCGACCGGCAACCTGGCCGTGGCGGTCGGTTTCAATTCCTCCGCCGCCGACCAAGGCGCGGTGGCGGTTGGCGTGAACTCCGACGCGGCCGCATCGTGGACCACCGCGGTCGGCGACACGGCGACGGCGACGGGGCAGTTCGCAACCGCCGTGGGCAACAATGCCCAGGCCACCGATCAGTTCGCCACCGCGTTCGGTTCGAACTCGGCCGCCTCGGGACGCGCGGCCACCGCCGTCGGCCCGAATGCCGGGGCATCGGGGGCCAGCGCCGTCGCCGTGGGCGATACGTCGCGGGCGACGGGAGCATCGTCGGCCGCGTTCGGCCGCGGCGCCAACGCCAGCGCCTTGGGCGCACTGGCGATGGGGCCGGCGTCGACGGCCAGCGGACGCAGCACCACCGCGCTGGGCGACAGTTCCGCTGCGAGCGGCGAATACGCCACAGCGCTGGGTGCGGGTGCGATTGCCAACACCACGCAAGGTGTCGCCTTGGGCTCGTTCTCGGTCGCCAATACGGCGGCCGGCGTGGCGGGCTACGACCCGGTCACCGGCCTGCCTTCCACCGATACCAGCAGCACCTGGGTCAGCCGCCTGGGGGCGGTGAGCGTGGGCAGCAGCGGCCAGACCCGCCAGATCACCAACCTGGCGGCGGGCACCACCGACACCGATGCCGTCAACGTCGCGCAGTTGCGGATGCTGTCGCAGGAAGTGACGGCGGGGCAGACGCACTACTACAGCGTCAACGACGGCGGCGTGCAGGGCGGCAACTACGATAACGACGGCGCCACCGGATTGAATTCGCTGGCGGCGGGCGTGAATGCGGCGGCGAGCGGGGATGGCTCCGTGGCCATCGGTTCGGGCGCGACGGCGGCGGATGCCAACAGCGTTGCGCTGGGCTCGGGTTCGGCGACGGCGGCTGCAGTCGGAACCGCCAACACCACGATCGACGGGGTGACCTACAACTTCGCCGGCACCACGCCGACCGGCACGGTGAGCGTGGGCACCGTCGGCGGCGAACGCACCATCACCAACGTCGCCGCGGGCCGGATCTCCGGCAGCTCGACCGACGCGATCAACGGTTCGCAGCTGTTCGCGACCAACCAGTCGATCGAGAACCTCAGCAACGTCGTCGATGCCACCGCCGTTCATTACTACAGCGTCAACGACGGCGGCGTGCAGGGCGGCAACTACGCCAACGACGGCGCAACGGGCCTCAATTCGCTGGCCGCAGGCGTGAACGCAGCGGCCAGCGGTGCCGGTGCCGTGGCCATCGGCTTCGGCGCGACGGCGGCGGACGCCAACAGCGTGGCGCTGGGTTCGAACGCTTCCACGGCGGTCGCGGTGGGAACCTCCAGCGTCGTCATCGGCGGAACGACCTACAACTTCGCCGGCACCACGCCGATCGGCACCGTGAGCGTGGGTAGCCTCGGCGCCGAGCGCACGATCACCAACGTCGCGGCAGGCCGGATTTCCGGCAGCTCGACCGATGCCATCAACGGCTCGCAGCTGTTCGCGACCAACCAGTCGATCGAGAATCTCAGCAACGAGGTCGATGCCAGCGCGACGCATTACTACAGCGTCAACGACGGCGGCGTGCAGGGCGGCAACCATGCCAACGACGGCGCCACCGGCCTGAATTCGCTGGCGGCGGGCGTGAACGCGGCGGCGGGCGGAGACAACGCCGTGGCCATCGGCTTCAATGCGACGGCGACCGATGCCAACAGCGTGGCGCTGGGCTCGAACGCGTCGACGGCGGCGGCGGTGGGGACGGCGGGCGTCGTCATAGGCGGAACCAGCTACAGCTTCGCCGGCACCGCGCCGGTCGGCACCGTGAGTGTGGGCAGCCTGGGCGCCGAGCGCACCATCACCAACGTGGCGGCCGGTCGCATCTCGGGCACCAGCACGGACGCGATCAACGGTTCGCAGCTGTATGCGACCAACCAGGCGATCGCCAACCTGAGCAACGTGGTCAATGCATCCACGGCGCACTACTACAGCGTCAACGACGGCGGCACGCACGGCGGCAACTACAACAACGACGGCGCCAGCGGCGTGAACTCGGTGGCGGCGGGCGTCAACGCTTCGGCCAGCGGCCAGGGCGGCGTCGCGGTGGGCGTCAACAGCAACGCGGCCGGCGCCGGTTCGGTGGCGGTGGGCTCGGGTTCGCAATCGACAGTGGCGGGCGGCGTCGCGTTGGGCGCGAATTCGGTCTCCAACACGGCCGCCGGTGTCGCGGGCTACGTGCCTGCGGGCGCGACCGCCGGCCAGACCGCGGCCATCGTGGCCACCACCAGCACCGCCGGCGCGGTCAGCGTCGGCGATGCCGGCAACGGCGTGTACCGGCAGATCACCGGCGTGGCCGCCGGCACCGCGCCCAGCGATGCGGTCAACGTCGCGCAGCTGCAGGCGGTGCAGAACCAGGTCAACGCCAGCGCGACTCATTACTACAGCGTCAACGACGGCGGCGTGCAGGGCGGCAACTACGCCAACAACGGCGCCACCGGTACCAACGCCATGGCCGGCGGCGTCAACTCCAGCGCCAGCGGCAACAACAGCGTCGCGATCGGCGCGAACACCAGCGCCACGGCGAACAACTCGGCGGCCCTGGGTGCCGGTTCGACGGCCACCCACGTCAACAGCGTCGCCGTCGGCAACGGCTCGGCCACCACCGTCGGCGCGCAGACAGGTTACAACGCGGCCTACGTGGGCAGCAGCAACTCGACCGGCGAGATGAATATCGGCGGCCGCACGATCACCGGCGTGGCGCCGGGCATCGCCGGCACCGATGCGGTCAACGTCAATCAGCTGAGCTCGGGCGTGAACTACGCGATCAACCAGGCCAATCAGTACACCGATGCCCGCCTGGCCCAGCTGGACAGCGATGTGTGGACGATGGAACGCGGCTACCGCGGCGCGACATCGTCGGCGATGGCTATGGCCGGACTGCCGCAGGCCTACCTGCCCGGCAAGAGCATGTTGGCGGTGGGCTTCGGCGGCTACCAGGGCGAGTACGGCATGGCCCTGGGCCTGTCGGGCATCACCGACAACGGTCGCTTCGTCTACAAGGCCCAGGCCAGCGGCAACACCACTCGCGATTGGGGCTTCTCGGTGGGCGCCGGAATTCAATGGTAGTTCGCGGAGCGGCAGGCCAGCGCAACGTCCAACCCCGGCGTGGCCTGCCGCTCCTTTTACCAGGCGAATACGGAGCGGCGGACGGCGGACATCTTCGAGCTGACAGCAGTCGCAGGACATCCGCCCGGCCACCGAAGTCATGAGACGACATACAAGAGGCGATACAGGCATGGTCATCACGAACAACTCGACGCGAATCGTACGGTTCGCGCTATGCGCCCTCATCGCGACCGCCACGCTGACGGCATGCACGCGCCATGTCAGCCGCGACATCGCGCCGGACGGCCGGGCGGGCGAGGTCGTCTTTCCGTCCGTCGACCGGATCGTGCTGAAGGAAGGCACCTTCCCCAATGTGGAGAACCTGCGTCAGATCGGTGCGGGCGTCACCAAGGATCAGCTGTACTACCTGATCGGCAGGCCGCATTTCCGCGAAGGCTTCGCCGCCAGAGAGTGGGACTACCTGTTTCATTTCCGCCAGGACGACACCGTCGTTACCTGTCAGTACAAGGTGGTCTTCGACCAGGACTACCACGGCCAGAGCTTCCATTGGTCGCCGGCCGGATGCGCGGACCTGCTGAAGACGCAGGCTCCGGCCGTTGCGGCGGCCGCGCCCGCGGCCGGGCCGAAGCGTTTCGAGCTGTCCGCCGATGCGCTGTTCGCGTTCGCGCGCTCCGGGCCGCAGGACATCCAGCCGCAAGGCCGCGCGGAACTGGCGTCCATCGCCGGCCAGCTCAAGGGCTCGAAGGCGACGATCGTCCAGGTGATCGGCCACACCGACCGGATCGGGGACGAGGCCGCCAATCAGGCCCTGTCGCAGCGGCGCGCGCAGACCGTGCGCGAACTGCTGATCGAGAACGGCGTGGCGGCGGACAGTCTGAAGGCGCAAGGGGTAGGGGAGTCGGAGCCCGTGAAGGAATGCACCGATTCGCTGCCGAAAGACGAGCTGGTGGCCTGCCTGCAGCCCAACCGCCGCGTCGAGGTGGTGGTCTGGGGACTTCAATAACACCGCGACACTACTCTTGGTGCGCGCGGCATAGAACTTCGATCGAGGTATTCGGATGAATAAGCTAGTTTCTGCAATCGGTGTCGTCCTCCTGCTGACCACGGGTGTCGTGGCCGCACAACAGCCGCAGGCGGCCCGCCCGGCCGCGTCTCAGGCCGCGGCGCGTCCAGCCCCGGGGGCGGTCGATCCCAATGGGATACGCGATGCGGGCTTGCGCGTGGCCACGGCGGTGGACGCGGGTCAGGCGGCGAAGTTGTGGGATGAGGCGTCTGTCGTCACCAAGAAGTCGCTGACGCGCGAGGCCTTCGTCGCCGGCATCACCAAATCGCGCCAGCCCCTGGGCAAGACGCCCAACCGCAGCTGGCTGTCGGTGCGCCGCCAGTCCGGCGACGGCAGTGCCTTGCCGCCGGGTCTGTACGCTTCGACCGAGTTCCTGGCCGAGTTCGCCGGCAAGCCGCCGGTGCGCGAGCTGGTGTCGTTCCGGCTGGACGAAGACGGCATCTGGCGCTTCGCCGGCTATGCCGTGCAGCAGTAACGGCCGAAAGGGATTCAGCTGACGAGGGTCCGGGGTCGCCTCCGTGGGCGGGCCCCCGGACCCCGACTGCGGTGTGTGCGGCTGAGCCGCCGCGTCCGCAAGGCTCGGGCTTCGTGGTCCGGGCCGCATGCTCCAGACGGCACCATCCAGACGGCGGCGTGGTCCGCGAGTGCCCGATCTTCATCCCGCGCCCATCGCGCGTGCCTTCTATTTAATAGTCGACGGGGATAGGCGACGACTCTTTGCCGAGGGCCTTGGCCGCCGCATGGGCGGCTGGGCGCTCCGTCAGGGTCAACGCAGCCTGAAGCGCTCGGCCTGGCTCATCGAAGGCCGATGGCGGTCGGGCCAGCGCCTGGCCGCGACGCGGATTCGGCGCCGGCGCGGCGGCAGGGCAGGCTCCTCGCCTGACCCCGTCCACAAAAGCCGCACCCACAAAAAAGCCCGGAAACGTGAGTTTCCAGGCTTTTCCGGTTTCAGATTGGTCGGGGAGACAGGATTCGAACCTGCGACCTCTACGTCCCGAACGTAGCGCTCTACCAGACTGAGCTACACCCCGACAGCTGAGCCGACAATTCTAGCGACACCCCAGGGGCCGAGGCAAGGGGCCGGAGCGAAACAATTTCGCGCGCCCTGGCTCGCAGCGTCCCGGATGCGGGCGCAGCGTACGGTCGGAACGTTAAACTACGGCTCTTGCGTCGACGGCACGCCCCTCGCGCCGTCCCGCCGCGTCTCACTTTCGGAGTCCCGCTTGATCAAGCCACGCACCCCGCCAGGCGTCATGGAGCTGCTGCCGCCCGACCAGATCGCCTTCCAGCGCATGCTGGACACGATCCGTCGCAACTTCGAGCGCTTCGGCTTCCTGCCGGTGGAAACGCCGGTGATGGAGCTGTCGGAGGTGCTGCTGACCAAGTCCGGCGGCGAGACCGAGCGCCAGGTGTATTTCGTCCAGTCCACCGGCAACTTGAACAAGGCCGCCGAGGGCGGCGGCGAAGGCGTGCCCGAACTGGCGCTGCGCTTCGACCTGACCGTGCCGCTGGCGCGCTACGTCGCCGAGCACGAGCACGACCTCGCGTTCCCGTTCCGCCGCTACCAGATGCAGCGCGTGTACCGCGGCGAGCGCGCGCAGCGCGGCCGCTTCCGCGAGTTCTACCAGTGCGACATCGACGTGATCGGCAAGGACTCGCTCAGCGTGCGCCACGACGCCGAGATGCCGGCCGCGATCCACGCCGTGTTCTCCGAGCTCGACATCGGCAAGTTCACCATCCAGCTCAACAATCGCAAGCTGCTGCGCGGCTTCTTCGAGGCCCAGGGCGTGGCCGACGGCGAGCTGCAGGCGCGGGTGCTGCGCGAGGTCGACAAGCTCGACAAGCGCGGCGAGGACTACGTGCGCGAGACCCTGACCGGTCCCGAATTCGGCCTGAGCGCGCAGGGCACCGCGACCATTCTCGACTTCGTCAAGATCCGTTCGACCTCGCACGCCGACGCGATGGCTCATCTGGACGCGCTGGGCGAGGGCAACGAGTCGCTGCGCGTGGGCGTGGCCGAACTGCGCGAAGTGCTGGAGCTGGTGCGCGCGCTGGGCGTGCCGGAGGCGAACTACGCGCTGAACTTCTCGATCGCGCGCGGCCTGGACTACTACACCGGCACCGTCTACGAGACCACCCTGGACGACTACCCGCAGATCGGTTCGATCTGCTCCGGCGGCCGTTACGAAGACCTGGCCAGCCACTACACCAAGTCGCGCCTGCCCGGCGTCGGCATCTCGATCGGCCTGACCCGTTTGTTCTGGCAACTGCGCGAGGCCGGCCTGGTCGACACCGCCGCCAGCACCGTGCAGGTGCTGGTCACGCAGATGGACGAGGCGCACATGCCGCACTGCCTGGCGGTCGCCAACGAGCTGCGCCACGGCGGGCTCAACACCGAAGTGGTGATGGAGCCGTCCAAGCTGGCCAAGCAGTTCAAGTACGCCGACCGCGCCGGCATCCGCTTCGTGGTGGTGCTGGGCGAGAACGAGATCGCCAAGGGCACCGCGACGGTCAAGGACCTGCGTCGCGAAGACCAGTTCGAGGTGGCGCGCGGCGATCTGGCGCGCACGCTGCGGGTCGAGTTGGAGCAGGCGCGGGTCATGCCGCGGACCGTCTCCGAATGAGTTCCAGCGGCGCGGACGGCATAGGGGTTGCGCGTCGCGCAGCTCCGATGGCGTTCTGCGCCGATGAATCGCGGTGCCGGGCGCGCGGGTTCGCGTCCGGATTCCGCTCCACCGTTCGCTGCGCGCCGGATCGGAATCCGGCGCCGTGACGGGCTGAATCACCCCGCGGCGCGCATCCGCCGTCGCGGTTCACAATGTGTCATTGACGCACCGACTCCCGAGTACGCTCGGTCGGGCTCAGCCGTTCGCGGCGAAGGCCCGCCGTTCAGATGATCGCCAGGGTGCGAGGCGAGGTTGCAAATGAACAAGATCCAACTCGATGGCCGCTCGCTGACGCGGTCGCAGCTGGTGGCGGTGGCTTACGGCGCGCAGGTCGAACTGGCCGCGGCGCAACTCCCGGCGGTGCAACGCGCGGCCGACTTCCTGGCCGAACAGGTGCGTCGCGAAGAGCCGATCTACGGCGTTTCCACCGGTTTCGGCAGCAACGCCGACCGCCTGCTCGGCGCGCACCACCTGCGCGACCAACTGCCGGGCGCGCAGCCCTCGGGCGAGACCCTGCACGAGGAACTGCAACGCAATCTGATCGTCACTCATGCGGTCTGCGTCGGCGACCCCTTCGCTCCCGAGATCGTGCGCGCGATGCTGTGCATCCGCATCAACACCCTGATGCGCGGCCACTCCGGCATCCGCGTGCAGACCCTGCAGGCGCTGGCGGCGATGCTCAACGCCGGGATCGTACCGGTGGTGCCGCAGTTGGGTTCGGTCGGCGCCAGCGGCGATCTGGCGCCGCTGTCGCATCTGGCCATCGTGCTGCTGGGCGGCGGCGAAGCCTTCTATGAAGGCGAGCGCATGCCCGGCGGCCAGGCGCTGGAACGCGCCGGGCTGAAGCCGGTGACGCTGTCGTACAAGGAAGGCCTGGCGCTCAACAACGGCACCGCGCAGATGCTCGCCTGCGGCGTGCTCGCGCTGGAGAAGCTCGAGGACCTGGCCGACACCGCCGACCTCGCCGCGGCCATGACCATCGACGCCTTCGCGGGCCGCCTGGGTGCGTTCGCCGAGGAAGTGCACGCGCTGCGTCCGCATCCGGGCCAGGTCGAAGTCGCCGCGCACCTGCGCCGGCTGCTCGAAGGTTCGACCCTGTCGGACATTCCCTATCACCTGGTGCCGCGCTTCCGCGCCTGGCAGCCGCACAGCTGGGGCACGCCGGAATCGCAGGCGCTGCGCTTCGATATCGGCTGGGACTGGGTGCCGTTCGGCCAGCGCCACGGCCGCGAGAAGTTCTACCTGCGCTTCCGCCCGTTCCGCGGCGGCAAGAAGCACCAGCCGCAGGACAGCTATTCGCTGCGTTGCATCCCACAGGTGCATGGCGCGGTGCGCGACGCGCTGGCCCAGGCCGCGCGCGTGCTCGAGGTCGAGCTCAACTCGCTCACCGACAATCCGATCGTGTTCCCGGATGCGCAGGCCGAGCACGTCGAGCAGCAGGTGATTTCGGCCGGCCACTTCCACGGCATGCCGCTGGCGCTGGCGATGAGCTACGTCAAGGCCGCGATCCCGGTGCTGGCCTCGATCTCCGAACGCCGCCTCAACAAGCTGGTCGATCCGGCCACCAACGACGGCCTGCCGGCGTTCCTGATCGGCAACGAGGATTCGACCGAGTCCGGCCACATGATCGTGCAGTACACCGCCGCGGCCATCGTCAACGACCTCGCCAGCCGCGCGCATCCGGCCTCGGTGTATTCGATCCCGACCAGCGCCAACGCCGAGGACCACGTCTCGATGGGCGCCAACGAGGCCCGCCACGTGCTGGCCATGGCCGATGACCTGGGCAAGGTGCTGGCGCTGGAGTTGTACACCGCCGCGCAAGCGCTGGACCTGCGTCGCGACATGATCAACGCCGCACGCGATCTGGCCGATCGCGCGGACGCGCTCGGGCTGGCGGCCAAGGTCGCGGGCGGTCCCGCCGCGGGCGAGGGCGACCATGCCGGCTTCCTGGCCGAGGTCGAAGGCCTGCGCGCCGAACTTGCGGCCGCCGACGAGTTCCGTCCCGGCCGTGCGGTGGCGGCTGCGCACGCGGCGATCCGCGAACGCATCGCCTTCCTGCCGCGCGATCGCGCCCTGGACGGCGAAGTGGCGACCGCGCTGCGCATGGTGTCCGACGGCAGCGTGCTCGCCGCTGCGCGTGCGGTGGTGCGCGAATGAGTCGGGTGCTCTGGTCTTCGGGATCGGCATGCAACTGATCGCGCATTCGGAACGCGCGTTCACCGTCGGCGGCCTGTTCGGCGCCGACGAGTGCGCGCAATTGATCGCATTGGCCGAGGAGCACGGCTTCGAGGCCGCGGGCGCGCGCACCACGGCCGGTCAGAAGGCGATGCCGCACGTGCGCAACAACGAACGCGTGGTGTTCGAGTCGCCGGACTGGGTCGGCTTGCTGTGGCAGCGCCTGTCCGGCGTCGCGTTGCCGGCGCTGGACGGTCAGGTCGCGCGGGGATTGCCGAAATCCCTGCGCTTCTACAAATACGGTCCCGGCCAGCGCTTCCGCATGCACAAGGACGGCCCTTGGACCGAGGACGGCCTGAGCAGCAAGTTGACCCTGCTGGTCTATCTCAATGAAGGCTTCGTCGGCGGCGATACCGACTTTCGCGATTTCCGCATCGCGCCGGCGACCGGCGAGGCCTTGCTGTTCGTGCACGACACCTGGCACGAAGGCGCGGCGGTCGAGCAGGGCGTCAAGTACGTGCTGCGTTCGGACGTGCTCTACGGCCGTCCGGCCTGAGCGCATGCGGCCGGTCGGCCGGCCGCCGATCGACCCGCAGCTGATCGACTAGCTGCGGCGGTCGCCGGTCTCCGGCATCGAGGTGCGCACGCAGTCGCGGCCGTCGGCCTTGGCCTGGTACAGGGCCTGGTCGGCGTCCTGCAGGGCCGGGTCGATCGCGTTGTCGCTATCGCTGTCGTTGTCGGCTTCGCGCTGGATCGCGTGCACGCCGATGCTGGCGGTGATCGTGATCGCGTGCTCGCCGCTGCGGCAAGGCTGTTCGCGCAGATGCTGGCGCACGTCCTCGGCGACCCGCGAGGCCGCTTGCAGGTCCAGGCCGGGCAGGGCGACGATGAACTCCTCGCCGCCGAAGCGCGCCAGCAGCGCGCGATGCGGCTGCAGCGCATGGCCGAGGGTGCGCGCGGCCCAGCACAGGCATTCGTCGCCGACCAGATGGCCGTAACGGTCGTTGATCTGCTTGAAGTGGTCCAGGTCGATCATCAGCAGCGACAGTGGCCGCCCGCTCTGCTGCGATTTCTCCAGCAGTTCCTGGAATACGTTGCGGAAGTGGGTGCGGTTGTGCAGGCCGGTCAGGCCGTCGCGCTGGCTGCTCTCGCGCAGCCGCTCGTGCGCGTCTTCCAGTTGCGCCAGCGCGCTGCGCAGTTCGACCGTGCGCTGCTCGACCTTGTGTTCGAGCTGGGTCTTGGCCTCGTGCACGATGCGTTCGTTCTCGCTGCGCAGCGAGGCGTAGCGATAACCCAGGGCCACCGACAGCAGCAGCATCTCCAGGGCCGAGCCGATCTGCACCCCGTACTCGGTGATGAACACCTTGGGCAGCAGGCCGAACGCGATCGCGGTGAACATGCCGGTGCCGAACAGGAACATCGACCAGGCCAGCAGGAACAGCTGCGCCGGCTTGTAGCCGCTGCGCAGCACCACCAGGGTCGCGACCGCGATCCAGGCGATGCTGAAGAACACCGCCGCCGAGGCGATCGGGGTGGCGACGTTGTAGGGCAGGCGGGTCGCGGCCAGGCCGAGCAGGACGAAGAAGCCGATCATCGCCAGCCCGACCCGGTCGCCCAGCCGCCAGCGCTGCTTGAGGCTGAGGAAGGTGCGGGCGAACTGCTGCATGCCGATCTGGGCCAGGCAGATCGACAGCGGCACCGATTTGTCGGCCAGCCAGGTCGAGCGCGGCCACAGGTATTCGAAGCCCAGGCCGTTGAGGGTCAGCAGCACCAGGCCGAAGGCCGAGATATGCAGCAGGTACCAGAAGTAGCTGGCGTCGCGCAGGCTCAGCCACAGCACCAGGTTGTAGATGAACAAAGCCAGCAGGATGCCGTAGTACAGACCGATGCCGAACTGCGCGTCGCGCGAGACCTCGGTGAATGCGGTCGGCGTGAACAAGGTCAGCGGCACCTGCATCGAACTCTGGCTCTGCACTCGCACGTACAGGTCCACGGGCTGGCCCGCCGGGAGGTTCAACCAGAAATTCGGATGCCGGTAGCGGATGCTGCGCGAGGAGAACGGCAGGCTGTCGCCGCCGGCGAGATGCTCGACGCGGCCATCGGCATGGCGGGTGTAGATGTCGATGCGGTCGCTGAGCGCGTATTGCTGCACCAGCAGCCAGCGCCGCTCGTCGCGGTCGCGGTTGAGCAGGCGCACATGGAACCAGTAGGCGCCGGGCTGGAAGCCGAACGCGGCGTTGCCGTTGGGGAGCGGGGCATAGCGGCCCTCACGCAGGGCCTGCTCGGCGCCGGCGAGGCTCTGGCGGCCATAGATGTCGTGGTAGTAGGCGATGTACGGCTCCAAGGGAACGCCGCTGTGGGTGTCGTCCAGCACCAGCGTCGAGTTTCCGGTTGCGGCCCACGACGCAGCGGCGAGGCAGAGCCCGAACGCGAGCAGCCAAAGCTGTAGGCCTCTCCAACCACGCCCCATGCGTACCCTCTCTCAGTGTCCGGCCGGCGGCGGGTCTCGGCGGCGCGGGCTCGGAGGCAGTCTACGCTCCGGCATCGCCCTAGTTTGCGGCCGGCGCGGCCACAGGCGAAGCGCCAGCGACCGCCGGTCGGCCTGTCTTAGTGTGATGAACGGCGGTTTTCGCCGATGCCGGCCGCCTGTGAGGCGGGGCTGCGGTCGGCTTGACGGGCGGCTGACGGATCGTTTAATGTATTAACGCATTAGTACATTATCGATAGCGAAACCGAAGCAAACCTGAGCCGCCCCCGAGCCGACCCCGCCCCATGAAGCGCCGCGCCATAGACATCGACGACAGCGAAGACCCGATCGCCAGCCTGGCGGCCGCGCTGGTGGGGCTGCGCAATCCGGAGCAGATGCGGGCCTTCCTCGAAGACCTGTGCACGCCGGCCGAGCTGGAAGCCATGACCGACCGCTGGCGCGTGGTGCCGTTGCTGCGCGACGGCGTGCCCTACCGCGAAATCCACGACCGCACCGGCGTCAGCGTGACCACGATCGGACGTGTCGCACGGACCCTGGAGCGCGGTGCCGGCGGCTACGCCGCGGCGCTCCATCGACGCCCCACGCGCGTCCGCTGAACCGTTCCGCCGGGCCTGTGCGCCCTTCGCTTCCCGCCTCTTCGAGATCCCCCGCCATGAGTCCTACCGCCAGTCCGGCCGCGCGCGACCGGTTGCGCATCGCCATCCAGAAGTCAGGCCGCCTGGCCGAGCCGGCGCGCGCGCTGCTGGCCTCGTGCGGGCTGAGCTGGCGCGAGAGCCGCGATCGCCTGTTCTGCTACGGCGAAACCCTGCCGGTGGATCTGCTGCTGGTGCGCGACGACGACATCCCCGGGCTGATCGCCGACGGCGTCTGCGACCTGGGCGTAGTCGGCCGCAACGTGCTGCTGGAACAGGACGGCGACCGTCGCGGCAACGGCCGCGCCGCCGCCTTCCGCGAATGGCGCGCGCTGGGTTTCGGCGCCTGCCGGCTGGACCTGGCCGTGCCCGAGGCTTGGGACTGGCAGGGCCCGGCGCAACTGGCGGGCAAGCGCATCGCCACCAGCTACCCGGCGCTGCTGTCGGGCTGGCTGGCCGAGCAGGGCGTGGAGGCGCAGGTCGTGCTGCTGTCGGGTTCGGTCGAGATCGCGCCGCGCCTGGGCCAGGCCGAGGCGATCTGCGACCTGGTCTCCAGCGGTGCCACGCTCGCCGCCAACCAGCTCAAGGCGGTCACCACCCTGATCCAGAGCGAAGCCGTGCTGGCCGGGCCGATCAATCCTTTCGACGACGTGCGCGGCGAACTTGCCGACCTGCTGCTGCGCCGCCTCGACGGCGCGCTGCGCATCCGTCACAGCAAGCTGTTGCTGTTCCAGGCCCCGCGCCAGCTGCTGGCCGACCTGCTGCCGCTGCTGCCCGATGCGGAAACGCCGACGGTGATGCAGCTGGACGGCGGCGATGGCGTCGCCCTGCAGGCCTTGTGCCACGGCGCGGTGACCTGGCAACGGCTGGAAGAACTCAAGCGCGCCGGCGCGCGCGGGCTGATGGTGCTGCCGGTCGAGGGCATGCTGGCATGAACGACGAAAGCATCATGCAGCGGCTGGACTGGAGCGCCTTGGACGAGAGCCAGCGCGAGGCTGCGCTGCGTCGCCCGGCCCAGCAGACCCGCCGCGACACCGCCGAGTCGGTCGCAGCCATCATCGAGCAGGTTCGTGCGGACGGCGACGCCGCGCTGCGCGCCTTGAGCGCGCGCTACGACGGCGTGGCGCTGGACGAGTTCGTGGTGGGTATCGACGAGTTCGATGCCGCCGAACGCGAGATCTCCGCGCCATTGCGCGCCGCCATCGACCAGGCCGCGCGCCGCATCGAGGCCTTCCACGCCGCCGGCATGACCCAGCCCTACGCCCTGGACAGCGGCGACGGCGTGCGCTGCGAACGCATCCTGCGCCCGATCCAGCGCGTCGGTCTGTACGTGCCGGCCGGTTCGGCGCCGCTGCCTTCGACCGCGTTGATGCTGTGCATGCCGGCGCGTCTGGCCGCTTGCCCGGAGATCGTGCTGTGCACGCCGCCGCGTCGCGACGGCCGTGCCGATCCGGCGGTGCTGTATGCCGCACGCCGCTGCGGGGTGAGCCGGGTCTACAAGCTCGGCGGCGCTCAGGCGATCGCGGCGATGGCCTTCGGCACCGCCAGCGTCGGCAAGTGCGACAAACTGTTCGGACCGGGCAACGCCTACGTCACCGAGGCCAAGCGCCAGGTCGCGTTGCTCGAAGGCGGCGCGGCCATCGATCTGCCGGCAGGGCCGTCGGAAGTGCTGGTGATCGCCGACGCCGGCGCCAATCCGGCCTTCGTCGCCGCCGACCTGCTGTCGCAGGCCGAGCATGGCCCGGATTCGCAGGTGATCCTGCTCAGCGACGACGCGGCGCTGCTGGCCGCGGTCGATGCGCAGATCGAATCCCAGCTCGCCGCGCTGCCGCGTGCCGAGACCGCGCGCGCCGCCTTGCGCGCTTCGCGTTCGATCGCGGTGACGTCGATCGCCGACGCGCTCGCGGTCAGCAACCGTTATGCGCCCGAGCACCTGATCCTGGCCCTGCGCGATGCACGCGCCTGGCTGCCGCAGGTGCTCGCGGCCGGTTCGGTGTTCCTGGGCGACTGGGCGCCGGAAGCCCTGGGCGACTACTGCAGCGGCACCAACCACGTGTTGCCGACCAGCGGCGCGGCGCGCTACGCCGGCGGGGTCAGCGTGGCCAGCTTCCAGGTCGCGATCACGGTTCAGGAAGTGCAGCCGCGCGGCATCGCCGCGATCGGCCCCTGCGCAGTCGAACTGGCCACCGCCGAAGGCCTGGACGCGCACCGGATCGCGGTCGCGCTGCGCTTGCAGCAGGTGGCGGCATGAGCGCGCCGCTGTCGCTGCTGCGCGAGGACCTGCGCGATTTCGCCGGCTACAAGTCGGCGCGCAGCGAAGCCCTGAGCGGTTCGATCTGGCTCAACGCCAACGAGTCGGCCTGGGCCAACGCCGCCGACGCCGACGGTGCGCTGCGCCGCTACCCCGATCCGCAGCCGCCGCCGTTGCGCGCGGCGCTGGCCGCGCTGTACGGCTGCGAGCCGGCGCAACTGCTGGCCGGGCGCGGCAGCGACGAGGGCATCGACCTGCTGCTGCGTGCGTTCTGCCGCCCGGGTGGCGACGCCATCGTGACCACGCCGCCGACCTTCGGCATGTACGCGGTCTGCGCACGGCTGCACGGCACGCGCGTAGTCGAGGTCGCCTTGCGCGATACGCCCGAAGGCTTCGTCTGCGATTTCGACGCGGTCGCCGCGGCGGCCGAGGACTCCGGCGCCAAGCTGGTGTTCCTGTGCTCGCCGGGCAATCCCTCGGGTACGCTGCTGCCGCTGCCGGCGATCTCGGCGCTGGCGCAGCGCTTGCGCGAACGCGCGCTGGTGGTGGTCGACGAGGCCTACCTCGAATATGCGCAGGCACCGTCGGCGATCGGCCTGATCGCCGAACAGCCCAACGTGGTCGTTCTGCGCACCTTGTCCAAGGCGCACGCGCTGGCGGCGGCACGCATCGGCAGCACCATCGCCGACGCGGATCTGATCGCCGCGCTGCAGCGCTGCCAGGCGCCGTATCCGCTGGCCGAACCCTGCGTCGCACTGGCCTTGCGCGCGCTCGACGCCGGCGCACGCGCGCTCAGCGCGGACAACGCCGCAGCCTGCATGCTCGAACGCGATCGCCTGTATGCGGCGTTGCCGGCCGTGCCGGGCGTGCGCCAGGTCTACCCCTCGCAGGCGAACTTCCTGCTGGCGCGCTTCGAGCGGCCGCAGGCCGCGTTCGAGGCTCTGCTCGCCGCCGGCGTGGTGGTGCGCGACCTGCGCGCGGCGCCGCAACTGGGCGACGCGCTGCGCATCAGCTTGGGCACCGCCGAGCAGAACGCACGCGTGCTCGACGCCCTGACGCTGCACGCGGCCGCACAGCGCGACTCCGCCGAACGCGCCGCATGAACTTGTCAGACGACCGGAATCTATGAGCCAGACCCCACTCCTGTTCGTCGATCGCGACGGCACCCTGATCGCCGAGCCCGACGATTACCAGATCGACAGCTACGCCAAGCTGCGCTTCGTCGACGGCGTGATCCCGGCGATGCTGCGCCTGCGCGATGCCGGCTACCAATTCGTGATGATCAGCAACCAGGATGGCCTGGGCACTCCGGCGTTCCCGCGCGAAGACTTCGAAGGCCCGCATGCGCTGATGCTGCAGGTGTTCGCCAGCCAGGGCATCGAGTTCCGCGACATCCTGATCGACAGCAGCCTGCCGGCCGACAACGCGCCCACGCGCAAGCCGGCGATCGGCCTGGCGCTGCCCCTGCTCAAGGACCGCAGCATCGACTGGACGCGTTCGGCCATGGTCGGCGACCGCGACACCGACATCGCGTTCGCGCGCAACCTGGGCATCCGCGGTTTCCAGCTGCGTACCGCCGATTTCGGCGGCGAGTGGGATTGGCCGGGGATCGCGCACGCGCTGGCCGATGCGCCGCGTACCGCGCGCATCCAGCGCAACACGCGCGAGACCCGGATCGAAGTCGGCGTCGACCTGGACCGCGAGGCCGAGCCGCGCGTGAGCACCGGGCTGGGCTTTTTCGACCACATGCTGGAGCAGCTCGGCAAGCACGGCGGTTTCGCGCTGGAGCTGGAGTGCAAGGGCGACCTGCACATCGATGAGCACCACACCATCGAGGACAGCGCGCTGGCGCTGGGCCAGGCCCTGCGCGCGGCGCTCGGCGACAAGCGCGGCATTGGCCGCTACGGCTTCGTGCTGCCGATGGACGAAAGCCTGGCGACCGCCGCGCTGGACTTCTCCGGGCGCCCGTATTTCGTGTTCGAGGGCGGATTCGCGCGCGAACGCGTGGGCGACGTGCCGACCGAGCTGGTGCCACATTTTTTCCGCTCGTTGTGTGAGTCGGCGGGCCTGAACCTGAATCTGAACGTGCGCGGCGACAACGACCATCACAAGGTCGAGGCCTGCTTCAAGGCGGTCGCGCGCGCCCTGCGCCAGGCGATCCGGCGCGAGGGCCATGGCCTGCCCAGCACCAAGGGCAGTCTCTGAGGCCGCGACAGGGGGTTCGGGCCGTGCCCAGTCGTTCAGGCAGGCCGCCGGGGCCGGTTTCGTACCGATCCCGCGATTAACTGAATAAGCACCATCGCGAGGGACCGCGATACGGTTGAGAGGTTTCCGTGACGAACGTCGTACTGATCGATATGGGGGGGGGGAACATCGGCTCCGTGCGTTATGCACTGGAGCGGTTGGGTGCGCATGCGGTTTTGAGCGCCGACCCCGCCACGATCGGTTCGGCAGAACGCGTGATCCTGCCGGGGGTCGGGGCGGCGGCGCCAGCGATGGCGCGGCTGCGCGAGCTCGGTTTGGTCGACACCATCCGGGCGCTGCGTCAGCCGCTGCTCGGGATCTGCCTGGGTATGCAGCTGCTGTTCGAGTCGTCCGAGGAGGGCGACGTGGAGTGTCTCGGCCTGTTGCCGGGACGCATCGGCAAACTGCAACCGCGCCGGGGAGTTCGCGTGCCTCATATGGGATGGAATGCTTTGGAACGGCGACGCACGTCGCCCTTGCTGGACGGCATCGCCGACGGCGACCGCGCCTATTTCGTGCACAGCTACGCGGTGCCGGTAGGCCCCGACACGCTGGCCGCGAGCGAACACGGCGCGCCGTTCTCGGCCGTGGTCGGTCGCGACAACCGCTACGGCGCGCAATTCCACCCCGAGCGTTCGGCGGCGGTGGGCGCGCGTCTGCTGCGTAACTTCCTCGACGGGGTGCCGGCATGAACAACTGCACGCTGTACCCGGCGATCGACGTGCGCGCCGGCCGCGTGGTGCGCCTGCACCAGGGCGACTACGAGCGGGAAACCGCCTACGAGGAAGAACCGCTGACCATGGCCAAGCGCTACGCCGACACCGGCGCGCGCTGGCTGCACCTGGTCGATCTGGACGCCGCGCGCTACGGCGGCTACACCCTGGCGCCGCTGCTGCGCGCGATCACCACCACCAGTTGGATGCGGGTGCAGACCGGCGGCGGCGTGCGCAGCGAAGCCGACATCGAGGCCATCCTCGACGCCGGCGCCGACCGCGTCGTGGTCGGCTCGCTGGCGGTGCGCGAACCCGACCGCGTCGGCGACTGGCTGCAGCGCTACGGCGCCGACCGCATCACCGTCGCCCTGGACGCGCGCCAGTCCAGCACCGGTCACTGGCGGCTGCCGGTCGCCGGCTGGACCGAGGACAGCGGCGCCCAACTGGAACCGATGCTGGAGCACTTCGCCAACGTCGGCGTGCGCCACCTGCTGTGCACCGACGTGTCCCGCGACGGCACCATGCAGGGACCGAACCTGGACCTGTACCGGCACGTGCGCGAGATCGCCCCGGAGATGCAGGTGCAGGCCTCCGGCGGCATCCGCGACATCGCCGACATCGTCGCCGCGCACGACGCCGGCTGTCGCGGCGCCGTTCTGGGCAAGGCCCTGATCGAAGGCCGTTTCGGCCTCGGCGAAGCCCTGCACAAGGCACAGCGATGCTGAGCCGGCGCATCGTCCCTTGCCTCGACGTCCGCGACGGCCGCGTGGTCAAGGGCGTGCGCTTCCGCGATCACGTCGATATGGGCGACATCGTCGAACTCGCGCTGCGTTACCGCGACGAGGGCGCCGACGAGCTGGTGTTCTACGACATCACCGCCAGCCCGCAGGGCCGCAGCGTCGACCGCGACTGGGTCGAACGGGTGGCACGCAGCATCGACATCCCGTTCTGCGTCGCCGGCGGCATCCGCAGCGTCGACGACGCGCGCTCGGTGCTCAGCGCCGGTGCCGACAAGATCTCGATCAACACCCCGGCGCTGGAGCGACCCGAACTGATCGGCGAGATCGCCGATGCCTTCGGCGTGCAATGCGTGGTGGTCGGCATCGACAGCCTGCGCGACGAGGACGGGCAGTGGCGCGTGCGCCAGTACACCGGCGATCCCGAGCGTACCCGCGCGCTGGCGCGACGCACCCTGGATTGGGTGGTCGAGGCCCAGGAACGCGGCGCCGGCGAGATCGTGCTCAACTGCATGGGCAGCGACGGCGTGCGCGACGGCTATGATCTGGAGCAGCTGGGCGCGGTGCGCGCGCGCTGTGAGGTGCCGCTGGTCGCGTCCGGCGGCGCCGGTGCGATCGAGCATTTCACCCAGGTGTTCCGCGACGCCGACGCCGATGCCGCGCTCGCCGCCAGCGTGTTCCACTCCGGCGCGATCCGTATTCCCGAACTCAAGCGCGAACTGCGCGCGCAAGGCATAGAAATCCGCGATGTCCACTGAGCCGGCACCATGGCCGACGTTGGCGCCCGAAGCCATCGATGGCTTGTCCTGGGACAAGCAGGGCGGCCTGTTGCCCGCGGTCGTGCAGGACGCGGCGACCCTGCGCGTGCTGATGCTGGGCTACATGGACCGCGAAGCGCTGGCGCGCACCCTGGTCAGCGGCCACGTCACCTTCTACAGCCGCAGCCGCCAACGCCTGTGGACCAAGGGCGAGACCTCCGGCAACGTGCTGCAACTGGTCGCGATCGAAACCGACTGCGACGGCGACACCCTGCTGGTGCAGGCGCGCCCGCAGGGACCGACCTGCCACCTCGGCCGCGCCAGCTGCTTCGAGCACGCGCCCGACGATTTCCTGGCCGAACTCGACGGCTTGGTCGCGCGCCGCGAACGCGAGCGTCCGCCCGGCAGCTACACCACCCGTCTGTTCGAACAGGGCCGCCGTAGCATCGCCCAGAAGGTAGGCGAGGAGGGCGTGGAAACCGCCCTGGCCGGCGTGGTCGAGGACGATGCCGCGTTGTGCGGCGAGGCCGCAGACCTGCTCTACCACCTGCTGGTGCTGCTGCGCGCGCGCGGCCTGTCGCTGGCCGACGCGGTCGCGGTGCTGAAGTCGCGCCACGGCCAGCCGCATCGCGGCTCGGAGCCGGCGTAAGCCAGCCGCTTTGGGTAGGAGCGGCGCAAGCCGCGACCCCGCCACTTCACCTGCCGACGGTCCCGCGCTCTCTGTGTGGGAGCGGCGTGGGCCGCGATTCGAATTCCGTCGCCCGGCGAAGCTGGCGGACGTCCGTGGCCAATCGGCAACCACGCTTGCGCAGGACTCCGTCTCATCGCGAATCGCGGCTTACGCCGCTCCTACCCCAAGGCGTGCAAAAGCGCGCTTCAAGGCACACGATCGCGCCGGCGGTCCCCGCATAATGCGGCGTCCGCTCCGGAGCCCGTCATGCGCCCATCCGCTACAGCGCTGTTGCTCGCCTTGATCGTACCGCTCGCCGCCCAGGCGCTGCCGCCGCCGTGCAACAGCGGCACCGTGTACGAGGACCGCAACGGCAACGGCCGCCGCGACGACGGCGAACCGGGTCTGCCCGGCATCCGTGTCTCCGACGGCGTCGATCTGGTGGTGAGCGACGCCCACGGCAGCTACAACCTGCCGGCGATCGACGGCCGCACCAGCTTCGTGATCAAACCGCCGGGTTACCGGGTCGCACGCCGCGACAACGGGCTGCCGGATTTCAGCTTCAACGTGCAGCGCGAGCCCGGGCCCAAGCTCAAGTACGGCGGCATCCCGGCTTCCTTCCCGAGTTGCCGCGACTACGGCCTGATTCCGCAGCAGGCGCGCGCGCGCCCGCAGCTGGACGTACTGGTGTTCGCCGATCCGCAGCCCAAGACCGCCACCGACGTCGACTACTATCGCCGCGACATCGTCGAGCCCTTGCTGGCGCAGTCGCGCGGTCGCGGCGCGGTCGCCGACCTGGGCCTGAGCCTGGGCGACATCGTCCACGACGACCTGTCGCTGTACCCCGCGCTGAACCGCGCCACCGCCCAGCTCGAAGTACCGTGGCTGCACGCGCCGGGCAATCACGATCTCGACTTCGACGCCGGCCGCGACGAGGATTCGCTGCTCAGCTACCGCCATGTGTTCGGCCCGGACACCTATGCCTGGGAAGAGCCCGAGGCCTCGTTCGTGATGCTCGACGACGTGATCTACCGGCCCGGCCAGCGTCCGGCCTACATCGGCGGCCTGCGCGAGGAGCAGTTCGGCTTCCTCGAGCGCTACCTGGCGACGGCGCGCAAGGACCGGCTGCTGGTGATCGGCGTGCATATCCCGTTCTTCGACGGCGCGCCCGGCCGCGAGACCTTCCGCCACGCCGACCGCGAGCGCCTGTTCGCGCTGCTGCGCGATTTCCCGCGCGTGCTGCTGCTCAGCGGCCACGGCCACGTCCAGCGCCATGTCTACCACGGTGCCCAGGACGGTTGGCATGGCGCCGCGCCGCTGCACGAGTACAACGTCGGCGCCGCCTGCGGCGCTTTCTGGTCCGGGGTCAAGGACGGGCAGGGCATCCCCGACGCGACCATGGCCGACGGCACGCCCAACGGCTACGCGCGCCTGGCGGTGGCCGAAGCCGGCAGCTATCGATTGAGCTGGCATCCCGCGCGCCTGGCCGCCGCGGCCGCGTCGACGCCGGCGATGTCGCTGCACGCGCCGCGCGTGCTGCGGCGCGGCGCCTATCCGGCGTTCGCCGTATTCGCCAACGTCTACATGGGCCAGGACGACAGCCGGGTCGAGTTCCGCATCGACGACGGCGCCTGGGCGCCGATGCAACGCAGCGAGCAAGCCGATCCGAACCTGCTGGCCGAGAACGCGCGCGACGACCAGGCAGCCGCGCTGCGCGGCTACGATCGCTCGCCCGAAGCCGAACCCTCGTCGCACCTGTGGCGCGGGACCTTGCCGACCGATCTGGCCGCGGGCGAACACCGTATCGAGGTGCGCACGCTCGATCCCTGGCAGGGCGAGCAACGCGCGCAGACCATCTACCGATTGCAGGACGCCAAGGAATAAGGCCATGACCGCCGAGCTGCCGACCGATGTGCCGATACAACTGTTCCGCGACGCCGCGGCCTGGGAAGCCTGGCTGGTCGCGCATGCCGACGCGCCCGGGCTGTGGCTGAAGATCGCCAAGAAGGACCAGGGCGTGGTCTCGGTGACCTATCCCGAGGCACTGGACGTGGCCCTGTGCCACGGCTGGATCGACGGCCTCAAGCGCAGCTGCGACGCGCAGTACTTCCTGCAGCGCTTTACTCCGCGGCGGCCGCGCAGCGTCTGGTCCAAGATCAACATCGGCAAGGTCGAGACGCTGATCGCGGCCGGCCGCATGCGTCCGGGCGGTTTGCGCGAGGTCGAGGCGGCCCAGGCCGACGGACGCTGGCAGGCGGCCTACGATTCGGCGCGCAACATCGAAGTGCCCGACGACCTGGCCGCGGCGTTCAAGAAGAACGCCAAAGCGCGCAAATTCTTCGAGCAGATCGACCGCAGCAATCGCTACGCGGTGCTGTGGCGGATCCAGACCGCGAAGAAGCCAGAGACCCGCGCGGCCCGGATCGAGAAGCTGGTGGCGATGCTGGAACGCGGCGAGAAGATCCACGGCTGAGCCGCGGCGCGGTGGCGCATGAACGGCCGCCGTATCCGCTGCGCCTTTACGTCTGGGTTACGCCCGAGCCGGCTGCGTGGCGCGCATTTATGTCGATGCATCACCACACAAAGGCGAACCCAGCTTTGGGGTAGGAGCGGCGCAAGCCGCGACCGCGACACTGCAGGCACGACGAATGCTGCATTCGAGCGCAACAATCGGATGTGCGCGCAGGCGGCTCCGTTATCGACGTGGCCGCACCGATTCTCGACCGCAGTCGTGGGTTCGCGGTCGCGGCTTGCGCCGCTCCTACCCCAAAGCGCGTTCGCATGTGGGAGCGGCGTCAGCCGCGATCGAGGCCTGGAGCGGCGGCGCGAACCGACGGCGTGCGCGAAAACCCCGCCCGGCGCGTCAAACCTCGACTTGATCGAAAGCAGTCGCGCGCGCATGCCCGTGCGCCGCCTCGCCCTCGCGCGGGCGCGGGTAGTCGTCCAGACGGTCGATCAGCACCGTGGCCAGGCCCGCCTCGCGCGCGGCGTCGGATTCTTCGACCACGTCGGACAGGAACAGGATCTCGCCCGGGGGAAGGCCGATCGCCTCGGCGATGCGGGCGTAGCTGGCGGCCTCGCGCTTGCCGCCGATCTCGGTGTCGAACCAGCCCGAGATCAGCCCGGTCAGGTCGCCGTCGTCGCTGTGACCGAAGAACAGCCGCTGCGCCGGCACGCTGCCGGAGGAATACACGTACAGCGGCAGCCCGGCCGCGTGCCAGGCGCGCAGCGCGACGGCGGCGTCGGGGTAGATGTGCGCGGTGAAGTCGGCGCCCTTGTAGCCGTCGGCCCAGACCATGCCCTGCAGCGCCTTGAGCGCGGTGTGCTTGCGGTCCTCGTCGATCCAGCCTTGCAGCACCTCGACGATCATCGCGTCCTCGCACAGGCCGCCGTTCTCGGTCGCGACCGCGTCCAGCCATTTGCGCACCGCCGGCTCGCGCCCGCGCGCGGCGACGAAGCCGGGCAGGGCGCGGCGCGCGTACGGGAACAGCACGTCCTTCACGAACGAGATGCTGCTGGTGGTGCCTTCAATGTCGGTGAGGATGGCGCGGATGGGCATGGCTGGAGATCGCGTAGGGGTAGCGGATTGTCGCCCGTGGGGCGCGCGCTAGGCAAAAAAACCGCTGCGGGTGCCTCTGGGCCCGGCAACGCGAGCGCGCACCGTGCAGGGTCCGGCTGCGGCGGAGCCGGTATGCGCCGCTGCCGGCGGCCGAGGCAGGCGTGGATAGGACGGCAGCCCTCGCGGCGAGGCGAGAGCGCGGCAAGCGCGGAGAAGCCCGTGCGCGGGGATCGGATTCGAAAACCGATGTGCGGCGATTCGCTCCCGGCGGGACTCAGACCTCCGCCGGCACGCTGTCGCTGCGGTAGATCGGGTACATGTTGAAGCGCGCATCCCAGGAGGCGTGCAATCTTTGGAAGAACTCGCGTCGTGCGTCGGGGCTGGCGGCGAAGGCCGCGTCCTCCTTCAGGCGCCGCCGGAATTCGGCGGCCAGCACGGCGTCCTCGTCGAGCATCCGCAGCGCGAAGATCTCGGTCACGTAGGCCTCGACGTACTCCTTGGGCTCGAAGTGGGCGTTGAAGCCGCCCCAGGCCGCGTACGAGTCGGGTGCCTGCGGCTCCAGCAGCGCCATCAGCAGGCGCGCGCGGGTTTGCGCGATCGGTACGAACAAGGTGCCGGCCGGCAGCGGTTGCGGCTCCGGCCGCCAGGCGCCCTGCAAGGTCAGCCGCATACGCCCCTCGAACGGCGTCGCGGAAAAACGTGCGCGCGTCGCCCGGAACGCTTCGACCTCCAGCGTTCCGGCGTCCCGATCCAGGCGTCGCGAACTCAGTCCGTGCAGCGCGAGCTTGCGTTCGATGGCTTGCGCGTAGGCGGGCGGCACCAGGTAGCCGCCGCGCGGCGCGCGCACGACCAAGGACGGGGCCACGTTGCGGCGGAACGGCACGCGCCAGATCTGCGGCGTCTGCGGATCGTAGACGGTGACGGGTTCGCCGGAAATCGGCGAGGGGTCGCGAGTGTAGGCGTAGCCGCGAAATTCGATGGTCTCGATGGTCTCGATCGACGCATCGCCCTGCACCGTGGCCGGCGCTGTGTCGTCGGTGTCCGCCGTCGGTTCGCGCCAGCCGGCCGCGTAGTCCAGCACCACGTTCTCGCCGCCGAGCGGGGTCGCGTCGGCGCGCAGCGCCGCCTCGCGCCATTGTGCACCGTGCTCGGCCGTCAGTTCGGCCAGGCCGACGATGGTGTTGCGCGTGACCCGGATGCGGGTGGCGTAGTCCTTCCACGAATGGGTTTCCACCAGCACCGTGTAGCGGTTACGCGCCGGGAAGTAGCCGGTCGAGAAGCGCGGCGAATAGACGGTGAGCTGGAAGCCGGAGGCCGGGTCGTCCGCCACCGCCAGATCGGGATAGAACGGCAGCGCCAGCGAACCCTGCGCGACCAGCCTTTCGATCAGCGCATCGCGCAGTTGCATGCCGCTGGCATACAGCTGCGGGTCGCCCTGGTGGATCGGCTCGACTTGGATCGACACGTCCGGCTCGAAATCGGCGCCGTTGGTCACGTGCATGTCGGCGCAGACCAGCGGATCCCAGTCGCACAGCAGTTGCAGCATGGCCTGCATTTCCGGTGCATCGGCCTTGGTGTAGTCGCGGTTGAGATTGAGGTTGTGCGCGGTGGCGCGCCAGCCGGTTTCCTCCGGTCCGCTCTGATTCGGCCGGTTCCAACGTCCGACACGTTCGTGGCCGTCGGCGTTGAACGCGGGCACGAACAGCAGCGCGATGCGCTCCAGCACGTCCGCCGCCGGCGCATGCATGGCGATCTTGCAGGGATGGCTGGGTTCGGTCATCGGTTCCCCGCCCAGCAGCTCGCGCAGGGCGGCGAAGCCGGCGTCCTTGCCGTCGCTCTCGCCGGGATGGATGCCGGCCTGGATCATCAGCAGGGGAATGCCGCGTTCGCGCAGCGCCGCGGCGGTCAGCGCGCCGCTGCGCGAGACCAGCAACGCGCGCAGCGGACGGCCCTCGCCCGAATAGCCGTAGACGAAGCTGCGCACCGCCTCGGGCCAGCGATCGGCGTAGCGTGCGCACAGGATTTCGACTTCCTCCAGGCGACCGGTTCGATGGAAGTCCGACTGTTCGGCGAGGGTGTGCAGAGTCATGGCGTTGCTCGGGTCGAAAGGCGTTGGCGGCTCGGCGACCCGAACCGCGAGAGATCGAACGGTTTCAGGTCCTGGCGCGGCGTGCGTGCGGCGACCAGGTCGGCGACCAGGTCCGCCGTCGCCGGCGCCAGGGTCAGCCCCAGGTGCTGGTGGCCGACGGCGTAGTACAGCGGGGCGGGCCCCGGTGCGCGGCCGATGCCGGGCAGGTAGTCGGGCAGCACCGGTCGCGGCCCGCGCCAACTCGGGCCATCGGCCGCGCAGCGATACCCCAGCGCGGCGAGTTGGCTGCGCAAGCGCGCGGGCTTGCGCGGATCCGGCGCGCCATCCAATCCGCCGAATTCCATGTAGCCCGAGGCGCGCAGGCGTCCGCGCATCGGCGTCACCAGGATCTTCTGATCCACGTACAGCGCCGGTGCGTCGACATAGGCCGCTTCGTCGGGCAGTTCGACGTGGTAGCCGTAGGCGGCTTCCAGCGGCGCGTGCAGGCCGAACGGCGCCAGCAGCGGTGCCGACCAGGCTCCTGCGCAGACCACGGCCGCGGGTACGGTGAAGCGTTCGTCGGCGGTGGTTATCGCGATGCGCTCGCCTTCCGGTTCGAGCGATCGCACCGTGAGCTGCCGCAGCTCCGCGCCGCGCGCTGCGGCCGCATGCGCGAGCGCCTGGCACACGGCTTGCGGATCGAGCATATGCCCGCTCTCGGGAAACCAGAGGCCGGCGGCATGCTGCGCGCCGGCCGCCGTACGCACATTCGCGAGCACCTCCGGCGCCACCGGCACGGTCGGAATGCACAGCGCCTGCATGTGCCGCGCCTCGGCCGTCGCCTGGGCGGCGCCCTTCGCGCTCAGCCAGAATTGGTAGTGGCCGTTGCGTCGCAGCAGATCCTCGCGACCGATCTCCGCAAGCAGCTGCGCATAGGCCGCGCCGGCCGGTCGCACCAGCGGCGCCAGATGTTGGGTGTGGGCGTGGCGCCGGAACGCGGCCACCGCGAAACGCCGCGCCCAGGGCGCGAACGCGCCCAACCGCCGCAGCGGCACGTCCAACGGTCCGCCCAGTGCGTACAGCTCGCGCCAGAAGCCGAACAACAGTCCGGGCGAGGGCAGGGGTTCGACCAGTTCCGTGGCTAGGTGCCCGACGTTGCCGTAGGACGCGCCGGCCACGCCGGGCGCGGCCCGGTCGATCAGCAGCACCTGCCGGCCTTCGCGCGCCAGCGCATAAGCGACGGCGCAACCGACGACGCCGGCGCCGATCACCGCGATGGGGCCGCCGTGGCTGTCCGGGGTGTTCATGCGTAGCGCCACGGGCATCGACGAGGCGATGGTGCGCGCTGCGTCGATGTCGCGCCTGCCGCGGGCGATGGGTGGATCAAGGGCGGTCCTGGGCATCGGATTCGAGCCACCATCCTAGGCACCACGGACGCTCGCCGACTACGCAAAAATCCGCATCCATGGCGCGGAAGCGGGCCAATCCAGGCCCACGCCATGCACCGAAGATGCGTGAACAGGGGTTCGGGAGCATGCGATGGGAACAGCTGGACAGGCCATACCCGGGTTTGCGGGCGGTGCGCCATGAGCGTCGGGCCCCTGCTCCTGCTGTCGGCGCTCGCGGCCCTGGCGCTGGCCTACGCTGCGCGCTGGTGGACGATCGAGCGCCGCCGATGCGCCGCGACCGGCGCAGTATCGCCACGCCCCAGCGCCGGCGACTGGTCGACGGGTTTTGTGGCCAACTTCTTCGACACCCTCGGCATCGGCTCGTTCGCCACCACCACGGCGATCTTCAAGCTGCGCGGCCGGGTCGCCGACGAGGACATTCCCGGCACCTTGAACGCAGGTCACGCGCTGCCCACGGTCGCGCAGGCGCTGATCTTCATCGCGGTGGTGACGGTGGATTTCGTCACTTTGGCCAGCATGATCGCGGCCTCGGTCGCGGGCGCCTGGATCGGCGTGGGTGTGGTGACGCGGTTGCCGCGGCGCGCGATCCAGATCGGCATGGGTGTGGCGTTGCTGGTCGCCGCTGCATTGTTCCTGGCGACCAACCTGGAGTGGCTGCCCGGCGGCGGCGATGCGCAGGGCCTGCAGGGTGCGACGCTGGCGTTCGCGGTCGCGGCGAGTTTCGTGCTGGGCGCGTTGATGATGCTCGGGATCGGGCTGTACGCGCCCTGCCTGATCCTGGTGAGCCTGCTCGGCATGAGTCCGCTGGCGGCGTTCCCGATCATGATGGGAGCCTGCGCCTTCCTGATGCCGGTAGGCGGCGGCGCCTTCGTTCGCGCCGGACGCTACGACTTGCGTGCGGCGCTGGGCCTGACCCTGGGCGGTATTCCGGGCGTGTTGATCGCCGCGTTCGTGGTCAAGTCGCTGCCGGTGATCTGGCTGCGCTGGCTGGTGCTGGTGGTGGTGCTGATCGCCGCGGCGCAGATGCTCATGTCGGCTCGACGGAGCCGATCGGGTGCAGCTTCCGATAGTTCCGCGGAGTGATGCCGACGGTCGCCTTGAACTGACGTGCGAACGCGCTCTGGTCGGTGAAGCCGCAGGCATGGCCGATCGCGGCGATGGTATCGGGTCCGCGCAGACGCTGCATCGCGGCCTCGATGCGCAAGCGAGTGAGCCACTGCTGCGGACTGAGCTGGAACACGCGGCGGAACTGCCGCTCCAACTGCGACAGGGACAATCCGGCCAGATCGGCCAGCGCCTGCATCCGCACCGGTTCGTCGAAATGGCTTTCCAGATGGTCGAGTACGTTGCGCAGGCGGTCGTAGCCCGGATGGCGGCCGTCGGGCTGGGCGAGGTCGCGCGAAATTCCGATCAAGCCAACGATCCGGTCGTCGCTGATCAGCGGACGCTTGCTGGTCAGGCACCAGCCGGCCACGCGGTTCGGGAAGATGTGCATTTCGAGCTGGTCGTGAATGCGCTGGCCGGCCAGCACGCGACGGTCCTGCGCGGCGTAACGGCTGCCGAGCTTGGGCGGAAACACTTCGTCCACGCTGCGACCGACGACGTCTGCGCGCTTGGCTAATCCCAGCCGCCGCACCAGGGTCAGATTGGCGTGGGTGTAGCGTCCGGTATTGTCCTTGACGAAGAAAACGATGTCCGGCACTGCGTCGAGCAGGGCCTGCAATTCGTTGGCGTCGATCAAGGTGGGCGGGCTATCGTGCATGGACCGATTATGCTGATTTCCGCATCGGTCGGCTGGGATGCCGGCTAGACCCGGCGGTCCCGCGCGACGGACGATGAGCGCCATGCAGACCATAGCCTTCATCGACTCTCATACCGGCGGCGAACCGACCCGGGTGGTACTTTCCGGCGCGCCAGACCTGGGCGACGGCACCCTGGCCGAACGTCGCGCGCTGTTCGGCAGCGCCCACGACCATTGGCGTCGCGCGGTGGCCTGCGAGCCGCGCGGATCCGACACCATGGTCGGCGCATTGCTGCTGCCGCCGGTGGAAACCGGATCGGTGGCTTCGGTGATCTTCTTCAACAACGTCGGCTGCCTGGGCATGTGCGGTCACGGCACCATCGGCCTGGTGCGGACGCTGGCGCACCTGGGCCGGATCGGGCCCGGACGGCATGCGATCGACACGCCTGTGGGTACGGTGGTAGCGGAACTGCACGAAGACGGTCGCGTGTCGATCGACAACGTCGAGAGTTACCGCCTGGCCCAGGACATCGTGGTCGAGGTGCCGGAGTTCGGCCGCGTGCGCGGCGATGTGGCCTGGGGCGGCAACTGGTTCTTCATCAGCAAGGACAGCCCGTTCCCGCTGGATCTGCCGCATTGGCGCGAGCTGACCCGCTACACCGAAGCGATCCGCAAGGCGCTGATCGCGGCCGACGTGCGCGGCGCGGACGGCGCCGAAATCGACCATATCGAGCTCAACGGCCCGGCGCTGAGCGCCGACGTCGTGCTGCGCAATTTCGTGCTGTGTCCGGGCCTGGCCTACGACCGCTCGCCCTGCGGCACCGGCTTCTCAGCCAAGCTCGCCTGCCTGGCGGCCGACGGCGCGTTGGCGCCGGACGCCGTGATCCGCATCGAGAGCGTGCTCGGCAGCGTGTTCGAAGGCAGCTACACGCTGGCCGAACACGGCCGCGCCAGCGGCAATGCCCATCAGTTGGGCGGAGGCCAGCTGCTGATCGAGCGCATCCGCCCGCGCATCAGCGGCCGCGCGCACCTGATGGGCGAAGGCCGGCTGCTGATCGAGGACGACGATCCCTTCGCCTGGGGCATCCAGGCCTGACCTTCCTGCTTCACCGGTTTTCCATTCCCATCGCAACGGACCTAGATCGCATGAGCAACGCTACCTTCTGGCGCGGCGTCGTACCCGCCATCACCACGCCCTTCACCGCCAACGGCGAAGTCGATCACGCCTTCCTGGCCTCGCACGCCCGACGCCTGATCGACGCCGGCTGCACCGGCATCGTGCCGCTGGGTTCGCTGGGCGAAGGCGCCACGCTTTCGTACGACGAAAAGCTCGCGATCATCCAGACCCTGGTGGAAGCGCTCGGCGATCGCGCGCCGGTGATTCCCGGCATCGCCGCGCTGTCCACCGCCGAGGCCGTGCGCCTGGCCCAGGATGCGCAGCGGCTCGGCTGCGGCGGCCTGATGGCGCTGCCGCCTTACGTGTACTCCACCGATTGGCGCGAGATGGGTGCGCACATGCGCGCCATTCTCGAAGCCACCCAGCTGCCGGTACTTCTGTACAACAATCCGGTCGCCTACAAGACCGACTTCACTCCGGAACACATCGCCGAGCTGGCCGCGGCCTATCCACAGTTGCAGGCAGTGAAGGAGTCGTCCTGCGACATCCGCCGCTTCGCCGCGATCCAGGCCCTGGTCGGCGATCGTCTGGAGCTGATGGTGGGCATGGACGATGCGATCGTCGAAGGCGTGTCGATGGGCGCGGTGGGCTGGATCGCGGGTGTGGTCAACGCCTTCCCCGAGGAATCGGTGCGAGTGTTCGAACTCGCGCGCGACAGCGGCTCCAAGGCGGCGCTGGAACTGTATGCCTGGCTGTTGCCGCTGCTGCGCATGGACACCGTGCCCAAGTTCGTGCAGCTGATCAAGCTGATGCAGCAGCGCGTGGACATGGGCAACGAACGCGTGCGCGCACCGCGAATGGTGGTGGAAGGCGCCGAGCGCGAAGCTGCGTTGAAAGTGATCGACGCGGCTATCGCCTCGCGACCGAAGCTTTGATTCCGGTCGCGTCAGGATTCAGCATGCATGCAACGAGCCTGTCGTCGCGCGAGCGGCGCTGCACGATCCGGGTGAGGTGAAGAATGGAACAGATCCTGATAGCGGGCGAGTGGCGGGCCAGCCTGGAGAACACCGGTAGTTTCCGCGCGCACGATCCCACCACGGGCGAGGCGATCGGTCCGGAGTTCCCGCGTTCGGGCCGCCAGGACCTCGAGCTCGCGGTCTCGGCCGCCGCTGCCGTCGCCGCTGCGCTGGCGGCGGCACCGGTCGAACGCATCGCCGATTTCCTCGAGCGCTACGCGGCCGGCATCGAGGCGGCCGCGGAGCAACTGGTGGCCACCGCGCATGCGGAAACCGCGTTGCCCGCCACGCCGCGCCTGGCCGGGGTGGAGCTGCCGCGCACCACCGGGCAACTGCGCCAGGCCGCGAAGGCGGTGCGCAGCTATGCCTGGACCCATCCGGTCATCGACACGCAGGCCGGGTTGCGCGCGCACTACGCGCCGCTGCGCAAGCCGGTGCTGGTGTTCGGCCCGAACAATTTCCCGTTCGCGTTCAACGCCATCGGCGGCAGCGATTTCGCCTCCGCCATCGCCGCACGCAACCCGGTGATCGCCAAGGCGCATCCCGCGCATCCGGCCACCAGTCAGTGTCTGGCGCGTATCGCGCACAAAGCCTTGCTCGAAGCCGGCTTGCCGAGCGCCGCGGTGCAGTTGCTCTACGACTTCGACAGCTCGCTCGGGCTGGCGCTGGCCGGCGACAGTCGCGTCGGCGCGATCGGCTTCACCGGCAGCCGTGGTGGCGGCCTGGCGCTGAAGGCCGCCGCCGACGGTGCCGGCATCCCGATCTATGCGGAGATGTCGAGCGTGAACCCGGTGTTCGTGCTGCCCGGCGTCGTCGCGGAGCGCGGGGTGGCGCTGGCGCAGGAGTTCTTCGCGTCCTGCACCATGGGCAGCGGCCAGTTCTGCACCAATCCCGGCGTGGTGGTGGTGCCGGCTGGCGAAGCAGGCGACGCTTTCGTCGCGGCGGCCAGCGCGCACTTCGCCGCTGCCTCGCCGATGGTGCTGTTTTCCAGCAGCGGGCAGCGGCATCTGGCCGATTCGGTCGATGCCTTGCGCGCCGCCGGCGCGCAGGTGCTGGCGGGCGCGGCCGCTGCATCCGGTCCGGGTTATCGCTACGCGCCGAGCCTGCTCGGCGTGGATGCGTCGACATTCATGCGCAACGCCCAGGCGCTGCAGAGCGAGGCCTTCGGACCCGTGGCCTTGCTGGTGCGTGTCGATGGCGACGACGCGATGGTCGCGGTGGCCGCAGTGTTCGAGGGCAACCTCACCGGCACCTTGCATGCTGCGCAGGACGGTAGCGACGATGCCTTGTGGTCGCGGATCGCGGAGGTGCTGCGTCCGCGCGTGGGTCGCTTGATCGCCGACAAGTGGCCCACCGGCGTGGCGGTCAGCGCGGCGATGCAGCACGGTGGTCCCTATCCGAGCACCGGCAACGCCGGTTTCACTTCGGTGGGCATGCCTGCTTCGGTCCGGCGTTTCGCTGCGCTGCAGTGCTACGACCAGGTCCGTGACGACCGTCTGCCGCTGGAATTGCGCGACGCCAATCCGGGCGGCGTGTGGCGGCAGATCGACGGGACGTGGACGCAAGCCTGAGGAGGCTTGCGTCGGTAAGCGGCGGGCAGCGGGCGCGATCGGATCGCGTCCGCGGGCTAACTCAGGCCGCCTGGCCCTTCTCGTAGCGCGGAAAGCGCTGGGCGATGTCGGTGCCGGTGAAATGGCCGACCCAGCCGTCCGGCTCGGTGAAGAAGCGGATCGCAACGAAGCTGGGCTCCGGGCCCATGTCGAACCAGTGCAGGGTGCTGTCCGGCACCGAGATCAAGTCGCCTTGCTCGCACTTGATCTCGTACACGCCGGCGTCGACGTGCAGGGTGAACAGGCCGGAGCCGGCGACGAAGAAACGGACCTCGTCTTCCTTGTGGTAATGCTCGTCGAGGAACTTGTGGCGCATGGTCTCGCGCTGCGGGTTGTCCGGCGCGATGCTGACCACGTCGACGGTCTTGAACCCGCGTTCGGCGACGATGCGGTCGATGTCGGCGCGGTAGGCGTCCATGATCGCTTCCGGCGCGTCGCCGGGCACGACCGGCCGGTTGGCCTGCCATTGTTCGAAACCGACGCCGATGCGGCTCAGTTCGCGCGCGATCTCGGCGCGGTCGGCGGTGCTGACGCGCGGGGTGCCGGCGTCGTCTTCGTCGAATATGCGCAGACGGCTCATCGCTGCAGTCTCCTCAGTTCCAATTCGCATCCGAGCAGGAACTCGAACGCCTCCAGGTGGCGCCTCGCCTCGGGCATGTCGCGGCCCCAGGCGTACAAGCCGTGGCCGTCGATCAGATAGCCCCACATGTCCTGACGGTCGAGCAGGGCGTCGACCTGGGCGGCGAGGGTGTGCATGTCCTGCGTGTTCGGCAGCACCGGCAGCTCCACGACCATTTCGTGGGTGGTGTTGCCGGAAAAGGCTTTCAACAGTTCGTAGCCTTCCAGGTGCACGTGGCCCATGCCGGCGTACAGGCGCGAGGCCACGGTCTGGGTCTGCGAATGGGTGTGCAGGACGCAGCCGATCTCGGGGAAGCGCTTGTACAGCTGGGTGTGCAGCAGGGTTTCGGCCGAGGGCCGATGGCTGGTCGCGACCGGCTCGCCCTCCAGATCCACGACCATGATGTCGGATTCGGTCAGACGGCCCTTGTCGCGGCCGGAGACGGTGATCGCCGCGTGGCGCTCGTCGATCCGGCGCGAGAAATTGCTGCTGGTGGCGGGCGTCCAGCCGCGCGCGGACAGCTCGCGGACGTTGACGATGATCTCGCCGGCGCAGTGGGCCAGGCGTTGCGGGTCGTAGGGCAGGGCGGCGCTCATGGCGCCAGTTTACAAATTCTGCGCGTCGGCGGCGTGTCCACGGGGGGCAACGCAGCGTATCGGCGGGCGGCGTCGGACCGCCCGCGATGGTTCATGAGGCGGGCGGCCCAGCCGCGAGGGTTCATGAGGTGGGCGGCCCAGCCGCGAGGGTTCATGAGGTGGGCGGCCCAGCCGCGAGGGTTCATGAGGCGGGCGGCGCGGCCGCCCGCCCGGGCTCAGCGCCCCGACGCCGCGCGCAGGCGGCTGTGGCGGATGCCGTACAGGAAGTAGATCAGGAAGCCGATCGCGGTCCAGACCGCCATCAGGAACCAGTTGTGCGCGGTCATGGTCGACAGCAGCGCCAGGCAGCTGAAGATGCCGGCCAGGCAGATCAGCCAGGCGAACGGGATCTTGAACGGCCGCGGCAGGTCGGGCTGGGTGCGGCGCAGGATCAGCACGCCGGCGCAGACCGCGGCGAATGCGATCAGGGTGCCCATAGAGGTCAGCTCGCCCAATACGTCCAGCGGGAACAGCGCCGCCAGCACGGCGATGCCGATACCGGTGATGACGGTGTTGATGTGCGGGGTGCGGTAGACCGGGTGGATCTTGGTGAACACCGGCGGCAGCAGGCCGTCGCGGCCCATGATCATGAAGATGCGCGGCTGGCCGATGATCATCACCAGCACCACCGAGGACAGGCCGATCAGGGCGCCGATCTCGACCACCACGCGCAGCCAGCCCAGTTGCGGATGCGCCGCGACCGCGGTCACCACCGGCTCGTCGGTGCCCAGCTGGGTGTAGGGCACCAGACCGGTCATGATCGCGGCCATGGCGATGTAGAGCACGGTGCAGATCGCCAGCGACAGCAGCATGCCGATCGGCAGGTCGCGCTGCGGCTTGTGCGATTCCTGCGCCGCCACCGACACCGCCTCG
>CAMLID010000003.1 GCA_946480055.1 uncultured Lysobacter sp. | reverse complement strand
CGCCCCCGCCTTGGGGTAGGAGCGGCGTAAGCCGCGACCACGCCACCCCACACCCCGGCGCCACCGACCACTCACCGCTCCACCCAAACCGCCCCCCAATACCGATACTCCCGCACCCGCCGCACCAACCCCGCCCGCACCGGGTTCATCACCACGTACCGAGCCGCGTCCACCAACGCCTCCTCCCGCCGCACCCCGCGGTCGTGGTATGCCGGGCCCCACACCTGCGTCACCGCCGGCATCGTCGCCCGCACCTGCCGCGCCGAATTGCACTTCAACCGACGCACCAAGTCCGGCAGCGTCTCCCACGGCCCCAGCGCCACCAGCCCATGCCAGTGGTCCGGCATCAACACCCATGCCAGCAATTGCGACCGAGCCCATAACCGCCGGTCCAACAGCGCCGCACTGGCCGCATCGGCCAAACCCGCATTCGCGAACAACGGCTGCCGGCCTTCCGTAACGAAGGTCAGCAAATACGCACGATGCGGTTCCGAACACCGGCCACGACGCAGCGCGGCCTGTCCGGGCGGGAGTGGGGCGGGATCGACCATGACCCAGCGTCGCCACAGCCCAGGGCCGGCGGTATCGGAACAAGCCGCCACCGCAGGTCGGAATTCACCCCGCTGCCGGGTCGCGGCTTACGCCGCTCCTACCCCACAGCACGGCCCGAAGACACACCTTTCCACCCTAAAGACACGCCCAAGCAAGGCCGCAACCGCCCCCATTTGTTAGACTCCAAACTCTAATCGCCCCCACTTCCGAGGCGCGGCCACGGGGCCGCGATATCGATGAACCAGCCGCTTGCCAGCTCCCTGCACGACCTGCTGCAGAACGACCCCGATCCCGCCGAAACCCAGGAATGGGTCGAGTCCGTCCAGGCCGTCATCGCCCGCGACGGCGCCGAGCGCGCCCACCAGCTGCTCGAAGGCATGGTCGAAGTCACGCGCCGCGCCGGCGCGCACCTGCCGTTCCAGCCCACCACCGAATACATCAACACCATCCCGCCGCACCTGGAGGCCAAAAGCCCCGGCGACGCCGCGATGGAATGGCGGATCCGCTCGCTGATCCGCTGGAACGCCATGGCCATGGTCGTGCGCGCCAACCGCAAGCCCGGCGACCTGGGCGGCCACATCGCCAGCTTCGCCTCGGCGGCCACCCTGTACGACGTCGGCTTCAACCACTTCTGGCGCGCCCCCTCGGCCGACCACCCCGGCGACGTCATCGGCATCCAGGGCCACAGCTCGCCCGGCATCTACGCCCGCTCCTTCCTCGAAGGCCGCCTGAGCGAATCCCACCTCGACCACTTCCGCATGGAAGTCGACGGCCGCGGCATCAGCTCCTACCCGCACCCCTGGTTGATGCCGGACTACTGGCAGGTCCCCACCGTCTCCATGGGCCTGGGCCCCATCAGCGCCATCTACCAGGCCCGCAACTGGAAGTACCTGGAAGGCCGCGGCCTGATGCCCAAGTCCGACCGCAAGGTCTGGGCCTTCCTCGGCGACGGCGAGACGGACGAGCCCGAATCGCTCGGCGCGATCTCGGTTGCCGGCCGCGAAGGCCTCGACAACCTGGTCTTCGTCATCAACTGCAACCTGCAGCGCCTCGACGGCCCGGTGCGCGGCAACGGCAAGATCATCCAAGAGCTGGAAGGCCAGTTCCGCGGCGCCGGCTGGAACGTCATCAAGACCGTCTGGGGCAGCTACTGGGACCCGCTGCTGGCCCGCGACACCACCGGCCGCCTGCGCCAGCTGATGATGGAAACCGTCGACGGCGAATACCAGAACTGCAAAGCCTTCGGCGGCAAGTACACCCGCGACAACTTCTTCGGCAAGTACCCCGAAACCGCCGCCCTGGTCGCCAACCTGTCCGACGACGACATCTGGCGCCTCAACCGCGGCGGCCACGACCCGCACAAGGTCTACGCCGCGTACCACGAGGCCGTGAACACCAAGGGCATGCCCACCGTCATCCTGGCCAAGACGGTCAAGGGCTACGGCATGGGCGCCTCGGGCGAATCGCTCAACCCGACCCACGGCACCAAGAAGATGGACGACGAAGCCGTCCGCCTGTTCCGCGACCGCTTCAACATCCCCGTCACCGACGAGCAGTTGAAGGACGGCGCCGTTCCGTTCTATCACCCCGGCGAGAAGTCGCCGGAAATCGAATACATGCTCGAGCGCCGCAAGGCCCTGGGCGGCTTCCTGCCCCAGCGCCGCCGCAAGGCCAGCACCTCGCTCGAAGTGCCCAAGCTGGAAACCTTCGACCGCCTGCTCAAGAGCACCGGCGAGCGCGAAATCAGCACCACCATGTCCTTCGTCCAGGCGCTCAACATCGCCCTGCGCGACAAGCAGGTCGGCCCGCGCATCGTCCCCATCGTGGCCGATGAGGCGCGTACCTTCGGCATGGAAGGCCTGTTCCGCCAGCTCGGCATCTACGCCCCGCACGGCCAGAAGTACAAGCCGGTCGACCGCGACCAGCTCATGTACTACCGCGAAGACACCACCGGCCAGGTCCTGGAAGAAGGCATCACCGAAGCCGGCGCGTTCTCGTCCTGGCTGGCGGCGGCCACCAGCTACAGCACCAACGACCTGCAGATGCTGCCGCTGTACATCTATTACTCGATGTTCGGCTTCCAGCGCATCGGCGACAGCGCCTGGCAGGCCGCCGACATGCGCGCCCGCGGCTTCCTGCTGGGCGCCACCGCCGGCCGCACCACCTTGAACGGCGAAGGCCTGCAGCACGAAGACGGCCACAGCATGGTCCAGGCCGGCCTGATCCCCAACTGCCGCAGCTACGACCCCACCTTCAGCTACGAAGTGGTCACCATCCTGCAGCACGGCATGCAGCGCATGCTGGCCGAGCAGCACGACGAGTACTACTACATCACCCTGATGAACGAGAACTACACCCACCCCGACATGCCCGAAGGCAGCGCGGACGGGATCATCAAGGGCATGTACCTGCTGGCCGACGCCGGCAAACCCAAGAAGGGCGAACTGCGCGTCCAGCTGCTGGGCAGCGGCACCATCCTGCGCGAAGCCATCGCCGCCGCCGAGCTGCTGGACAAGGACTTCGGCGTCACCGCCGACATCTGGTCCTGCCCCAGCTTCAACGAACTCGCCCGCGACGCCACCGATGTCGAACGCTGGAACCGCCTCAACCCCGAAGCCAAGACCGCCCGCAAGCCGTACATCACCGAACTGCTGGAAGGCCGCCAGGGCCCGGCCATCGCCGCGACCGACTACATCCGCATGTACCCGGAACAAGTCCGCGCCTTCGTCCCCATGCGCTACACCGTCCTGGGCACCGACGGCTTCGGCCGCAGCGACACCCGCGCCAACCTGCGCCGCCACTTCGAGGTCGACCGCTACTACATCGCCCACGCCGCCGTCGCCGCGCTGGCGGCGGAAGGCAAGATGACCGGCAAGGACGTGGCCCGGGCGATCAAGCAGTACAAGATTGATGTGGAGAAGCCCAACCCCCTGGGGGTCTAAGCTGGAAAGCAGAAGGCGGCCGCAAGGCCGCCTTTTTGCTAAGTGCAGTCAGAGCAAGCTAAGGAGAGCGTATGGCCAGGAAGTTCATCGCAGCAATGCTGTTGCTGCTCTGCTCGATAAGCGTCGGCGTCGCCGCCGACCCGTCCGGCAACCTCTACGAGAATGTCGCGCTAGGCCTGCGCCTGACCAAACCGGACAGCTGGCACTTCGCAACGGCCGAGCAAAAGGCCCAACGCCTCGAACACTTGGATTTCGGTAGCGAGGCGTACAAGCAAGAGGTCCTCGCGCGCACCGAGCCTACCGTGGTGGTCGCTCAGTACGCAGGGCATCACGAAGGCATTAACCCGTCCCTCAACATCATGCTCAACTCCTTCGAAGGCATGCCCGAGCCGACGGCGGAGGGCGTGATCAAGCTGGCCTCAGGCATCAAGCAGGTGTACCCCGATGCGCAACTCTCGCCGGCGACGGACGTGGTGGTGGCGGGCCGTCGCAGCCGCCGCATCGCGATGGACTACACCGTACGCACCACCAACGGCGACGCGCTCGCCGTGTCAGCCGTGATGTGGGTCGTCCCCGACGGCGACTTCTATCTGGCGGTGGGTGGCTCCTATCCGCAAGGAGATCGCGTGGCCTTGGAACAGATCGAGAAGACGCTGAAAACCTTGGAGTGGACGACAGCGCCTGTCGCTCACAAGTAACGTCAAGGTCGATTTTCACTGATGAGGTGCAAACAAGGGTGGCCTTTGGTCGCCCTTGTTTTTTCTGTGGCGGGCTTCTAGCGTGGTTCAACTCTGCAGGCCGTGACGGTTAGCTCTGCAGTCGATCTAACCGCCAAAAATGTTTGGAAAGTGCGCGGAGTGGGAAGTTGCCATGCCCGAACTGAAAGAAACCCAAAGTTATGAGTGTCCTGAGGCACATTGAAATGCTTTTGTCTCTATTGCCAATGATCGGATGATGCCGGGGGGTGGGTGTGGCTTATGTTATGCATCCAACGATGAAGCTTATTAGTGACTATGTTGGGCTTGCAGCAGATTCAGTAACTTTCTTGCTTGGTTCAGTTGCAATTCTAGGGCTTATTTTTCAACGGAAGAAGCTATCACTGATTGTTAAGCTCTACTTGAATAATCATTTCAATCAACGCGTAAAAAAGATGCAGGATAATATAACAAAACTGCACGGTTTGGATTATTCAGACAAAGCAAAGCGGCCCGAGGTGTTTATGATTTTGCATGCGCTGCGAGGGCAGCTGCGGCCGTGGCTAGAGCAAAGGTCTTCGCTTGCGCCCGTTTACAGTAGGCTTGATGATGTGGTTGAAAAGAAAACAAAGCTTACTCAGGCTTACAAAAGTGAGCTTGCCCATGAGCTCGAAGAGGTACTAGAGGGTCTTTTCCTTAGCGATATGTCTAACAGTAGCGGGTCTGGAGGTGATTGATGAGCGGTAAGGCTTATGACGCTTTTAAGCACATCTTATATAATATAGGTGATGCTCAGGAAGTCGTGCAGACCGGCGATGAGTATTATTTTAAGTATGCCGGGACTATTTTTTCTGTACTCAAAAGATACGATGACGATGCTGGCATATTTATTTACGGCGCGTACGTCTATCCTCATGCGGGCGGCGATGTAGCCCACCTTGTAGAGCGGTATGACCATGGCGACGCCTATGATGAGCCCATGGTTAGATACTCAACAGACCAGCCGGAGAACGAGATTTTCAAGGAAATACTTCCGGCTCTTCATAATGCGTTAGCTGAGAAGCATCTTCGCTTGGATGACATTTTTGATAGGGTTCTTGCGAGTAGAGCTGGCTAGTCACACAGCTCGAAGCTGTTTGCAGATCGTCAGGCCCTACATTGCCGCCGCATCCCTGAATGCAGCTCGGAGCCCCACTCAAAGGAAGCCGGACGTGCTGGTCGCAAATGGCGCGACCGGCTAATGTTGTCGTGCTTCCAATGACTTACAAGAGTTGTGCTGCGTGAACCTTGATCTTGCCGGCAGCCCCGGTGCTCCAACCGACCTGAGCGAGTCCACGCGGCAGTTCTCCACTGCCAGTGCCGACGAACGGGGGGCAATTTTCACGCGTAGCGAGGTGGTCGAGTTCATTTTGGACCTGGTCGGCTACACCGAAGACCGAGATCTGGCCCAGACAAGGCTGCTCGAACCCTCAGCCGGGCATGCGGACTTCTTGCTCCCGATCATTGGCCGGTTGGTCCGGTCATATGTGGCCCACGGGGGCGACCTGAACCGTGTTGCCCAAAAGCTGGCGCCTGCCATTCGCGCTTACGAGGTGCATGCGTCGAGCCTCGAAACTGCCCGGTCTGTGGTCCTAGCCGAGCTTATGCGCCTGGGTGCCAAGAAGACGGCCGCCGAAGCGTTGGGGCGGGAGTGGCTGGTGTGCGCCGACTTCCTCATGGCGCCGCTGCCCCATGCGTTCGATTTCGTGGTGGGCAACCCGCCCTACGTTCGCCAAGAAATGATCCCGGCTGCGTTGCTTGTCCGATACCGCGCGCGTTTCAAGACGCTCTACGACCGGGCTGACCTCTACATCCCCTTTTATGAGCACTGCCTGGGCGCGTTAGCGCCTGATGGGCGTTTGGGCTTTATCTGCACCGATCGTTGGACAAAGAACAAGTACGGCGGACCCTTGCGCGCGCTCGTGGCTGAGCAATTCGCTCTGACCCATTTCGTCGACCTCGTTGAGATGCCGGCGTTTCTTTCGGATGTGATGACGTATCCGGCGATCACCGTAATTGAGCGCCCCAATGCGAAAGCTAAGGTGCGTCCTACCCGGGTGGCCTATCGTCCAGCGATCTCTGCGGATGTGCTTGGGCCGCTTGCGAAGGCAATGACGAGCACGAAGTTGAACAAGAAGGCAGGCGTGATTGAGATGCCTGGCGTGGTCAACGGCTCGGAGCCCTGGATCTTGCATCAGGCGGATCGATTGGCGTTGGTGCGACGCTTGGAAGAAGCGTTGCCCACGATCGAAGAAGCCGGTTGCAAGGTGGGAATCGGCGTTGCAACGGGTAACGATGGGGTCTACATCGGGAAAATGAAGGATCTGGATGTCGAGCCTTCTCGCAAGCTGCCCTTGGTTCGAACGCACGACCTACGCGGCGGAAGCGTTGATTGGCAGGGCATGGGCGTGCTTAACCCGTTCGAGGATAGCGGTCAGGTCGTTGACCTCGCGCGGTATCCAAGATTTGCGGCATATCTCGATGAACATGCAGCACACATCAAGGCTCGGCATGTGGCCAAGAAGAATCCCGAACGGTGGTTCCGTACGATCGACCGCATCTATCCAGCGCTCGCCAAGACCCCAAAGCTGCTGGTTCCGGACATCAAAGGCGATGCGCATGTGGTCTACGAGGAGGGGAAGCTCTACCCCCACCACAACCTCTATTTCATTACGGCAAGCGAGTGGGATCTTCGCGCGCTCCAAGCCGTTCTGATGTCGGGGATGGCCAGGTTATTTGTTGCCACCTACTCGACTACGATGCGTGGTGGGTTCCTGCGTTTCCAGGCGCAGTATCTGCGCCGCATCCGCTTGCCACATTGGAAAGATGTACCTAAACACTTGCAGAAGGCTTTGCGTGAGGCGGCGGTCGCTGGGAATCGTGAAGCGGCCAATCGCGCTACATATCAACTTTACGGATTGAACGAGGCCGAGCGGGAGATCGTCGCTGCGGTCTGAGGAGGGTGAATGGCATTGGATCTAGCTGATTACGATCGCTTGGCGCGGTTGGGCGTTGCGCAGTTCTGGGATGGCAGGAGTAGTGCGCTCGAAAACGATGAGGGGCGCAGTCAGGGCGGCGAGCGGTCCGGCGTGCTGGGTGGTCGGAACATGGATGGCTTCCTGGCCATGATCGAAGAGCTGGTTCGGAAGAACGGGTTGCCCAAAGCCGAGGTTTGCGTCAAAGGGCGGCCCAATCTGACGCTGCCCGGCTATTTCCGACCGTCGTTGCTGTCGAGCTGAAAAGTCATGTTGGTCCATCCTTTGGCAACAACTTCAACAATCGTGCCGAGGAGGCGATCGGCACTGCCCACGACCTTGTGACCGCCGTGCGAGAGAACATCCTCGGCGATCAACTTCCCCCCTTTACTGGTTGGCTGATCCTCGTCGAGGATTGCGAAAAATCGCAGCGATCGGTGCGAGATAACTCGCCACATTTCCCCGTCTTCCCTGAGTTCAAAGGTGCGTCCTACTTGGCGCGCTATGAAGTGCTGTGTCGCAAGCTCATCCAAGAAGGGCTCTACACCCAGGCAACAGTCATTGCCTCATCGCGCATGGCTCGCATAGGTGGCGACTACCGCGAGCTGTCGCAGACTACTGGGTTGCGGGCATTTGTGGCACGGTTGGCCGGGCATGTATCTGGTTGGGCAGAGGCGCATCCGCGATAGTCTCGGATGTGTTCTCCATTCTCGAACTTTGAACAGCAGGAGATCAGCGATGACTGGCTGGCTACGGCTGAGCCAGAACAGCAGGTCGCCGCGGTGGTTGAATGGTTTCAGGCGCGGTTTCAAGACCCGGCGCATGAGACGCCCTACATGAGCTCAGAAGGCGGCTATATCTGGGTCCATGGCGGGCCCTACGATGCTTCCGAAGAGATTCAAGAACGCTTCGGAAGTGTCGTGCCGTTTGAGGTGTTGGAGGCCGCCGCTGAGCTCGCACTTGAAGGTGCTCTGGCTGCCGTTGAAACCGCACGGAACTTAGCTTACGCAGGCGTGATCTCAGCCTTGGAAACCTTTTTGTGGGAGACCATGGCCTATTGGGTGGATCACGACGAACAGACAGTTCGGAGTCTGATCAAAGAGCATCCCGTCTTCAAGGATCGCAAGGTCCCGCTCGGGAGCATCTTCGAGGTCCACGAGAGCTTGGGCGTTCAAGTCAAGACGCACATGCAGAGGATGACGTGGCATCGCTGGGACGAAGCCCGATCACTAATCGAGCACGGGCTGGGCGTCAAAGCTCCGAGCCATGATCCCTTCGAGGCGCCGACCCAGAAGCGCCACGACGTAATCCATCGATCAAGCCACGATGTAGACGGTAATCCGATCAATATCACGATTGAGGAAGTGCAGGCTCTTGCGGGTGAGGTTCAGCGCTTCGCGACTGAGCTGCACCGTCTGATCGATCACGCCAAGATGCCGCCGGAAGAGCGTTTCGAGGAAGACTTCTAGTCGCATGCCCAATCACCAATACCGCACGCAAGCATGGCAAGCCCTGAAGCGCGCCAAGCAGCTGCTCAGCGACGAGCAGTTACGCTATGCAGCACTCGAACTACGGCTGGCCATGGAGGCGCTAACCTACGATCGCGCCCAAGCCTACCTGAAAGAGTTGCAGTTGGATGCGATGGCCAAGTGGCAGCCGAAGCAGCTCATGGATGCACTGCTCGAGATCGATCCAGCGGCCGGGTTGACCTACACGCTACGGGTTGGCGAAGAACCTTCACCGGGCGTCGCACCTAAAACAATGTCAACGCTTGGAACAGACGTCGTGTTTGGTCTTGAAGAGATCAGGAAGCACTACCACGCGACCGGTTCGTTCCTGCATATGCCCACCATGCGGCAACTGGACGAGGGCAAGGAGTGGGATCCGGATAAAGTCCGGACGCGCCTGAAAGACACAGTTCAGAAGATCGAAGCCTCGTTAAGTTCACCCATCTGGAACTGCACGCTGGGAAAATTTTCAAACTTTGAGTGCCTGCGCTGCGGCAAACCCATTCATAAGCGCGTACCGCATGCGCAGATCAAGCTCGTTGCAAAATGCATTTACTGCAACGCCCCACATGCCGGGCGCCTGCTCGATGATGGAAAGGTGCAATGGGAGTCAATCATGGTCCGTTCTCGGTGTCCGACACCGCATTGCAATCATTCGCTCGATCTTTGGGTCGACGAGCTCAAGCAGGGCACGTGCTGGGAGTGTCCGCAATGCCATGAGAGATATCGTGTCGATTATGGAGTCGTGCCGGATAAGGACGGTGATAGCGGTGCTCAATAACTTATGGGCTGATGTGGTTTGGGGCGTAGGACTTTCACGATAAAACGTAGCGATCGAGAATATTGGTCCAAGTTTTATCGCCAGCATCATGAGGCAGTGGAAGGGGCTGAATCATAATTTCCGATGTATGCAAAATAGTTTGCGGTTTAATCTTAGGTTCTTTAGTATTTGAGCTATGGGTTTGTTTCCTGCGATTTACGATAAACGTAATTACGATTATCGTAATTGACGACTGTTGTCGGTATGTGGATTCTTCTGTCGGGCGAGGCAATCGTCTCGTGGCGAACGATTCGCTATTACAGAAGGAGCTGACATGTCTGGGAATTTAACCGCACATACTCACCGCTACGAGAAGGCCGTCCACGACGCCGATTTGGCCACGGCTCAGCGCATCGCCGCATCGAGAGGCATGCCGTTGGCCTACTTTTATGCCGAGACGCAGGTAATGGCCGAAGCCATCGTGACCTTCTGGCTGCTCAACCAGACCGACCAGCGCAAGGTCCTGGCGGACCTCAAGAAAAAGGTGTTCACGCCGCCGAAGAAGCCCGCCAAGGGCTGAGCGGACCGGTCGGCGCTGGGCGTCGGCGCGGGGCAGGGCGGATCGGGCCAAGCCCCGCGGGTGCCGGGGCCATGCCCGCCCTGCGGCACTGGAACGGAACGCGCCGGAACCCGTCGCCTGCGGTTCCAAACTCGTCGCTTGCGGCCCAAAGCCGGACGCGTGCGGGTCGGGACTCGTCGCCTGCGGTCCAAAACCCGTCGCGTCCGGTTCCGAACTCGTCGCCTGTGGTTCAACGCCCGTCGCTTGCGGTTCCGGACCGCATCGCTGCGCCGAAAATGGGCATCGCTGCCCGTTCGAACCGCAACGCTGCCCATCAAACGGGCTGCGCTGCGGTTCGCAAGCGCAGCGATGCCCGTAAAACCCGCAGGCCTGCCCGTTTTATGGGCAGCGTTGTGGATTAGATCCTCAACTTCTGTGTAGTCGGCCCCGGTGGGTGGTTCCCGTCGGCCGCAACTACCGCCCCCCTCACCAACACGGCCCCGGCTTCCCGTTCGGACACGTCGTAGTCGAGTCCGTATCGGCCTGTTTCAGATAGTGCGCCCCGGTCATATCCGCCCCGGTCAGATTCGCGCCGCGCAAATCGGTGCCGTACAACGTCGTCCCGACCAACTTCGCATTGATCAGCACCGCGCGCCGGTAATCCGACATCTGGATATCCGCCCCGCTCAAATCCGCGCCGGTCATCTGCGCCTCCACGAACGTCCCCGACAACGCGTGCGTGCGCAGGTCCGCGCCCTGCAACCGGGCGCGTGTGAAATCGCCGTGCACGTCCGCACCGCGCAGCTTGACCTGGACCAAACTCCCGCCCGGCGCTTTGAAATGCCTCAGCGAGGCATGGCTCAGGTCCGCGCGATCCAACACGACCTGCGCCCCGCCCTGGAAATCCAGATTGACCCCGCGCAACTCGCAGCCCGTGCACGGCAAAGAGCGGATCACGGCATCGCGGTTGCGCTGCACCACCGCCGAGCCGAAATCCCGGCACGGCCCCTTGTGCCCTGCCGGGCACGTCGTCGCCGCATCGGTGCGCGCGCAGTGCCGGAACACTACGATGTCGCACGCTGCCTCGGCGAAGTTCGCACCGCTCAAGTCCGCGCCGGTGAAGTCGATCAGCTCATTCCCCATGTGCCGCTCCAGCTGCAGCTGAAAGAACTTCGCCCCGACCAGGTTGGCCCCGGCGAAGCTGGTCGTCGCGCGCATCCGCGCCCCGGTGAAATCGGCTCCGGGCGCTTGCGCCCGCGCAAAATCCACGTGCGCCACCGTGGCCCCGCGCCAGCTCGTACCTGCCAACTGCGCCCCGACGAAGCGGGCGCCCGTGAGCCGACCGCTGTTGAAGCGCGCCTGGGTCAGGTCGAACCCGCTGAAATCCCCATCCACCTGCACCCCGCTCAGGTCGATCCCTGTCACCTTCGCCCCGGTCCACTGCGCCGACTGCACACGCGCGCCGTTCAAATTGGCCTCGCGCAGGTCCGCCTGGGTCAGCACCGCCGACTGCAGGTTGGCGCCGCTCAAATCGGCCCGCCGCAAATCCGCCTCGGCCAACACCGCCGACTGCAGATTCGCCCCGCGTGCCCGCGCCCCGTCCAAGCGCGCCTTGCTCAGGTCGTAGCCGCTCAGGTCGATCCCGTCCGGCAACTCCGCCTGGCTCGCATCGCAGCCCAGGCACGAGCGCGGATGCGTCAAGCGATACACCGTGGCCGGATCGGCGGCCCACACCGCCCCCACCGAAGCCACCCCCCATACACCGATCACCACCCATCCCAGCAGTTTCATGGCACGCCCCCTGTGGCAGAGCGTGGACAATAGCCCAAGCCACCGGGGGGCTGCCCGAGGCGCTGCGTCGATGCATAGGCCGCGATTGCGCAACGGCGTTGCCGACGCAAGCGCATCGCCAAAAGCAGCACCAGCACGCGCCTCGATCACATCTCGACCACGCCCGCGGCCATCCACGCCGCCGCTCGACTGCCATCGCGGCTCACGCCGCTCCCACCACAGTCCCTAGCGCCACACTCCGCCATTCACGCTGGGGTAGGAGCGGCGCCTCACGCCGGCGCGTGCCCGGACCCGTGCACCCGCCGTAGGTTGTCGAACGGTTCGGGCACTCTGATGGCCAAATCCGAGGACTTGAGCTCGCCGTCCACCCGCGCCCACCCTGAGAACTCCAGGGACATGCCTTCGCGAATCCGCGCAGGCCATCGCTCGTGCCCGATCTCGGCCTCGAGCACCAGCAGCATGATTTCGTTATCGCCGCCCCCTCGGGAAAGGGAGAAATCGAGTTCCTTCAGCGTCCACTCCAACAACTCCCGCAAGGCAGATGAGAGGTCGCGCACGGCCACTGCTGGCGGTGCAAGGCAACCGGAAAAGCGCTCGCCGGCCACCATCATGCAATAGCCGACTTGATGGGACTCGCAAGTAATCTGCCCGCCACGGGGGCAATCGCAACGACGCTGCATGGTGCTATCTCCGCGGTGATGAAACAGTCCTTGAGTGGTCGTTTCCACGACAGCGTCTATTCTCAGTACGGCGCTGGCCCAGTGTTTGGCGGCAAGACGGATGACAGATTGTTTGGAAAAGGTGGATTTGTCCATGACGGGTGTTCGTCACCGTGCGGCCGTTAAGGCCGCTGCGCAAACATTGGAACGAACGCGAGTGCGGTTGCCGTGACCGTTCAGCTGATTCCGTTGCTGCTTCTTCCGCTCTTCCTTGCCGCGGACATCCGGGCCATCGCAAGCGGAAGACGTGGCGCGACACAAACACATAAGCTGGCCCGCATAACAGGCATTACCGCTCTGTTGGCGCTGGCTGTCTTTATTGCAGCTCTGGTCGATCTGTTCACGCAGGTTTGGGTCATGCGGCCAGGTTCGATGTCCGGCGCGATTTACCTTGGTTCCGGTGTGGCCTTCACCGTTCTTTCCCTGGCTGCGCTGGCCCTGTCCGTGAAGCTGCGTAGCCAGCGAAAGCGGACTCCGTAATCCGTCCGGCGGACGGCTCCAGTCGGCCGCGCGGTCGCCCCCGGGCGCCCGGGCCGTAAGCGGTGGAATGCCTTGCGCCCGGCGGGGATATCCGGGTCTGGCGGCCGGACCTCACCGGCCGGGCCTTGGCTCGTCGCGATTCAAGGCCGGGTCTTTGCCTCGATGGTCGGGAATATCCGGCTTGCGGCCAAAGCGCATGCACCGGTTGCCATGCCGCGGCGCCTGCGGTCCCGGGCGACCTTACCGTTCCGCTTTTGGCCGACACAAGATGCGGCCGGACGCTACGAGGGCGCGATATGACCTGGGTGGAAGTGATCGATTCGGTGGTGAAGATCGGGCTGGGCGCCGTCATCGGCGGCCTGTTCTCGGTCGTTGCGCTGCGCATGAACAACAGGAACGAGAGAGAGAAGGAACTGCGGGCCCGCAAGATCAGGATGGTGGAAGAGGCGGTGGATCAAGCGGAGAAATTCTTCAATACGCACGCGAACTTCATCTCGCGGCTGACGTGGATGGTCGAGGACGCGGATGGGTCGCCGATACAGATCGCGCCGGAAACGCACGCACAGCTAAAGGAGCGAGACGACTTGCTGCTGGAGAGCGCAGATCGTGCGCAGATCGCGGCCTCTCGTTTCAGCCTGCTGAATGCGCAAGACAGCTGCTCCAGCCTGAAGGGCACGATCGCCACGGTCATGGACTTCAGAAACGCCATGGTCAGGCGCATGACCTTGCCGAGTGCAGAGGAACTTAGCGCGCATAAAGACAAAGCCACCGAACTCAAGGCGGAAGTTCAAAGGCAGGCCGCCAAGCTCTATGCCTCGCTTTAGTGGGTAGAGCGGAAGGATTTATTGGTGCGTGTGCATCGGCGGGCGCAGTCGTCGCCGACGGTGACGCCGGATCAGGCGGCCCGGACGGGACGGCCTTGTATTTTCTCTTTGGCCCGGCACAAGATGCGGCGGGACGACACACATCGGCTCGGGGCGGTCGGTTCCGAAGGCAGCGCTCCGTTTCGCGACCGCTAATGCATAAGGACATCGCATGAAACCTAGGCTCGTGCTCTGCGCATTCGTCATCGGCGCGCTGCTGCCCATCGCTGCCAGCCAATCGCAACCCACGCCGAACGTACCGGGCTGGTCGGTGGCGGGGTGGGATTTCCAGAACGCCATCACCACCGCCGCCGACGTCACGGGCCACGGCCATAGCGCCAGTGCGGTCGGCACCAATCCCACGTCCTGGGGTTGGGCCAACCGCGGTGTGGTCCTCACCGGGGGCAAGTACTACTCGGTGCCGTATTCGCCGGCATTGAGTTTCGACACCGGCGATTTCAGCTTCGGCGCGTATGTGCGCATCAGCACGGTCAACTCCATCAGCCGCACTATCCTGGACAATCGCGGCAGCAACGGCGGCTACCTGTTCGCCATTTCCAGCAGCCGGCGGCTGACGCTGCGGTTGACCGGCGCGCCCAGCAAGATTCCCTATTCGTCCCTGGCGGCGATGCCGCTCACGCCCAACCGCTGGCACCACGTCGCCGTGACGGTGGCGCGCAGCACCGAGACGGTGCAGTTCTACATCGACGGTAACGAGGCCGGCACCTGGCCGTTGCAAGAGAATATCTACAGCAACACCGATGCGCCGCTGTTGATCGGCCGCGCCGTCGACGGCACCAGCCACTTCAACGATCGCCTGGACGAGGTGCACCTGTACAACCGCGCGCTGTCCTTCGACGACATCGCCACGGTGATGGCGCCGGGCTACCCGCTGTACGAGCCCAGTACCTGGAACGGCGGCGCCGCCGTCATCAGCAACAACTGCTACAACTACGCCAACAACAAGCGCACCAACACCTTCGCCCAACCCGGCGCCGCGTCGGGGCAGACCGCCGTCGGCATGACGTGCACCGTGGTCCACGCCGCCGCCATCCGCGACGGCCTGGAGCCCATCACCGACCCCTACGACCCCAGCTACAAGAACGTCGTGGCCTTGGTCGTCGCGCCCGGGGAGGACTACCACTGGTACCGCCGCGACCGCTTCGGCACCTGGAGCCACAAGCCCGGCCAGACGCCGGCGACCAACCTGGACAACTCCGGCTCGCAGATCTACGACCCGGAGTACGCCGACCGCGGCAACTACACCGACTTCTGCGGCTACTTCCGCGTGTGGTCGGACAGCGTGCAGGCCGGCGGCCACGAGGAAATCCGATGAACCTATTTCCGTCCTTCGTATCGAGGCGTCCGATGAAAGCCTGGACCACCTGCGCACTGCTGCTGTCGCTGCTCGCCGGCCCCACGGCCTGGGCGCAGAACGCAGCCGCCGCACCGACCGAGCTGCGCGTGACCTATCTGGTCTACTCGGGGCGGCCCAACCCCACCCTGACCATCACCGACCCCGACACCATCCGCTCGTTGCAATCGCAGCTGTCCAGCGCCCTGGCCACCGGCGCCGGCGTGCGCTCGACGCAGCTGCCGTCGGTGCTGGGCTACAACGGCATCCGCGTCGAAGCCGTCGGCCAAGCCGCGCCCGTCGAGTACACCGTGAAGGGCCGCTTCCTGCGCTCCGAACGCCACCAAGACGTCGCCAAAGCCAGCGCACCCGCCATCGCCGCCAGCGCATCGACCGCTGCGTCGCTGGTCGAGGCGCAGTTGTTGAAGCTGGCCGAGCAGCGGGGTGTGTTGAGTGCGGCGGCGCTCACGGCTGCGCGTCGATCCACGGCGAAGTAAGCGTGGGTTCTCGCTCCATCGGCGGGGCCACGCGGCAATCGCGGCTCCGCTATCGCGGCTTACGCCGCTCCCACAGAAGGCGTGGTGGGCAGCGTGGGGGTGGCTGTCAGGCCGGCCCTCGCGGTGCAAGCGCAAGTCCCCGAGCATGGCCGCGATGGCGCCCGCGGACTTGGCCAAGGCGCGCCGCGTCGATTAGACCCAAGCCCTGCATTACCGAAACGGGGGCGCCGGCCGCACCGTTGGAATAGGTGGCCGGGCGCGCATCGCCAGGCTTTCCTGGAAGGGAATAGGTGTCGTTGGCCCTGGTGGCTTGCCTTACTGCACCATCTTCTCAACGCGACACAGAGCAGCGCTCCAGCAGCGGGTAGACCGCATCCATGGCCTTGACCGAACCCAGGCTGCTAAAGGACGTGGCGTCGAACAACTTGCTCTGCACCTCTGACTTGATCAGCGGCAGGATCTCGTCCAGCTCGGCATCGCTGGGCGGGTTGCGCTCGTCGCCCCAGCGGCGGTACAGCGCGAACAGACGCACGCCTTCGGCGCTCGCATAGAAGCGCTCCAACTCGGCCCGTTCGTTCGCGCTCAAGGCCTGCGCGATGACGTCCTGCATGGCGCCGAGCACAGCGGTGTCCGGGATGCGCTCGATGCACGCGCGCTCGCCGGGGCTGATGTCGTCTTGGCCGCGCAACATATCTTTGAGGTCGTCCACATAGGCCGACGCCATGGCCTTGGCGGTCGCCGATGTCGGCGCCGAGTCCGCCGCCCACACGGGGGTGCCCAGCGCGATCGCGATCGAAAACAGTAGCAGCAGGGGCACAGGTCGCATGGGCGTCTCTGGGGCGGGTTCGGTGGGGCACGCGCGAATGCGGGCACTGCGCGGTGCGGCGGTTGCGGCGGCACGCACCTGCGACGGCACGATATCGCAGCTCATCGCCCCGCGCGCCGGGCTTGCGCCGTGCCGGTGCCACGCGCGCGTCAGGCGGGCTTTCTGGACTGGCGCTTGCGCGGCTTCTGGGCTTCACGGTTGATGCGGTTCACCCAGGTGTCGCCGGCCCTGACCGATACGGCGAAGACTTCCTCGCGCATCAGACAAACAAAAGCGAGCCACCCAGCAATCGGGGCAAGAAATCCGTAGATCCACCCTCCGAGGGTGCTCGGGCCATAACGAGCCGAGATGAAGGCTGCGAGCGCGGCGCCACAAGCGCAGATGAAGTAGCCCACCAGCCGCAGTCGGCGCGCGCGCATTCTTTCCACCGCAGTGGAATGGCGCGCGCGCCGCCAACGAACCGTCTGCGTATTGCTGTCGTAGTCGAGCAAGTCCCAAAGCTCCGACAGGTCCGACAGCGATTGGCCGCTATCGGGCTGGCGTAACGCTAAGCGGATCACCGGTGTAGGGAGGTAGCTGCCGAACACATGCCGAACCGCGACCTGCAGCCATAAGGCATCCCGAGGGTGGCCGTCGGCCCATAACTCCAAGAACTCCTTCCGATGCTGGCTGCGACGGCCATGCAGACCGAACACCCCACGCACGGCATAGAACCCCAAGGCGAACACCACGCCAAAGATCAGAAACGACCCACCGCCGGTCTTGATGATTTCCTGCAGCATGCGACCTCCTGTCGTGCCATACGGCATCTTTCACTGCCGCCCGCCCTCTCGGCAAGAGGGAGCTTCCCTCATCGCCCGCGGCCGGCCGAATCCGCTTGAAGATCGGATTCCAGGGAGCAAACAGGGCAGTCTCAGGGGCGCTCACATTCTCATTGATCCATGGCGTTGCACCTGAGCGAACGCTTCGTCGCAACAACCAGTTGCGATCGAGGTTGTGCACTTCCTCTTGCCCATGGCACATCGCTTGCGCCGTTGACGACCGCCCATCACGCGGCCGTATCCTAAGCGCACAGAACGCAAGGAATGCCGCATGGAATTCAAGGCGAGAAGCGCGGTCGCGATGGTGCTGGCAGGAGTGTTCTTTTTGGCCAGCGCCCACTCCGTGGCGAAGGGCAAGCCGAGCGCAGTGCGCTATCCGGCTGCGCTGCATGGGATTTGGCTGGGTGAGGGGCGGGAGTACTGCAAGCACCCCGATAGCCTCGACAGCGACTCGCGTTTCACAATCACACCGGCCAAGCTGATCGGCTACGAGCACTGGAACAAGCCGCTGCGCATTGTTCAGATATCGAAAGTACCGATGGCATGGAAGGTGGCGTCACGGTCGTACTTCGAGGGAAGCTCGGTCGATCTAGAGGAGGTCTATGTGCTCAGTGGCTATGAAAACCGGCGCTTGACCGTGGCGAATACCAGTCAATCAACAATGTATGACCGGTGTGACTGAGTGGAATCTGGTCAGGGCCATCATGAAGGCGGCAGAACGCTAGAGATAACCGCATGGAATTCAAGGTAAGCAATGCGACCGCGATGGCGATGGCAGGGATGCTTTGCATGGCCTGCGCTGCTTCAGTTGCCAAGGGCAAGGTAGCTACCGCGCGATACCCGGCGGTACTTCATGGTGTGTGGCAAGCGGACCTCCCGACTTGCAAGCTTCCCGGCAACATCGATAGTGACGTCCGTATCGAAATCACTGCCGACGAGCTAGTCGACTACGAGCAATGGAATGAGCCGATACGGGTAACCCAGATCTCGCGTTCACCGCAGGCTTGGAAGATCAACTCGCGGTTGCACATCGATGAGAGTACGTTCGACCACGAGGAAATCTATGCGCTGAGCGGTCAGGACGATGGTCAGCTGACTATTGTCGACGGAAATCGCGCTCTTACCTATGCGCGTTGCAGGTAAGACAAGACATCGCGTCCTTCGTTGATTCCAGACTATCGAAGCGGACCTATCCTCACGGTGGTGAAGCCAAGGAGTTCCCTATGAAGTTCCAGATACGTAAAGCGATCACGATTGCACTAGCGGGGATGCTTTGCATTGCCTGCGCCAGTTCCATGGCCAACGGAAAGCAAGCGAAAGCGCACTATCCGGCCGCGCTGCAAGGGACCTGGTTAGGCCAAGGGCCCGAGTACTGCAAGCACCCAGATAGTGGCGACAGCGATTCCCGCTTCGAGATCGCACCGAGCAAGTTGACCGGTTACGAGGACTGGCAAGAACCCGTCAGCATCCAGCAGATTTCAAAAGACCCGAAAGCTTGGAGGGTGGTTTCGATACTTCATCGGGACGAGTACACCTTCGATATCGTGAACATCATGGTGCTAGGTAGTAAGGGAAACGTGTTGACCGTGGCGAACGAAGAACATTCAAAAGCCTATTTTCGGTGCCCTTGATCGCATGTGATCAGTTTGCTCAGTGGTTCTAAGAATGGAAGCGTAGGTATGTCTAACGAGCAGCGGGCCGATCTCCAGGCTTTGGCGGAGCCTTTACCTCCCTATCGCCTCATACAGAAAGGCCTATTGGTCAACATCCCGGTCACAGACTTCGATAGCCTTGTCACCCACCATCCGGATGACAACAGTGAAGCCAAGTTGCTTAATGGCGTTGTGATTCACGGGGAAGAAACTCGGAGGCATGGGATAGTCGACTCCGAAATACAGGAGATCGAAGTGTGGACGCCGCAGCGTAGTTTCGGACTAACGCGCGACCAAGTGCTGTTGAAGAAAGACTTCATGCTCGAAGACTCGCGCTTGGCCATCGGCGCGCGCGGCGTGCGCGACGTAGACGTTCCGTCGCCACTGGCGGGTTATGTCGGAAAGCGCAACGACGCCCAGGGTCTCGTCGACATCTACGACCGCGAGGGCGGCGAAGTCATCGCCCGCATCCGCCACATGCGCGACATCGCCGTTAATGAGGGCGACACCATTCAGTACGGCCAAGCGTTGGGAACTCAGAGCAACCGGGGTACCGAGAAAGTCCATGTGCACATGGAGGTCGACACCCGCTACTACCAGCAGTACGTGAACTACTTGCAGGACTTGAACGACGGTCGTCTATCGATAGACCCCGCGCGACGCGGCCAAGGCATCGAAGCGCGCGCGGTGGTGGACGACGGGGTGATCCGTATCGGCGAATCGTCCGAGCTGGCGCGCATCGCCCAGCAGCGCCTGAACGCCGAAGGCTATCGCGACGCGAACGGGCAGGCGCTGGTGGAGGACGGCGTCTATCGGCTGCCGATGCAGGCGGCGGTGATCAACTACCAGCATGCTCAGGGCCTGCCCGCCACGGGCAATCTCGATCCCACCACCTTGCAGCGGCTGGCGCCGCAGATGCTGCCGCCGCAAGTGAATCCCGCCAATCCCGAGCGTGACACCCGGCTGCCTGACCCGCGCGTAGAGCGATACGGCGGCGCGCCTGCGCAACCCATCATCAACGATCCCCTGCTGCAGCAAGCCGAAGCCGCCACCCGCCGTCTCGACGCCAGCCTGGGTCGCGAGTACGACCAGCACAGCGCCTGCATGGCCGCCAGCGCCGCCTGCCTGGCGCGCAAGCAGGGCCTGACCGGCATCGATCACATTCTGCTGAGCGCCGGCAACGGCCGCTTGGCGCCCGGCGAGAACCTCATCGTCGTGCAGGGCGATCTGCGCGACCCCGCGCATCGGCTGGCCAGCATGCGCACCGAGGACGCGGTGCGCACGCCCGTCGGCGACTCGGTGCAGCAACTCAATCAGCTCTACGCCGCCAGTCAGTCCGCGCCGGTGCAGGAGGCGAACGCTCCCTCCCTTCAGGCCGGCCGTACGTTCTGAGGCTTAGTGCGCGATGCGGCCCGCAACGGCCCCATCCCGCGTCAGTTCCGACGGGCTCTGCCCCAACACGCGCCGCAGGCAGCGCGCCATATGGCTGGCGTGCGAGAACCCCGCCGCCGACGCGATCTCGCCGATGCGCTGCTCGCCTTGCAGCAGCAGGAGGCGCGCACGTTCCACCCGGCGCTCCAGCACGTAGCGGTGCACCGGCAGGCCCGTGGCCTGTTTGAACAACGGCTTGAAGTGCGAGGCACTGTAGCCCGCCACCGCGGCCAGTTCCATCAACGACAGCGGTTCGTCCAGGTGCGCTTCGATGTATTCCTGCACCCGCCGCAAGCGCCACGCCGGCAACGCCCGCCCCGGCTTGTCGGCCGACAGCGAGCGGCGCGATTGCAGCGCCAGCAACCGCGCGGCCAGCGCCGATGCCAGGCTGTCGGTGAACAGGCGCCCGCCCGGGTAGGCGTCGTGGTCCTCGGCCTGCATCATCCAGCCGATGCGTTCGACCTGCGGGTCGCGTACGTGGATGGCCGGCGCCAACAACGAGCCGTCCGCGCCCATGCCCATCGCCTGCGAGGTCTCGCCCAGTAGCGTCGGGGTCAAGCGCAGCAACAGCGAACGTGCCGGCCGCGACACCACCCAGCGGGTGCTCGATCCGGCCGGCACCACGCAGTACTGCCCGTGCAGGCGAACGCCTTGGCGCTGATGCCGGTCCACGCGGTACGACACCGGCACCGGCTCGCCCAGATGCAGGCACAGCACGTGGCGCCCGTCCACCGGCGAGTCGAACACGCCCTGCGGCACCGGCGTGGTCAGCACGTCCAGCAAGGGCGCGCGGTCCGGGCCGGCGGGCGACGACAGCGCCGGTGGCGGCGGGGGATAGCAGGCGGGGCGGTCGCTCATGGCCCGATCCTCGGCCGCCGCCGCGGCCGCCGACAGTGCCGAAAATCATCCATACGTGTCCGCCGTCGTCCGTTTGTGCGCGCCCGCACGCCGCGCCATCGCCAGCATGGTCGGGTCACCCCCGTACAGGACCCCACCATGCACCGCCGACAGTTCATCACGCTCGCCGCCGCCACCTTGGCCGCCGGCGTCGCCGGCAGCTACGCGCCGCTGGCGCCGGCTCGCCGTCGTATCGCCCACGCCGGCGCCGACGCGCCCTTGGACGCCGCCGCCTATCACGCCACCCGCCGCTACGCCGCATTGCCGTTCGGCAGGATCGCCTACCTCGAACGCGGCCGCGGCCGTGCCGCCCTGTTCCTGCACGGCGCCCCGCTCAACGGCTACCAGTGGCGCGGCGCCATCGATCGCCTGTCCCCGTATCGCCGCTGCATCGCGCCCGACTTCATGGGCCTGGGCTACTCGGACATTCCCGCCGGGCAATCGCTGGCCGCCGGCGACCAGGTCGCCATGCTGGCTGCGTTGTTGGATTCCTTGCGCGTCGACCGGGTCGACATCGTCGCCAGCGACAGCGGCGGCGCCGTCGCCCAGTTGTTTCTGCTGCGCTACCCGAAGCGCGTGCGCAGCCTGCTGCTGACCAATTGCGACGTCGAGCCCGACAGCCCGCCGGCCAAGATCCAACCCATCCTCGACATGGCCCGCGCGGGCACCCTGGCCGACGCTACGGCGGAATGGCTGACTGACAAACCCAAGGCCCGCGCCACCTTCGGCGCCGCCGTCTTCGCCGACCCCAGCGGTTTCGCCGACGACACCATCGACTACTACGTCACCCCGCTGGTCAGCACGCCGCTGCGCCGCGCGCAGTACCACGCGTTCCATGTCGCGCTGTCGCCCAATCCCCTGGCCGGCATCGAGGCCACGCTCAAACGCAGCCAGGTCCCGGTGCGCATCGTGTGGGGCGCGGCGGACGACATCTTCGACCAAGGCGACGCGGAGTACCTGGACCGCACCTTCCCGAACTCGCGAGGCATTCGCCGCATCCCGGGCGCGAAGCTGTTCTTCCAGGAAGAGTTTCCGGACGTGATCGCCGAAGAGGCGCGGATGTTGTGGGGCGTGTGACAGGCAAAGCCGCTGTGGGCGGCTTCGTGCGGAGGGCGCGGCGCGTGATCGCCGCGCCCGGCCGCCTTCTGCGAGAGCGACGTAAGCCGCGATAGCGAAGCTTCGGCCGCTACGCGGTCGCGACTCACGTCGCTCCTACCCCAAGGCGAGGAGCCGCGTGGGCGGGCCTTGGGGTAGGAGCGGCGTAAGCCGCGACCGCGAAAGTTATGCGGCTGCGTCACCGCGACTTGCGTCGCTCCCACAGAAATCCAAAGCGACGTCCCGCAGAAATCCAATGCGATGCCGCCCCTGCCTTCTGTGGGAGCGGCGTAAGCCGCGACCGCGAAGCTTCGGCCGCGGCGTGGTCGCGACTCACGCCGCTCCTACCCCGAAGCGAGGCGTCGCGTGGCTCAGAACGCCTTGTCCGGGTCCTTGATGAAGGTCCCGAAAACTCCAGCCGGATGTTCGCGATCGCCGCCTTCACCTTCCCCGGCCGACCGTGTCCGCGTCGCCGGCCTCCACCTTCGGCCACGAGACGATCCAGTCGGTGTACGGGGTCGGGTGCAGATGGCCTGACGAAAGACGCTGTGGCGGCGGATCAGGGGCCGCCCAATGGTGCGCAGGCGGCAAAGGGAGAGGAGTGAGTGGCAGAATGGCTTATCGATTTTATTGTCATTCGTTGGAAGTGCCGAAATGCCGTTGAATAGATTGCCCTTGGACGAACTTCGTCAGGTGTGCAGGCATCGTCTTGAGACTTGCGAGCTCTGGTTGCGTCGTCTGGTGGACGAGAAACTGCGTGCCGACTTCGGTGCGGATTACGTGAATTCGGCCATGGTGTCGGGGCAGCGTGTCTTCAATTCGGATGCGCGGAATCATGTCGAGCGGCGTCTGGCCGCCGAGCCGCGGCGGTACCCGCGGCCCATCGACACCCTGATGCTGGACCAACTGTCCAAGGCAATATGCAGCGACAAGGTGTTCGATCACTACTTCGAAACGGCCTTCGCTGGTGCATTTCCACTGGGTGCAAAGCAGCTTCTTCTCACCATTGAGCGCTTGAAGTCGCTTCGCAATGCGTTGGCGCATGCCAACCAATTCTCTGTGCGTCAGGCGGAGCAGGCCATTTGCTATAGCGGCGACATCGTTGAAAGTTTGAAGAGTTACTACAAAGAGATCGGAATGGATCAGGCATATGCGGCACCGTCGTTCGTTCGCTTCTTCGACTCTCACGGGAACGAGCGCTATCCCACGCAGACACAGGGTCATCTCGATCTGACGGCGCAGCCGCTCTACGTCGGAGAGAGCATCGTCATGGAGATCGAGGTGGATGCCAGCTTCGACCCAAACGAATACGGTGTCGTCTGGCAGGTGGGCAACAGGTCGGGTGGCGAAATCATGATGGGACATCGCTTCGAGCTGACGCTGGAGTCGCGGCATGTCGACACGAACTTCGCTATCGCCTGCACCGTGACCTCGGTCCAGCCCTGGCATCGCCACGGCACTTTCGACGCCAGCCTATGGGTCACCTACCAGGTGCGGCCGCTCCGATAACGCCGGTCGAGCGGCTCAGCTTGCGAACAGGAAGTTCAACGCTTCCGCCACGAACTCCTCGTGAAACTCCACGTTGGCCAGATGCACCGCCGGCAGCGTCACCAGCTTCGCACCCGGAATCGTCGCGGCGATCAGCTCGCCGTGGCTGGCCGCGGTCACCGGGTCGTACTGGCCGGCGATCACCAGGGTGGGGTTGGGGATCACGGCGATCGGGCGGCGCAGGTCGGCGTCGCGCACGGCGGCATACGAGCCGGCCAAACCCTGGCGATCGGTGTTCAGAAGCATGGCGCGGAACTTCTCGACGATGGGCGGGTTGGCAGCGAGCATGCGCTGAGGGAACCAGTTGGACAGGAACATCTCGGCGGTATCGCGCATGTCCGGCGCCTGCAGCACCGCGGCGATGCGCTCGTCCCACTGCGGGGCCGGACCCAGGTAGGACGAGGTGTTGCTGAGGATCAGGCGGTCGATGCGTTCGGGCGCATGCACGCCCAGCCATTGGCCGATGAAACCGCCCAACGACAGGCCGAGGAAATGGGCGCGTTCGATCTGCAGCGCGTCCATCAGCTCGAGCACGTCGCGGCCCAGGCGGTCCAGCGAATAAGCGCCGACGGGAACACCGGAGCCGCCGTGGCCGCGGGTGTCGTAGCGCAGCACGCGAAAGTGCCGGGACAGCGCCGGGACTTCGGCGTCCCACATGTGCAGGGTGGTGCCGATGGAGTTGGACAGGACCAGCACGGGCAGTGCGGCATCGCCGTCGAGGCGGTAGGCGATGCGGGTGCCGTCGCCGGCGTTGAGGAACTGGGTGTCGCTCATGGTCGTGGCTCTCGTGGGGTCACGGCGGGGTTCGCCGTGGAGAGCAGGCTAGTGAGGGACGATCCGGCTTGATATAACAAAGTTCGCACAGTCTTTGTCAGAAAAGCAGACATGGCCGAGTTCACCCTGCACGACCTGCAATGCTTCGACGCCGTGGTCCAGGCCGGCGGTTTCCAGGCCGCGGCCACGGCGCTGAACCGCTCGCACCCGGCGGTGTTCGCCGCGGTGGCCAAGCTGGAGCGTCAGCTGGATTTGAGTCTGCTGGACCGCAGCGGTTACCGCGTGCGCCTGACCGACGCGGGCCGTTCCTTCCATCGCCGCGCCCAGTCGCTGCTGCGCGAGTTCGACGGCCTGCGCACGCATGCCGCGCAATTGGCGATGGGCGAGGAGAGCGAACTGCACGTGGTGATCGGCGACCTGTGCCCACGGCCGCAGGCGCTGGGTCTGCTCGGGCGCTTCTTCGCGCAGTGCCCGAGTACGCGCCTGCACCTGCACTTCGAAGCGGTGACCGGGCCGTGGGAGCGCTTGTTCGACGGCGACGCCGATCTGATCCTGCACCGCGTCGACAAGAGCGACCCGCGCCTGGAGTGGCTGGACCTGGGCAAAGTGACGATGCTGCCGGTGGTCGGCGCAGGGCTGCTACCCACGCCGCTGCCGCGCGCACTCACGCCCGAGCGCATGCGCGAGCACACCCAGTGCGTGATGCGCGACACCGCGCGCCATTCGCCGTCGCGCGACTACTTCGTGATCGAAGGCGCGCCGCAATGCACGGTCAGCGATCAACTGATGAAGAAGGAAATCATCGTGCAGGGCCTGGGCTGGGGACACATGCCGCGGTTCCTGATCGAGGACGAACTGCGCGACGGCCGCTTGCTGTCGATCGCGGGCCGTCATTTCCCTGGCCGGGTCGAAGAGCTGGTGGTGGCGCGACGTCGCGACCGCCCGCAGGGGCCGGTCGCGCAGCGGCTGTGGCAGTACCTGGAAGCGCAGGCACCGCAGTTGCGCAGCGCGCTCGATCCGGTCGCGCTGACGCCACGCAAAGCGTCAACCGCGCGCCGCCGGTCCCAATCGCGACGAGAGTAACGGCGCACTCGCGCCCACCCGTGACTTTCGGGGTAATGCGGCCGTGGCGAGGTCGCGGGTAGCATGGTCGCCTCGATCCGTAGCAAGGCGACAACGATGCGCAGTCAGGCGATGAAGTGGTGGGGTGCGGCGTTGCTGGGTTTGGCCTGTTTGGCCGGACCTGCGGCGGCGGCCGATGCGCCCGGCCCGCGCAGTCGCGCCGAAGCGACCCGCGTCATCGCCGACATGCGTCGCGTGGTCACCGACGAAGGCGTCGAGCGCCTGGAGAAGGTCCGCATCGGCGGCATCGACCAGTGGCTGTCCATCCGCGGCAACGACCGCCGCAATCCGGTGCTGTTGATGCTGCACGGCGGGCCGGGCTGGGTGTCGATGCCGACCAGTTGGTACTTCCAGCGCGGTTGGGAGGAGTACTTCACGGTCGTGCAATGGGACCAGCGCGGCGCCGGCAAGACCTACGCGCAGAACGACCCGCAGGCGGTCGCGCCGACCATGACCCGCGAGCGCATGATCGCCGACGCCGAAGAAGTGGTGGCTTGGCTGCGCAAGACCTACGGCAAGGACAAGATCTTCGTGCTCGGCCATTCCTGGGGCAGCTACCTCGGGCTGGAGCTGGCGCAGCGGCGGCCCGAGTGGCTGCACGCCTATATCGGCATCGGCCAGTTGGCGAACTCGCCGGAGAGCGAGCGGCGCGGCTGGCGGTTCTGCATGGACCGCGCGCGCCGCGAGGGCAACGCTCAGGCCATCGCCGACCTGGAGTCGATCGCGCCTTATGCGCAGAGCACGGCCGCGATGCCGATGGAGGCGGTGTTCAAGCAGCGCAAGTGGCTCAATCATTACGGCGGCATGGTCCACAACCGCACCGGCGGCGATGCCGAAGCCGCGGCGATCGCACTGTCTCCCGAATACACCGACGCCGACCTGAAAACGGTTTGGGCCGCCAACGACTATTCGATGAAGTATCTATTGTCCGAGGTGCTGACCATCGACAAGAGCGACGTGCGCAAGCTGGACGCGCCGCTGATCCTGTTCCTGGGCCGCCACGACTACAACGTGTCCTCGGCGGTGGCGTCGGAATGGTTCGAGCGGCTGCATGCGCCGTCGAAGCGGCTGGTGTGGTTCGAGCATTCCGCGCACGAGGTGATGATCGAGGAGCCGGGCAAGACGCTGGTGTCGCTGGTGGACTATGCGCTGCCGATCGCGATCCGGGCCGGAGACGTACCGCCGCGCTGAGCGGATCAGGCGGACGGGTCGTTCCAGTTTTCGTGCCGCTGCGTTTCGGCGATAGCGGCGGGATTCCGGCGTTTTCGCGTTGACGGCGGTCGCCCGGCCCGGAAGACTGCGCTCACCCAGGCAGCATCCGGAGCGTTCGCGATGGACTGGCAGATGGTGGTGATCGGTTCGCTCGTGCCGTTGAACCTGGTCGCATCGGTTGCGGTGATAGGCAACCTGTCCTTGTCGGGCCGGCAGCGGTGGCTGCAGATCGTGCTGGTGTGGCTGCTGCCGGTATTCGGCGCAGCGACGTTCCTGCTGTTCGCATCGATGCAGAAACGCGAGTCGCGCTTCGATCTGTCGCGGCACACTCCTTCCCACGGCTTTGGCGACGAGTCCAGCATGGCGGAGGGCCCTTCGATCTGCGGGTGCTCCGGGGCTGGCGAGGGCGGGGACTGACCGTTCTGCTTCGACACGAAGGCGTTCGGCCTTCGGTGCCAGGTCGCCAAATGCATGGATTCGGCATAGCCGACGCAGCGAATTTTCGTAAGCTGTGCCGATGCCTACCTATATCGCCTTGCTCCGCGCCGTGAATGTCGGCGGCACCGGGAAGCTTCCCATGGCCGAGCTGCGCGAGATGTGCGTCGCGATCGGGTTCCAGGACGTGCGCACCTACATCGCCAGCGGCAACGTCGTGTTCCGCAGCACCAAGAGTGCGGCCCAGGTCAAGCAGGCGCTGGAAGCGCGGCTGGCCGAGTACGCGGGCAAGCCGGTCGGTGTGGTGGTGCGCTCCGGCGCGGACCTGGCGCGGGTGCTGGCCGGCAATCCGTTCGCGGGCGCGGCGCCCAATCGCGTCGTGGCGATCTTCCTGGACGATCCGCCGCCGCCTGACGCGTTGGATGCGGTGCGGCATCGTCGCGACGAGCAGATCGCGCTGGGCGAGCGCGAGATCTACGTGCACTACGGTGACGGCATGGCCGATTCCAAGCTGGTGATCCCGGCCGCGCGCACGGGCACGGCGCGCAACATGAACACCGTCGCCAAGCTGATCGAGATGGCCGGCGCGGATTGAAACGCGACCGCACCGCTGCGTTGCGTCAGTGGTGATGCCGAGCGCTTGACCTCAAGCGTGGTTGAGGCCGTAGCGTGATGGCGTATCGAAGAACGAGACCAATTCATGCCGTCGCAATTGCAACACCTGGACACCTACTTAAAGCGCCTCGGCTACGCTGCGGCGCCTGCGCCCACCTTGGACACATTGCGCGAGCTGCAACAGCGCCATACCGCGGCGTTCGCGTTCGAGACCCTGTCCACGCTGTTGCGCGTGCCGGTGCCGGTCGATCTGCCGTCGCTGGAACGCAAGCTACTGCAGGACGGCCGCGGTGGTTATTGCTACGAACTCAACCGGCTATTCCTGGCTTTGTTGCAGGACCTGGGCTACGACGCGCGCGGCCTGACCGGGCGCGTGGTGATGGGCGGGCCGGAGGACGCGTTGCCGGCACGCACGCATCGGATGGCGTTGGTGACCATCGACGACGTGTGCTACCTGGTCGATGTCGGCTTCGGCGGCTTGGTGCCGACCGCTCCGCTGGATCTGGACAGCGATGAGGTACAGGCCACGGCGCACGAGGACTACCACCTGACCCGGCACAACGGCGATTACATCTTGCGCGCCGAAGTCGGCGGCGAGTGGCGCGGCTTGTACGTGTTCGACCTGGCGCCGCCGGCCGAGATCGACTACGTGGTCGGCAACTGGTACGTATGCACGCACCCGGATTCGCCGTTTCTGGGGCAGCTGTTCGCCGCGCGCACCGGTCCGGGCATCCGCAAGACCTTGAATGCCGGCAGCTACGCACTGCATCGCAGCGGCGCGCCCAGCGAGCGCCGCGAGTTGCCCGATGCCGAGGCGGTGATCGCGGTGCTGCGCGACGAGTTCGGAATTCGTGTGCCGGACGATCCGGCGGTGCGCGCGGCGATCGAACGGCGGTTGGCGGAGCGCAAGGAAGGGTGACGAATCTTTGGCGATGCACGCGCTGCGGCTGAGGCTTCGTTATCGCGACTGACGTCGCTCCCACAGAGGTCTGGCGTTGCTGGGGCCGGGCGCCGCCGTCATTGCTCCCTGGGCTGGCAGATGGCGCAGCTGTAGTCGCCCCAGACATCTTTGCGTTCCGGCGCCCGGGCGATGGTCTTGCGGATGTAGACCTGGCGTTCGCGCATCAACGCGTCGCGCGGTGCGCCGTAGTCCACGGCCAGGTCGTATAGCGCGTCGGCGTTCTCCAGCGGGCCGCCGGCTAGGTTCAGAGTCGCCCAGTCGGACAACAGGTTGGCCACGACCGGATCGGGCGCCGGGACGAACTGGGTGCGTTCCCTGAGCTGGTAGCTCAGCGACAGATCCAGCTCCCAGGGTTTCACCGGCCGGCCGTCGTTGCCGGCCGGCATGGCCGTCGGCAGCGCGGGCACGGGCTTGGCTTCGAACCGCAGCCCGGCGATGGAGTGCCGCGCGAAGTAATCCGGCTCGCGCGCCGCGGCGATCTTGGCTTCGAGGATGCGCGCGTGCAGCCATTCCGTGCGCAGGTGTTCGTCGGCATTGCGCTGGATGCCCAGGCGGATCCAGCGCAGCGCCACGCGGTCCTGCCCGGCCAGTTCGAGCGCGGTGCCCAGGTTGGCCGCGGTTTCATGGTGGCCCGGATAGCGGCGCTCGACGCTGAGAAAGTGGCGGATCGCCAGGGGGTACTGGCCCTGGTAGATCAACAGCACGCCGAGATTGGTCAAGGACGCGAAGCTGGGCTGCTTGCGCGCCGCGGCGATCGTTTCGGGCGCGCGTTTCAAAGCGTCCTCGCGATCGTAGCGTTTGCGCATCGACACCGTGAGATCCTCGCCCAGATGCCAATTCGACGCGAAGCGCCGGCCGGTACGGTCGGTGCCGACCTCGTTGATGCAGGCATGCGCCGTCGAGGCGAGCAGCAGCAACGCGGTCGCGAGCAGGATCTTCATCGGCGGGCTCCCCTGAGGGCGGCCATCGTGGCCGCGCGTGGGAAGCATAAGGCAGGCGACGACGGGGCGGCATTCGGTTTGGCGCACCGTTTCAGTGCTCCAAATCGAACAGAACCAGGCCGTATGGAGTGCTTTCTGTGTAGCCATTGATCCTGGAAGTGTATATACCGCGCAAAAGATGAGCCAAGCCATCGGAGCGCTTCGACAAGCTGCGTGGCAGTCGGCTAGATTGATGCCGCGGTCGCTGAAGGCCGCCTTCTGGGCCTATCCGAGCCATGCAACGGAATTGCATACGACCGATGATCGCACTGTCCATGGCTCTGGCCGCGGCGGCTTGCCATTCTGCTTCCAGTAGATCTGCGTCGGCAGTAACTGCAGATGCAGCGCCTGCGACAGCTTCTGGTCCCTGCCCATCGCAGGATTTCGAAGAGTTCCTCAAAGCCTATGCTGCGGCGGATCATGACGATGTGCGCAGGCGTTACACGACAATGCCGTTGGAACGCGAAGGTGTGACCGAGTATTTGGTCGAGAATGCACCTGCCGACGCTCCACCCGTCACAGTGATCGAGACCCGAGAGCCCGACCGTGACCGTTATTTCGCCTATCGCTACATTGCCAGATTGGACGACTACCGCGGGATTGGCGTAGAGGGCCAGTTCCTGCAGGAAGCTCTGAGTAGCCCCGCCTGGCCTAACAAGTATCCACGCAAGGTTGAGGCGCTTGCGGGCGGCGATCGCCTTGTGCAGTTCGGGACGGAAACCGAGATCGACATCTATCTATTCAAACGCCGCGACGATTGCTGGTACCTGAAACGCGCTACCGACACGCGCGACTAAGCCTTAAGCGTTGCGTCGCAATGAAGTATAGATCAAGGAAGGACAATGGCGAACGACCAGGAAGACGAAGCGGCTGCGCAAGCCTTGCCGACGTATCGAGTATCCCAGCTCCACAGTAGGATCGCAGGCAATCGGCCGGTGTCCGATTTCGAAGGCTTGGTAACGCATCATCCGATCGCGAACCGCGGGGCGACCATCCGCGATGGCGTGGTGATGGGTGCAGAAAACCCCCGAGGGCGGTCATACGGGGTGATCGGCGGCGAAGTACAAGAGCTCGAAACGTTGCGCACTGACCGGCATCGCAGCCTGGGCGAGCATCAGGTCTTGTTGATAAAGGATTTCATTCTTGAGGACTCGCGCATTCCCGTCGGCGGTCGTGGCGTACGAGCTGTCGACGTGCCTTCACCGGTGGCCGGATACATCGGAGACGTGAATGCCGCCGAAGGGCGCGTGGATATCTATGATCGCGAAGGCGGTGAGTTGATCGCTCGGGTGCTGCACATGAATCCGATCACGGTACAACCCAGGACCACCATTGCCTACGGACAAGCTTTGGGAACCCAGAGCGACCGAGGGCTGCCGGACAGCGCCGGCATCCACGTCCATATGGAAGTCGACACGCGTTACTACAACCAGTACGAAAACTACATGGCCGACCTCATCAGCGGTCGGCTCTCGATAGACGAGGGGCGCCGCACGCAGGGCATCGAAGCCCTGCCGGTGAACGACGACGGCGTTATCCGCATCGGCGAGTCGGGCGATCGCGTCCGAGACGTGCAACGCGTGCTTGATGAGGCTGGGTATCGCGATGTGCGCGGTCAGCGCTTGAACGGCGACGGTGTCTATACCCTGGGGATGCAGGCCGCAGTGCTGAATTTCCAGCGCGACCGCGGTATTCCACAGAGCGGAGACCTTGATGCGGCCACGTTGGAGCTTGCGCCGCCGCCCCCACGTCGAGAGTTTGACCGTCCCGATCACATGGGGCCTCCTGGCGCGCCGCGTATTCCGCTAGGTCAGGGGGCTTCCGTCGGGGGCGATCATCCGTTGCTGCAGCAATCGCGCGACGCCGTGCAGCGCTTGAATTCCAGCCTGGGGCTGGCCGGCGGTCCGGCTGCCGATTGCATGAGCGCCAGTCTGGCCTGCCTGGCCAGGCAGAGCGGCCTGGATCGTATCGACCACGTCGTGCTCAGCCGTGCCAGTGCGACCTCACCTGCAGGCGAGAACGTGTTCGTCGTGCAGGGCAGCCTCAACGACCCGGCGCACGTAATCGCCCATATGAGGACCGACCTGGCGGCGCGAACGCCGGTGACGGAATCCTTGCAACGGTTGGATCAGCTGCAGCGTGATGCGTCGCAGGGGACCCAGCCGCAGGCCCAGGAGCTGGCTCAAGAGACGCAACGTCGTAGCGGCATGTCGGTGTAAGCGGCTGAGCGGCGAATGAGGGCCGGAAACGAAGAATCCCGCCGCAGCGGGATTCCTCGTGGGACCGGCGAGCGGCGCGAGCGCCGCGCCGGACTCAGTGGTGCAGCAGCACGTCGGCGATGATGCCGGTGGCGACGGCGATCAGGATCATGCGGCCGTCGTCCATGCGCACCCAGCGGTGGCCGCGCGGCGGCGGGGCCAGGTGGTAACGCGGGTAGTCGTCGATGTAGTAGCGCGGCTGCATGTAGACCACGTCGATGCGCTGGCCGCGGCGGTAGTCCTTGTGCCAGCCGTTGTGGCGGCCCGGCGGATGATTGCGGCCGTCGTAGCTGTAGTAATAGCGGCTGTCGTAGCGGTCGTAACCGCGGTCGCGACGGTCGTAGCGATCGTCGTCGCGGCGGTCGTGCCTATCGTCGCGATCGTGACGGTCGTCGCGGTCCTGGTGCTTGTCGTGGCCGTGACCGTGGCCCTTGCCGCGGCCGTCGGCCATCGCCGGCGACGCGAGGACGGTCAGCGCAAGCGCGGTGGCCAGCAATATGCGTTTCATGCGGTTTCTCCCGGTTCTCGGATGGCGTTCGTTGCCATGCGTTGTAATCGCATTGGGTCGTCGATGCAGCTGCATCATGTGCCAAACGCGACCTGCGTCGAGAGTTCCGCGCATTCGTGTTTAAGGTTCCTTTAACCCTGGCCGGAACGCCGGCGCATCGTCACGCCGACGTAACCGGTTACAGGGGGAGATTACTTAACCGACACCCAATTCAAAGAAACATGCCGCCCGATGCCTCGATGCGCTGCGCGTTGATCCAGCGGTTGTCGGGCGACAGCAAGGACGCGAACACGCCGCCGATATCGTCCGGCTGACCGACCCGGCCGAGCGCGGTCTGCGACGCGATGTAGGCGTTGACCTGGGCGTTGTCGCGCACGGTGCCGCCGCCGAAGTCGGTTTCGATCGCGCCGGGTGCGACTACGTTGACCGCGATGCCGCGCGGGCCCAGTTCCTTGGCCATGTACTTGGTCAGTACTTCGATCGCGCCTTTCATCGATGCATAGGCGCCGTAGCCGGGCAGGGCGAAGCGGGTCAGGCCGGTGGAGACGTTGACGATGCGGCCGCCGTCGGCGATCAGCGGCAGCAGTTTCTGGGTGAGGAAGAACACGCCCTTGAAGTGGATGTTCACCAGTTCGTCGAACTGCGCTTCGCTGGTGTCGGCCAGCGCAGCGTGCGTGCCGATGCCGGCGTTGTTGATCAGGTGGTCGAAGCGATCGCGCTGCCAGTGCGTGGCGAGCGCGTCGCGGACCTGGGCGGCGAAGGCGTCGAAGCTGCGGCTGTCGCCGACGTCCAACTGCAGGGCGACCGCGCGCCGGCCCTGGGCCTGGATCGCGGCCACGACGGCATCGGCTTCGGTGCGGTTGTTGCGGTAGGTCAGGATCACGTCGCTGCCGTAGGCGGCGAGCTTGAGCGCGGTGTTGCGGCCCAGGCCGCGGCTGCCGCCGGTGATCAGGGCGATGGGGGTGGTGGTCATGGCAGGGTCCTCGGGAGTGGTGTGGGGCCACTCTATTGGCGCAACATCGGCTGATAAATCTGCATAATTCGATTTATCTGTTCGCCATTACTGAACAATAGGCCGCCGCCGGGAGCCCGCGATGAACCAGATCGAGGCCATGCACGTCTTCGTCCGCGTGGCCGAGCTGGCCAGCTTCACCCGCGCCGCCGACAGCCTGGGGCTGCCCAAGGCCAGCGCCTCGACCGCGGTGCAGCAGTTGGAGAACCTGCTCGGCACACGTCTATTGCACCGGACCACGCGCAAGGTCCAGACCACCCAGGACGGGCAGGCCTTCTACGAGCGCTGCAAGGACCTGCTGGCCGACATGGACGAGCTGCAGGGCATGTTCCAGCAGGCGCCGCAGTCGCTGCGCGGCCGTCTGCGCGTGGACATGCCCAGCGGCATGGCCCACAGCGTGGTGATACCGCGCCTGCCCGAGTTTCTGGCCCTGCATCCGCAGCTGGAGCTGGAATTGAGCAGCGCCGACCGCCGCGTCGACTTGGTACGCGAAGGTTTCGACTGCGTGGTGCGGGTCGGCAACTTGGGCGACAGCGCCCTGATCGCGCGGCCCCTGGGCCAGTTCCGCGTGGCCAACTGCGCCAGTCCCGACTATCTGCAGCGGCACGGCGTGCCGCGGAGCCTGGAGGACCTGGCCTCGCACCGTCTGGTCCACTACGTGACCAGCCTGGGCGGCCGGCCCGACGGCTGGGAATACTGGGACGGTGCGGCTTACCGCATCCTGCCCATGGCCGGCGTGCTGACCGTCAACAACGTCGAGGCCTACCGGACCGCCTGTCTGACCGGTCTGGGCCTGATCCAGGCCCCGCTGATCGGGCTGCAGCCCTACCTAGACCGGGGAGAACTGGTCGAAGTGCTGCCGCAGCTGTGCGCCGAGCCCATGCCGGTGTCGCTGCTGTACGCCAACCGGCGCAATCTGCCGCGGCGCGTGCAGGTGTTCATGCAGTGGATGGCCGAGCTGTTACAGCCGCATCTGGACCCGGCGGTTGAGCTCCGGCCGACCGGAAAATAATTTCGCGGCTCGTGTCGATCACGGGCGCCTTGCTTCGTCGTCAAGAAGAGCAGGCCGGAAACGACCCCGTACTTGGCCCGCCAACCTACCCTCCACTCTCAAGGATTCGCCATGGCTACCAAGATCTTCGTCAACCTCCCGGTCCAGGACCTGGACCGCTCCGTCGCCTTCTATACGAAGCTCGGTTACTCGTTCAACGCCAAGTTCACCGACGAGAACGCGACCTGCATGATCGTCTCCGACGACATCTACGTGATGCTGCTGGTCAAACCGTTCTTCCAGACCTTCGTGAGCAAGCCGATCGGCGATTCCAGCAAGAACGTGCTGGCGATCCTGAGCGTGAACGCCGACGACCGTGCCGGCGTCGATGCGCTGGTCGAGAAGGCGATCGCCGCCGGCGCCAAGTCGCCGGAAGCCAAGGACTACGGCTTCATGTACCAGCGCGGCTACGAAGACCCGGACGGCCACCAGTGGGAAGTGTTCTACATGGACCCGGACGCCGATCCGAGCGCGGCGCAGAGCGCCTAAGCGGCCCACCTCGACGATCGCCGGGTCCGCCGGCGATCGTCGTGCGTGTCGATGCACGGCGGCGGCTGGTCGCTCGAGGCGCCGGACCGTGCAGTCGCGATCGGCGAAACGCATCGGATCGCAACGGCGGTCGAACCCGCACTCCCGGCACATTCCGCCCCCGCGGTGCGCTGCCATCATCGCGGCCACGATCGATCCTTCCTCCGACTTGAGCGAGTCCGCAGCGATGAAGAAAGCCATGACGTGGCGGTCCGGCCGCGGCCTGACGACGGCCGGCGTGCTGTTGATGCTGTCGGCCCTGGTCGCGAACGTGGCCGGCGCCGCCGAACCGTGGTCGGGGCAGTCGCTGAACTCCACCGACGGCACCCGCATCCACTACGTCGACAACCAGCGAGTGAGCGAGGCTCCGGTGCTGGTGTTCGTGCCCGGTTGGGGCATGGACTACACGATCTGGGAGGCGCAGCTGACGGCGTTCGCCGGCGGGCATCGGGTGATCGCGATGGACCCGCGTTCGCAGGGCGCGTCGCAACAGAGCGGCGGCGGCAATACGCCGGAGGTGCGGGCCGGCGACATCGAAGCGCTGTTGGCCGCGCAGGATCTCAAGGGTGTGGTCCTGATCGGCTGGTCGCAGGGTGTGCAGGACATCGCCGCCTACGTGGACCGCTACGGCACGGGCCGTGTCGCGGGACTGGTGCTGGTGGACGCGGCGGTGTCGCGCGGTGCGGCCGGCGCGCAGTCCGATCCGCAGGCGGCACGGCGCTTCCTGGAGATGATGGCGGTCTACGCCGCGCATCCGCGCGAGTACCTGCAGGGCATGATGGGCGCGATTTTCGTCAAGCCCTTGTCGGCGCAGACGCTCGAGCACCGTGTCGATACGGCGCTGCGCACTCCGGTGAGCACGGGTGTGGCGATGCTGGTGGCGGATATGTACGGCGTCGATCGCAGCGGGGCGCTGAAGAAGTTCGATCGGCCGACCTTGATCGTGGCGGCCGCAAGTTCGGATGAGCTGGCCGCGCAGAAGGCGGCCGCGGCGCAGGTACCGGGCGCGACGTTGGAGGTCGTGGCCGAGGCCGGGCATGGGGTGTTCGTGGATCAGCCCGAGGCGTTCAATGCCGCGCTGCGGCGGTTCTTGGAGACGTTGCAGCGCTAGACGGTGGCGCGTACTCGAACGCTGCGATTCTGCTGTGGGGTAGGAGCGGCGTAAGCCGCGACCGCGCAGGCAACCGAAGCTACGAGGTCGCGGCTTACGCCGCTCCTACCCCAAGGCCGAGGCCGCTATCGTTGCGGGAACGCCGCGCCGGACTTACACGCCCGGACGCTTGAACTCGCGGTCGATCCAGCGGTTGAGCAGCAACTTCTCGTAGCGCAGCGGGTCGCTGTTGCTGAGCGTGTTGGCGTTGCTGAGGAAGCCCATATCGCTGAGCTTGCGTTCGCCCTCGGCGATGACCTGGCCGTCGGCGCCGATGCGGCGGAAGCTGAGCGTGATCCGCGGTGGGTAGATGTCGCGAATGAAGCGGGTGTCGTCGAAGGCGGCGCCGCGCCAGGGTTCGAAATTGCCGGCGCGGCGGATGTCGAGGATGTCGACTTCCAGGCGCTCGCCCGCGGGCAGGCGGGTCTGTGCACGCTTGCGCAGGTGCTGGGCAATGTCCTCGACCCAGTTGCCGCGCTTGGCTTCGCTGGAGTTGCCGCTGTAGCGGATCTCGGTGAACTGCGCCGGGTTGCCCCAACGCACATCGACCGGGCCTTGTTCGGGCAGCGCGCGCGGCGCGTCGGGGTCGGTGACGTTGCGGCTCTTGGCTTCGGCGCCGCCGGCCAGGCTCAGCGCGAGCAGGGTGGCGAGCAATGCAGGACGGAGAATCATGGGTGGCTCCGCAACAAAGCGCCCGTAGGCGATGTCGGGATTGTCCGCCCGCGCGCGGACGCCCGCAAATGCCGGCGTTGCGGCGTGTCAGCTCGCGCTCAGCGTGTCGATCAGGGCGCGCGCCGCCGCCGACAGCTGTCGGTGCGGGGCGTAGATCAACGAGAACGCACGCGTGCGGCCGCGCGATTGCGGCAGCACTTCGACCAGGCGACCGGCGCGCAGGCGCTCGCCGACGATGAAGTCGTAGCTCTGGCAGATGCCCATGCCCTGTTCGGCCAGCGAGACCATGCCGATCGGGTCGTCGGACACCAGCACCTGGCCGTTCGGCGTCCAGTCGCGATCATGGCCGTCCTCGTGCAGCACCCAGGCGAAGGGACGACCGGTGCTGGGCATCAGGAACGACAGGCACCGATGCTGCGCCAAGTCGTCGATGCGCTGCGGCACGCCCGCGCGCTGCAGGTAATCGGGCGAGGCGACCAGGCAGGTCGGCGCGTCTTCCAGCTTGCGCGCGACCAGGCCGCTGTCGGGCAGGTCGCCGAGGCGGATCGCGAGGTCGTAGCCCTCGGCGATGAGGTCGACGTTGCGATTCGCGATGCTCAACTCGATCCGCACGCGCGGATGCCGCTGCGCGAACGTCTGCAACTTCGCCGGCAGACGGTAATGGCCGTAGGTGGTCGGCACGCTCAGGCGCACGCTGCCGCCGAGTTCGCCGCCCTGGCCCTGGATCGCGCGTTCGGCGTCGTCGATCAGGGCGAACGCGGCGCGGGATTGTTCGAGGTAGAGGCGGCCGGCATCGGTCAGGCCCAGGCGCCGGGTCGTGCGCCGTAGCAGTTGTACGCCCAGGCGCGTTTCCAGGCGGGCGATGGCGCGGCTGATCGCCGAGGGCGTGGTGCCCAGCGCGGTCGCGGCGGCGGTCAGCGAGCCGCGATCGACCGCGGTGGCGAGGGCTTCGACGTCGGCGAGGTGGTCGTAGTGACGGCTCATTCTTGCGATCGGCGCATGAGTTATTTGTCCTGAAACCAGTTTATCGCCATAGGAGGCAAGAATAGAGTGCCTGCACCGGGTCGCCCACCGACCTTCCTCCCTCAACCAGGATCCCCGCCATGACCGCTTTGTTCGCCGCCGCCCTGTTCGGCCTGGCCGCCACCGCCACCGGCTCCGTGCCGGCTCCCGCCGGCAAGCCGGTGTTGATCGTCCTGACCAGCCACGGCACCAAGGGCAGCACCGGCCAGCCCACCGGCTTTTACCTGGGCGAAGTCACCCATCCGCTGGCCGTGTTCGACGCCGCCGGCATCGCGGTCGAGTTCGCCTCGATCCAGGGCGGCGAGCCGCCGGTGGACGGAGTCGAGCTCGACGACGCCACCAATGCGCGCTACTGGAACGACGCCGGCTTCCGCGCCGCGATCCGCAACACCGCGCGCCTGGACCAGGTCGACAGCAAGAAGTACGCGGCGGTGTTCTACGCCGGCGGCCACGGCGCGGTTTGGGATTTCCCGGACAGCCCGGCGGTGCAGCGGGTGACGCGCGAGATCTACGAGTCCGGCGATATCGTCGCCGCGGTCTGCCACGGTCCCTCCGCGCTGGTGAACGTGAAGCTCAGCGACGGCAGCTACCTGGTCGCCGGCAAGCGCGTCAGCGCGTTCACCGACGACGAGGAGCGCGCGGTGAAACTGGAGAACGTGGTGCCGTTCCTGCTGGCCAGCACCTTGAGCGAACGCGGTGCGCTGCATCAGGCCGCGCCGGACTGGACCGCGAAGGTCGTCGTCGACGGTCGCCTGGTCACCGGCCAGAACCCGCAGTCGGCGACCGCCACCGCCGAAGCGGTGCGCGATCTGCTGCGCAAGCCGGACGCTGCGAACTGATCGAGTCCTGATGAAGTCCCGCTCCCTCTCCCGTGTGTGCGAGAGGGAGCGTTCGATCCTGTCGCCGAAATGAGGCGCAGGTCATCCGAAGGTCCCATACCCCGCGTCGCAGCAAGCCCTACACTCGGCCCCACCGTATCGCTCTGGGGAGAGTTCGCATGAAGCTACGCAACGCCGCGTTGTCCGCTGCATTGTCCTTGGGTCTGAGCTTGAGCGCGCAGGCGCAAACCGCACCGGCGCCGGCCGCGCCGATCGCGCTCAAGGCCGCGCATCTGTTCGACGGCCGCAGCGGACAGCTGGTCTCGCCGGGCGTGGTGGTGGTGCGCGGCGACCGCATCGTCGCGGTCGGCCGCGATGCTGCGATTCCCGCCGACGCGCGCGTGATCGATCTGGGCGATGCGACCCTGCTACCCGGTTTCATCGATGCCCACACCCATCTCGCGTCCGACCACAGCGAAAACTGGGCGCAGGGGTTCTACGAGAACATGCTGCGCTTCCCGACCGAGCAGGCCTTCCACGCACAGCGCAATGCGCAGGCGGCGTTGATGGCCGGCGTCACCAGCGCGCGCGAACTCGGCGCACCGGATTTCGTCGACATCGGTCTGCGCAACGCGATCAACGGCGGCCTAGTGCAAGGCCCACGCCTGATCGTCGCCGGCCATTCCCTGGGTTCCACCGGCGGCCATTGCGACAGCGTCAACGCGCCGCCGGACCGCATTCGCCCGGCCGGTCCGCTGGAAGGCGTGTGCAATGGCGCCGAGGAATGCCGCCTGGCGGTGCGCCAGCAGATGAAGTACGGCGCCGACGTGATCAAGATCTGCGCCTCCGGCGGCGTGCTGTCCGAATCCGATCCGGTCGACGTGCCGCAGCTCACCCCCGCGGAACTCGACGCGATCATCGGCGAGGCCCACAACTGGGGCCGCAAGGTCGCCGCGCACAGCCACGGCGACGTCGCCGCGCGGCTCGCGGTCGAGGCCGGCATCGATTCGATCGAACACGGCAGTTTCCTGACCCCCGGCACCTTGCAGTTGATGAAGAACAAGGGCGTCTACCTGGTGCCCACGCGCATGACCCAGCTGTGGGTGGACGAGAAGGCCAATACCTACCCGCCCAAGATCGGCGAGAAGGCGCGCGCCGCGGCCGCCGCGCACACCCAGATGTTCCGTCACGCGCTGAAGATCGGCGTGCCGATCGCCTACGGCACCGACTCGGCGGTGTTCCCGCACGGCCTCAACGCGCGCGAATTCGGCGATTACGTCGACATGGGCATGACGCCGGCCGCGGCATTGATGACCAGCAGCCAGGGTTCGGCCAAGTTGTTGGGCATCGACAAGGACACCGGCACCCTCGAGGCCGGCAAGGCCGCCGACATCGTCGCCGTGCCGGGCGACGTGATCGAGAACATCCGCGCCACCGAAAAGCCGGTGCTGGTGATGCGTGCGGGCGTGGTGGTGAAGGGCGCGCCGTAAACCCGGATCGCATCCAAAAAAAATCCGGGACGGCGCGCGGGCCCATCCGCGCGCCGCCCCGGAGATCTCCCTGACGAGGAGACGGGCAGCTTGCCGGCGTGCTGTCGCAACAGCCGAGACTGCACGTCGATTTGATCGTGCCTGGACAACGCCGTAACCGGCCGCGGTTCAGAATCGGCGCTCCCCCCAATACGCCGTAGCGTCGGCGCAGGAGCGTGCATGGCATCGGTCCAGCAGGAAATCTGGGTGTACGCGCCCGCGGAGTTCGTCTGGCAAGCCTTGCGCGATGTCGGGCGCATCCACGAGCGGCTGGTGCCGGGCTTCGTCACCGACTGCCGGCTCGAAGGCGATACCCGCATGGTGACCTTCGGCAACGGCCTGCGCGTGCGCGAGCTGATCCTGGACGTCGATCCGGTGCGCCGGCGCGTGGCCTGGGCGGCGGTGGGCGACCCGTTCCGCCACTACAACGCCTCGGTGCAGGCCTATACCGAGAACGGCGGTACCCGCCTGGTGTGGATCGCCGACCTGCTGCCGAACGAACTGACGGCGCAGGTCTCCGGCATGATCGACGTGGCGCTGAACACCATGAAGCGCACCCTGGAGCGCGCCGCCGGTGATGCCAAGCAGGGAGCCGGGTCATGATCGAGACGCCGCAGATCGGCATCGCGACCGCGCAAGCGGCGGCCGTGATCCGCATCCGGGTCGCGCGTGCGCAGATCGCCCGGGTCATGCAGCCGGGCATCGAGGAGTTGATGAGCACGCTCGCCGCGCAGGGCGTCGCGCCGGCCGGGCCGCTGTTCGCGCATCACCTGAACACCAGCGACGAAAGCTTCGATTTCGAACTCGGCGTGCCGGTGGCGACGCCGGTGGCGGCGAGCGGACGCGTGCGGCCGGGCGAGCTGCCCGGCGGCAAGGTCGCGCGCACCACATATCGCGGTGCCTACGAAGGCTTGTATGCGGCCTGGGACGAGTTCGGCGGCTGGGTCCGGGCGCAGGGGCTGCACGGCGGTCCGGATCTGTGGGAGCGCTACGTGTCGGGTCCGGAAACCGGCCCGGATCCGGCGGATTGGCGCACCGAACTGAACCTGCCGCTGCACGACTGAGGGCGGTGCGCGCTCGCCGTCCGCGCGCGTCGCGCGCACGCCGCGTCGCGCTTCACTCCACGGCGCCTGCGTTTCCGCGCAGGGCCGCCGCATCGGCCGCGAACAACCGCGCCAGCCAGGCCGCGACGTAGCGGAAGCGCGCGACCTGGCCGGCGTCGCGGTGACTGAGCAGCCACAGATCGCGATACAGCGCCGGCGCCGGTTCGAGCCGGCTCAGGCCGACACGGTCGCCGACCACGCAGGGCAGCAGGGCCAGGCCGAGCCCGGATTCGCAGGCGTGGACCATGGTCGCAACGCTGCTGACCCGCACCAGCTGCTTGGGGCCCAGACGCTGCAGCCACTGCATCTCGGGCAGGCGCGCGAGCTCCTCGCCGTAGGCCAGCCACGGCAGTTCCGGCCAGCGCTCGCGCGGGGGCGGTTTGCGCCGGCGCGCGCCGTAGACCGCGAAACCGATCTCGCCGACCTTGCGCATGCGCAAGGCCGCGTCGTGATTGGGGCGCGCCAGGCGGATCGCCAGATCGGCTTCGCGGCGCGCGAACGAGACGTCGTGATTGCCCGCGATCAGGTGCATCTGCAGGCCGGGATGCTCCTGCAGCAGTTCGGGCAGGCGCGGCACCAGCCAGTGGCTGAAGAGCACGTCGATCGCGGTCACCCGCACCGGCCCGGACATGCCTTCGGCTTCGGCGCGGGTGTCCAGCAGCATGGTCTGGACGCGGTCGTAGATCGCTTCGGCGTGACTCACCAACACGCGCCCCGCGTCGCTGGGCTTGTAGCCGCCGGGCTCGCGGATGAAAAGTCGCAGGTCGAGCGCGCGTTCGGCCGCGGCCACGCGCCGGCTCACCGTGGACACGTCCAAACCGAGCAGGCGCGCGGTCTGGCTCATGTTGCCGTTGTCGGCCAGGGTCAGCAGCAGCGGGATGTCGTTCCAGTCCAGCTTCACCGGCCACCTCCATGCACTGCGCTGGCTACGCAATTGACGTGCCACGGGTCTTGCAAAAACGCAAACATTGTTTGCCTGGCTGGGTATTTTCGCAAGGCGGCGAACTGAGTGACTATGCACTCACGGTGCCAATTCGCACATCGAACGGTACCGTTTCGCCCCCTGCCTGCTCCGCTCCACGACCATCGAGGAGTAGTCCCGCCATGACCCGCAAACCGCCCGCCGATGCCGATCCGCTGCGCCGCGCCCTGCTTGCCGGCTCGGCCGCGTTCGCCGCCGGTATCGCCCTGCCGTTGACCGGCTGCTCGGACCCCGACCCACCCGCAACCGCCACCGTCGCACCCCAACCCCACAGCGAATCGAGGAGCAAGACCGTGAGCACGATCACCACCAAAGACGGCACCCAGATCTACTACAAGGACTGGGGTAGCGGCCCCGTCGTCGTCCTGAGTCATGGCTGGCCGCTCAACGCCGACAGCTGGGAAGCGCAGATGCTGTTCCTGGCCGACAACGGCTACCGCGTGATCGCCCATGATCGCCGCGGCCACGGCCGTTCCAGCCAGCCCTGGCAGGGCAACGACATGGACCACTACGCCGACGATCTGGCCGAGTTGCTCGATCATCTCGACGTCAAGGACGCGTCCCTGTTCGGCTTCTCCACCGGCGGCGGCGAAGTCGCGCGCTACGTCGGCCGTCACGGTACCGGACGCGTCGCCAAGCTCGGCCTGATCTCCGCCGTGCCGCCGCTGATGCTGAAGACCGAGGCCAATCCCGGCGGTCTGCCGATCGAGGTGTTCGACGGCATCCGCAAGGCCTCGCTGGCCGACCGCTCGCAGCTGTACCAGGACCTCGCCAGCGGCCCGTTCTTCGGCTACAACCGGCCCGGCGCGAAGAAGTCGCAGGGCGCGATCGACGCATTCTGGATGCAGGGCATGATGGCCGGGCACAAGAACGCCTACGACTGCATCGCCGCGTTCTCGGCGACCGACTTCACCGAAGACCTGAAGAAGTTCGACAAGCCGACCCTGGTCCTGCACGGCGACGACGACCAGGTGGTGCCGGTGGACGCCGCCGCGCGCGCGTCGGCCAAGCTGATCAAGAACGCCAAGCTGGTGATCTACCCGGGCGCGCCGCACGGCATTACCGACACCCACAAGGAAAAGCTCGGCGCCGACATGCTGGCGTTCCTGAAGTCATGAGACTGAAGCCCTGAGCCCATCGCGACGCCGGCCGCGCCGGCGTCGCACCGCCCTGCAAGCTGCCCAGCCATCGCGAGGTGAATCATGTTCGGCATCACGCCCTTCGGCATGTTCCATACCGTCGTCAGCCTCATCGCCCTGTTCGCCGGCCTCATCGCACTGATCCGTTACCGCGAGATCGATTACGGCCATCTGCTCGGCAGGATCTATGTGTGGTTCACCATCGGCAGCTGCGTCAACGGCTTCTTCATCTTCCGCCACGGCAGTTTCGGCAAACCGCATGCGCTGGGCGTGATCACCCTGCTGGTGCTGTTCACGGCGCTGGCGGCGGACCGCAAGGCGATCTTCGGACGCCTGTCGCGCTACGTCGCGGCGATCGGCTACTCGCTGACGGTGTTCTTCCATCTGATCCCCGGCTTCACCGAAACCGCCACCCGCATTCCCGAGGGCCGGCCGCTGGTGTCGGGTCCGGACGCACCGGAACTGCAGGCGGCGGTCGGCGCGGCGTTCCTGGTGTTCCTGGCGGTGGCGCTGTTGCAGGCGCTGCGGATCCGGCGCCAGCGCACGACGCTGCCGCAAGCGGCCTGATCCCGCACGGCGACCCGCAGCGAAATCTGGGGGCGCTGCACGCAGGCGCATCCGAAGCGGAAGCCGGAGCTGTCGCGGTGCCGGCCGGCCGCGCGCTGCGGGCTATCGGCGCAATAGCGCGGCAGCTAGGTGGCCGCCGCGCTCAAGGGGGCGGCCGCCGCAGGCAGTACGGCGGTGCGACGGGACTCAGGCGCCGACCCGGCGCCGAACTTCGCCCAGGTCGCGCACCGGGCGCACTTCGATGCAGCCGGAGTTGGCCCAGGGGAATTCGGCCGCGATGCGCAGGGCCTCGTCCATGTTCTCGGCTTCGATCAGGTTGAAGCCGCCCAGGTATTCCTTGGTTTCGGCGAAGGGGCCGTCGGTGATGGTGGTGCGGCCGTTGCGGACGCGCACCGACTTGGCGGTGACCGGCGCTTCGAGCTGTTGCGAGTCCAGCAGGTAGCCCTGGTCGCGCAGCTCGTCGGCGTGGCTCAGGCAGTTGCGCATCAGGGTGTCGGCCTCGGCGGCGGGGATCTCGCCGAGCAGGCCGTCGTCGTTGTAGATCATCACCAGGAACTTCATGCGGGCACTCGTGGCGGAAGGGAGGCCGACAATGTGCAGCCACAGTATCCGCGCCGCAAGGCATACGGCCGGCAGAATCGTGTTCAAGCACCCTCGATACGTCACGCCGAAGCTGTCGTGGGCGGGATCGTCGGCGGTCAGGGCTGTCGGCGCTTGCGGCCGGCGGGTTTGCGCGCGGCGGAGGGGTGCGGCGCCGGCTCGGGCGTGGCGGGGAGGCAGGGGGCGGGGCGGTCGAGCCGGACTTCGCTGACGTCGCGGTGCTGGTCGATCCATCGCTGCGCCGCGCCCAGGCCGTCGCGGTCGAGCTGGCAGGTACGCACCCGGCCGGTCTTCTGGGTGCGCACCAGACCGCTGTCCTCGAGCACCTGCAAGTGCTGCACCACCGCGGCCAGCGACATCGCCAGCGGTTGCGCCAGCTCGCTGACGGTGGCGGCACCGGTGTCCAGGTGTTCGATCATCGCGCGCCGGGTCGGGTCGGCGAGCGCGTGGAACACCCGGTCCAGGGTCGGTGAATAGTTAAGCATGCGCTTGAGTTTAGATCGGCCCCGGTAATTGTAAAGCAGTCGCTTAACTATCGGCCGCCAATCATGCGTGTCGGGTGGGACTCGTGCGCACCCTATTGCGCCGTGCGCGCATTGGCGTGAAAGCGGATGGCGAAGCTGAATCCGCGCATTCCCACTCGGAATCTCCACGACGCCTCTGCTAACGTCGGCTCGTCCGTCTTGGGAGGGGAAGCCCATCCGTCGTTTGCGTAGCCCTGCCCGTCTGGCGCTGCTGGTACTGCTGCTGGGATTGGCCGGCGCGGTGATGGTGGGCTTGCGCCAGCATTCCGGGAACCAGGAGCGTACCCAGCGCCTGCTCGACCGCCTGGTGAAGAACGCCGCGGCCGATCTGGCCGCGCGTTTCCAGACCTATGAGTACGGCCTGCGCGGCGCGCGCGGCGCGGTCGTCGGCGCCGGCGGGACGATCAATCGCGAACGCTTCCGCCGCTACATGGAGTCGAGCGAAATCGCACGCGAATTCCCCGGCACGCGCGGCTTCGGCTACATCGTGCGAGTGCCGGCCGGTCGCGAATCCTCGTTCCTGGCCGGGCTACGCGCCGAAGGCCTGCGCGACGTCAAGGTCCAGCAGCTCGCCCCGCACAAGGGCGAGAAGTTCCTGATCAAGTACATCGAGCCCGAAACCGGCAACCGCCCCGCGTTCGGCTTGGACATCGCTTCCGAGCGCAATCGCCGCGAAGCCGCGCTGGCCGCGCTCAAGAGCGGCCGTCCGACCCTGACCGGACCGATCACCCTGGTCCAGGCCAAGGGCAAGCCCAACCGCAGCATGCTGTTCCTGCTGCCGGTGTACGCAGGCTCGCAGACCCCCAGTCCGGCGCAGGCCGAAGCGACGGGTATCGGCTGGGTCTACGCGCCGCTGGTCACCGACGAGATCCTGGCCGACTTCGGCGCGGTCCATGCCGACTATGGCTTCGCCCTCACCGACGTCACCGACCCGGCGCGCAGCGAGCGTATCCACGCCTCCAACGGCGCTGCCGACGGTATCGACGAAAGCCGCTCGCGCTCGCAGGTGCTGCCGATGTACGGGCGCCAGTGGCGCCTGGATGTCGAAGCCCAGCCGGCGACCATCGCCGCGCTGGATTTGCCGCAGCCGCTGCGCGTGGCCGCGGCGATCGCCGCCCTGGGCGCGCTGCTGGCGGTGATGCTGTACGTGTTCCTGGGCGCGAACGAACGCAAGCGCCGCTCGATCGCGCAGAGCGCGCGCCTGGCGGCGATCGTCGAAAGCTCGCACGACGCCATCATCGGCACCTCGCCCGACGGCCGCGTGACCGAGTGGAACCGCGCCGCCGAGCAGATGTTCGGCTATAAGTCCGAGGAGGCGCTCGGGCGCTCCCTGGTCGAACTGGTGGTGCCGTTCGAGCGCATACGCGAGGACGGCCAGATCCTGCAGCGCGCGCTGGCCGGCGAGGAAGCGGTTGCGATCGAGACCATCCGCCGCCACCAGAACGGCTCGCTGCTGTACGTGGAGATTTCCGCCGCGCCGATCCGCAGCGGCAGTGGGCGCGTGGTCGGCGTGGCCTCGACCCTGCGCGACATCGCCGACCGCAAGGAAGCGCAGGCCGAGATCATGCAGCTCAACGCGACCCTGGAGCACCAGGTCGAGGAGCGCACCTCCGAGCTGCAGGCCTACTCGGCGCTGCAGCGCGCGATCCTGGCCAACGCCGGCTACGCCATCATCGCCTCCGACCCGGAAGGCAAGATCACCCTGTTCAATCCCGCGGCCGAGGCTATCCTGGGCTACTCCGCGGACGAACTGCTCGGGATCGAAACCCCGGCGCTGTTCCACGACCCGATCGAAATGGCCGAGCGCGCGCACGCGCTGCAGATGGAGCTGGGCCGGCGCATCGACCCGGGCTTCGAGGTGTTCGTGGCCAAGGCCCGGATCGAACCCGATTCCAACGAGTGGACCTACATCACCAAGAGCGGTGAGCGCATCCCGGTGCTGCTCAACGTCAGCGCCCTGCGCAAGAGCGACGGCGAGATCGTGGGCTACCTCAGCATCGCCGTCGACCTGCGCGAGCGCAAGCGCCGCGAAGCCGCGCTGGAGACCAACGAACGCAAGCTGCGCGGTCTGTTCGAACTGTCGCCGCTGGGCATCGCCCTGACCGACGAGAGCGGTCGCTTCGTCGAGTTCAACGAAGAGTTCCGTACCCTCACCGGCTATACCGACCAGGAACTGCGGACGCTCGACCAGAGCAAGATCACGCCCAAGGAATACGAGCAGCAGGAAAAGACGATCCTGCGCACCCTGCAGAGCAGCGGCCGCTACGGCCCTTACGAGAAGCAGTTCGTACGCAGGGACGGCGGGCGCGTGCCGGTGCGCTTGAACGGCGTGGCGCTGCGCATCGACGGCAGGCCTTATACCTGGTCGATCGCCGAAGACATCACCGTGCAACGCACCGCCGAGGCGGCGATGGTGGACGCGGTCGCGGCGGCGGAGGCGGCGAGCAAGGCCAAGAGCGATTTCCTGGCCAACATGAGCCACGAGATACGCACGCCGATGAACGCGATCCTGGGCATGCTGCAGTTGCTGCAGAAGACCAGCCTGGACCTGCGCCAGTTCGACTACGTCAACAAGACCGAGACCGCTGCCAAGACCTTGCTCGGCATCCTCAACGACATCCTCGATTTCTCCAAGATCGAGGCTGGCCGGCAGACCCTGGAATCGCACGAGTTCGAGCTGGAGCAGGTGCTGCGCGACATCTCGGTGATCCTGAGCGCCAACGTCGGCGACAAGGACATCGAGATCGTGTTCGACATCGACGAACGCGTGCCCCAGCGCGTGGTCGGCGATTCGCTGCGTCTGCAGCAAGTGCTGATCAACCTGGTCGGCAACGCGGTCAAGTTCACCCACTACGGCGAAGTGGTGCTGATGGTGCGCGTGTCCGCACGCGACGAAAGCCGGGTGTCGCTGGCGTTCGAAGTGCGCGACAGCGGCATCGGCATCGCCGAGGACAAGCTGGCCGCGATCTTCGAAGGCTTCTCGCAGGCCGAGGCTTCGACCACCCGCCGCTTCGGCGGCACCGGCCTGGGTCTGGCGATCAGCCAGCGCCTGGTGCGCCTGATGGGCGGCGAGCTGGGCGTGGAAAGCGAGCGCGGCCGCGGCAGCCGCTTCTTCTTCGACATCGCCCTGGATCTGCCCAGCGAGCCGTCCCAGGCCACGGCCGGGCCGCCGGAGCGGCTGCGCGAACTGCGCGCTTTGGTGGTGGACGACAACGACAGCGCGCGCAACGCGATCCTGGCGATGGTGCAGTCGATCGGCTGGAAGGCCGACGCCGCGCGCAGCGGTGAGGAAGCGCTGGAGTTCGTCGAACGCGCCGCCGGCGAAGGTCCGCACTACGAGGTGATCTTCCTCGACTGGCGCATGCCGGGGCTGGACGGCTGGGAGACCGGCCGGCGCATCCGCGAGCTGATCGGCGGCACTCAGGCGCCGCTGATCGTGATGGTCACCGCGCACGGCCGCGAGATGCTGGTCGAGCGCCTGGGCCGCGAACAGACGGTGCTGGACGGTTTCCTGATGAAGCCGGTGACGGTGGCGATGCTGATCGACGCGGTCGCCGATGCGCGCTCCGGTCAGGGTCTGCCGCCGCCGCTGCCGGATCCGGCGCCGCTGCAGGCCTCGCGCAATCGCCTGGCCGGCATGTCGCTGCTGGTGGTCGAGGACAATCCGACCAACCAGCAGGTGGTGACCGATCTGCTCGAAAGCGAAGGCGCGCGCGTGGCCGTGGCCGGCGGCGGCGCCAAGGCCTTGCAGATGCTGGGCGGCCACGGCGGCAAGTACCACGTCGTGCTGATGGACATCCAGATGCCGGACATGGACGGTTACACCGCGACTCGGCGCATCCGCAGCAATCTCGGCCTGAACAAGCTGCCGATCATCGCCATGACCGCCAATGTGCTGCCGTCCGACCGCGAAGCCTGCCTGGCCGCGGGCATGAACGATCACCTCGGCAAGCCTTTCGATCTGGACACTCTGGTCGAACGCCTGCTGCATTGGACCGGGAGCGCGGCGAAGGCCGCGCCGCCGACGTTGCCGCCCGCTTCGAACGACGCGGCCGCATCGCCGATCCGGCCCCCGACCGGCGAGGGCGCGCGAGCGCCGGTCCAGCCTGCATCCAATGACGACGCTGCGGCGCCGCCGGTCCCGACAGAGCCGACAGCGCCGACAGAGTCCACGACTGCCGAGCCGGCGACGACGGAAGTCGGGCTCACGGAATCCGGATCTACGGAATCCGAACCCGCCGCCGCGTCCGCACAGTCGGCACCACCGCCGCCGGCAGCCAACGATGCCGCACTGGAGGCGATGCCGCCCATCGCGGAGTCGCCGAGCGACGAGCAAGCCGCCCCGGCATCCGCGAAGTCCGCGAATGGCGAGCTTCCCGTTCTGGATTGGGAAGCCGCGCTGGCCCGCTTCGGCGGCAAGCGCCACGTCTACGCCGACGTGCTGCGCGGCTTTCCCGACGGCGGCACTCAGATCATGGGCGAACTCGCGACCGCGCTGCGTTCCAAACGGCGCGAAGACGCCATGCGCGAGCTGCATACGCTCAGGGGCGTGGCCGCCACGGTCGGCGCTATGCGCCTGGCGCAGTTGGCCGAACTGCAGGAAAAAGCCATCGCCGGTGCCGGCGAAGAGTGGCTGCGCACCCTGCAGTTGGGTGCCTTGCGCGGCGGCTTGAATGATGCCGCCGCGGAAGTTCGCGAGCGCCTGGGAGCGCTGGATGCCGAGCAGCCGCCGGTCGATACCGACGCCGCGCCGTTGCCGCGACCGACCCTGCAACGCCTGCGCGACCTGCTGATCGCGTCCAATCTGGGCGCGCTGGACGTATTCCATTCGCTGGAGGCGGGATTGGCCCGCCACCACCCGGGCGAGCATCGGCAGATGGCCGCTGCCCTGGCCCAGTTCGACTTCGCCACGGCAGCCGAGCTCTGCGGCCGCCTGCTGGCCCGATCGGAATGACAAGGATATGAGCGTGATTCTGTTCGACGTGGAAGCCTTGCCGGGAACGGCGACTGCTTCGCGACGCGCGCGATTGCTGGTCGTGGACGACCAGCCGATCAACATCCGCGCGCTGTATGAGGTGTTCTCGCCCGATCACGACGTGTTCATGGCCACCAACGGCGCCCAGGCGCTGGAGTTCTGCCAGCAGACTCCGCCGGACCTGGTGTTGCTGGACGTGGTCATGCCCGAACTCAGCGGTCTGGAGGTCTGCCGCGCGCTCAAGGCTGATCCGGAAACCCAGAGCATTCCGGTGATCTTCGTCACCAGCCTGGACGATCCTGCCGAGGAGGCCGCGTGCTGGGATGCCGGCGGAGTCGACTTCATCACCAAGCCGATCAACGCCTTGACCGTGCGCAACCGCGTGCGCGCGCATCTGACGCTGAAACAGCAGTCGGATCTGCTGCGGCGCATGGCCTGGGTCGATGGCCTCACCGGCGTCGCCAACCGGCGCCAGTTCGACGAGCGCCTGGTGCGCGAATGGCAGCGCTGCCGCCGCGGCGGTCAGCCGCTGTCGGCCGGCATCATCGATATCGACCACTTCAAGGCCTACAACGACACCTACGGCCATCTTGCCGGCGACGATTGCCTGCGTCAGGTCGCCGCGGCGATCGAACGCAGCCTGGTGCGGCCGGGCGACCTGGTCGCGCGCACCGGCGGCGAGGAATTCACCTGCCTGTTGCCCGAGATCGATCTGAACGGCGCACGGGTCGCGGTCGAGAACGTCGAACGCGCGGTGCGCGCGCTCGGCATCTCGCATTCGGCCAGCGAACACGGCATGGTCACGGTGAGCATCGGCATCGCCACCGCGCTACCGGCCGGCGAGGAGACCGCCGAAAGCTTGCTGATGCGCGCCGACAATGGTCTGTACAGCGCCAAACGCGCCGGTCGCGCACGCGTGCGCAGCGACGAGGATCCGCCCGTCGCCAGCACCTGAGCGCCGGGCGCGCTGCACGGCGTCCATGGCCGGATCGCGCTGCTTGAGCCAAGCTGCCGCGCTCATGTTCGCGTTTCGCCGGATCGGATTCCGACCATGACGGAATCTACGCCGCGACGACAGCGCCGTACCGGTACAGTTGCGGCACGAATCGAGCGATACAGCGGGCCGGCCCATGCGCGCCGGCGTCACGCTGGCTAAGCTGCGGATCCGATCGCGGAGGACGAACGATGACACGGCTGTCGATACGGCGCAGCGACGCTGCGATGCGGCCGGTTCCAATGCGACATGTTCCGGTGCGGCATGTTCCGATGCACGTGGGCACGGATGTCGGCGCGGCGGTGTCCGCATGAGTGCCGTCGGGCGCGTCCCGGAACGCCTGAGCTGGATGGCGGATCTGCTCGATCCGCAGCCCGCCGATGCGGTGCTGGAACTGGGCTGCGGCAACGGCACGCTGGCCGCGCTGCTGCTGCCGCGGTTGTCGCGTGGGCATTATCTCGGGATCGACCGCTCCTCCAGCGCGATCGCAGCGGCGGTGTGGCGCAACTCCGATGCGGTGGCTTCGGGGGCGGCGAGTTTCCGCGTCGTCGATCTCGCCAAGGCCGAGCTCGACCAGCGCTACCAGCGCATCGTCGCGGTCAACCTCAACCTGTTCTGGACCGGCGTCGCGCCGGAATTGTCGCGCCTGCGCGAGCGGCTCGCGCCGCAGGGCCGGTTGTATCTGGCCTATCAGCCGCCAAGCGCGGACGCCCTGATCAAGATCGAAGCCATGCTGCGGCAGAACCTGGAGCGCGAGGCGTACGCGATCGAACGGGTGGAGCGCGCGCCGATGCGGCCGATACCGGCGCTGTGCGTGGTCGCGCGCGTCGCCTGAGCCGCGCTCAGGCCTTGGCCGACAACCAGCGCTGGATCAGCGAGGCGAGCGTCGCCGCCGCGGTGTCCTCGTCGACGCGGCCGCGCTGCCATTCCTGCGCGATCGCGTCGCCGGCTCCGATGATGCCCACGCAGCGCAGATGCAATTCCTGCGCCGATAGCGAGGAATAGGGTGCCAAGGCCTCGCGGTAGCGTGCGACGTAGTCGTCGATCAGGCGCTGGTGTTCGCGTTCCATCGCTTCGTCGCCCTTCAGTGCGGCGGCGATCGCCGGGTACTCCGGCCCGGCCGTGGTGTAGCAACGCAGATACGCCTCGGCGAGCACGCGTGCCGCGTCGGCGAGCTTGCGCGGCAGGCGCTCGAAGCTGAGCTCCAGCGCCGCGGCCTGACGTTCGTCGATGCGTCGGTAGAGCGCGATCAGCAGACCGGAGCGGGTTTGGAAATGCTCGTAGGCGATCGGCTTGCTCACGCCCGCGCGTTCGGCCAGGTAAGCCAGGGTCAGAGCGTCGCTGCCTTGCTCGCGCACGATCGCGAACGCGGTGTCGAGCAGCTGCTCGCGCCGTTCGGCCTTGGGAAGTCGTCGGGTGGTCGTCTCGCTCATGGAACGCTGTACCGCCGGGTTGCGGGCTGCCGTGGCGCTTCGGTGAGCGTACATTACCAATCGTAACTTACCAATCGTAGTTTGTCGCCGAAGCGGCAACCACCCGAACCCAGGAGTCCACCCCATGTCCGCACACACACTCGCCCCGGTCCTGATCATCGGCGGCTCCGGCGTCGTCGGCAGTCAGGCCGCGCAGGCCCTGCGCCGCCTGCATCCTGCGCTGCCGATCGCGATCGGCGGCCGCGACCTCGCCAAGGCCCAAGCGGTCGCCGATGCGGTCGGCGGCGCCGAGGCGACCGCGATCGATCTGCAACGCGCCGATCTCGGCCTGCCCGAGACCGCGCGCTACAGCGCCGTGATCGTGTTCGTGAAGGACGCGAGTCTGAACACCCTGAAGTACGCCCAGGCGCATGGCTTGCCTTACCTGAGCACGTCGAGCGGTTCGTTCGAGATCGCGCCCGAAGTCGCGCGCTACATCCGCACCCCGGCCAGCGCGCCGATCCTGCTCGCCAGTCACTGGCTGGCCGGCGCCGCGACCCTGCCTGCGTTGCACTACGCGCGCGAATTCGCTCGGATCGAACGCATCGACCTCTCGGCCCTGCTCGACGAACAGGACATGGGCGGTCCCGCCGCCTATGCCGACTACGAACGCCTGACCACCGCCGCCGGCGCGCAGGTGCTGGAAGACGGGCAATGGCGCTGGCTGCGCGGCGACGAAGCGGTGCGCAGCATCGTCAGCGTCGACGGCGAGACAGTGCAGGCCGCCGCGTACTCGCCGCTGGACGTGGTCAGCCTGGCGGCCGCGACCGACGCCCGCTGGATCCGCCTCGACATGGGCCTGGGCGTTACCGCCAGCCGCCGCCGCGGCGAGGCGTACTCGACCGAGATCGCGATCGCGATCGAAGGCATCGGCCACGACGGCGAGCCGTTGCGCGTGCGCCACGAGTTGGTGCACCCGGCCGGGCAGGCGCCGTTGACCGCGTTGAGCATCGCGCTCGGCGTCGAGCGCTTGCTGGGTTTGGCCGGTGGCGCGGCGGTCGCGCCGGGGCTGTACTTCCCCGACACCCTGATCGAACCGGACTACTATCTGCAGCGGTTGCAGGAGGCCGGTGTGCGAACGCGACGTGCATGATCCCCGCCTGCGGTCGCCGCGAGCGCGGCGGCCGCCGGCGCGACGGCGTCGCGGTCGGCGACAGCACGGTCGGTGACAGCGGGCACGGAATCGGTGGATACTCGGTCACAGTCGGACCGCTGGGGAAAGCGTCCGGCGCCCGCGCTTACCGTCTCCCGGACAGAACGTCCGGACGTACTCCTACCCGACTGCAAGGACAGGCCGTCAATGAGCAAGATCGCGATTCCCGATCTGGTCGAGAAGTTGGCCGGCGTCGCCGCCAAGCCGCTCAAGGATTCATCGGTCAAGACCGAACTGCTGGACTACGCCAAAGGCGTGGACACCACCGCGCAGAGCGGCAGCATCAAGGCGGTATTCGGCGCCTCCGCCGCGGCCGCGATCCACCTGTACAACAGCGCCGACGACGCCGACGAAGACGGCGTGATCGGTAGCCGCGCCGACGCGGTCGATCCGGCCAAAGCGACCACCGACTGGCGCCCGCAGCTCGCGTTCCAGGCCGGCAGCGCCTGGCTCAAGTACTCGCTGGCCGCCTCCGCGACCGCCAAGGCCACGGGCAAGATCGGCACCGCCGGCGGCAGCATCGGTGGCGACCGCTCGCTGCGCCTGCTTTGCTACAAGCGCCACGACGCCGTCGACCGCATCGGCGACGCGATCCTGTCCGACATCGACGAAATCGCCAGCGTCCTGTCCGCGTCCGATATCGCCACGCTGGAAGTCGGTGAAGCGGTCGCGCTGAAGGCGCGCGGCAAACTCACCGCCACGCTTAGCGTGAGCTGGTCGGACATCTTCTCGACCTCGCTGCACGGCCTGGCCGACGTACTCGGCACCAGTCAGACCGGTGCCTTCCTGGTCAACATCGGCGCCAGCGCCAGTGCCAGCTTCACCGCCACCGTCGACGACGACTTCAGCCTGTGTTTCGTGCGCGAGAAGGCCTCCGGCGAGCGCGCGTTCCGGGTCGCGCTGCGCAAGAGCGTGGTCCACGACGATCGTTTCGAGGCCAAGGCCGGCGTCCAGATCGAATTCGCCGATCCGGCCGCGGTGGAGAAGGTGCTGACTTCGGTCATGGCCGGCGTGCTCGACGCGCCGACCGCAGCCTTGAAGGCGATCGACGAGGCGACCTCGCTGGATCGGATCCCCGAGCAGTACCAGCCCATCGTCACCGCGCTGGCCGAACGTTTCGGCCTGGAAGACCTGAACCCGCTGCAGCCGCTGAAGAAGAAGCTGCAGGAACTCACCGCGCTGCTCACCGAGCGCATCGCCCAGATCGCCAAGACCAAGGTCACCCTGGGTTTCACCTACGAGTACACGCGCCTGGCCAGCGAGGCTTCGCTGCTCGAGGCCACATTGTCGGAAGAGGCGCTGTCGCGCCTGCACGGCGCGCTGCTGGCCTTCGACTTCGCCCGCGTGCTGAACTACGGCGGCTCCGGCTATGCGCTGGACTTCTACCTGCACCAGAAGACGGTAGAGCGCGTGCGCGCCTGGGGTTTCAGCCTCGGCGTCGGCACCTGGTTCAATCTCAAGAGCAAGCAGGAGCGCAAGGACCGTTTCGTCAGCCGCCGCTACGTGTCGCCGGCCGGAGAAGCGCTGACCCGCGCCTATCTGGGCAGCACCCAGTACAGCGCCAACGCCAACACCTGGACCACAGAGTACGGTGCCCTGTTCAAGGCCGACCTGGAAGAAGCGCGCGCGCCGCAGCAGACCGCAGCGCGCGACTTCAAGTGCGGCCTGCAGCTGTGGTGGGAAGAGAGCCGGATCAAGGTCGCGAGCGAACTGCCGCGGGTGGTCGACGACGCGGTGCTGTGGGGCGTGATCGATGCGGCCGCAGCGCCGGCGCTGCACGCGCAGCTGCACGGCGTGCTCGGTACCGCCGGCGAGTGCAAGCCGCGCCTGAGCCTGATGCTCAGCGACCACGGCCTGCGCCAGGCCATGCGGGTGTTCGCCCAGGCCGACGACGCAGCCTGGGCGCGGCACGCGGCGCGCGCGCTGCCCTGGTACGCCAAGCAGTCGGCGCGCGCGAGCTGCGCCAGCCGCGAAGCGGTCTATGCGCCGCTGTTCGAGGCTTACCGCCGCCGCCCCGACGCCAGCGGCACCGCACTCAAGCAACTGATCGCCAAGAGCCTGCGCGATTACGGCGGCGGCCTGGCCGGGCAGGAGTCGATCGGCGAAACGCCGTGGACCGTCTACCAGGTGCTGCTGCGCTCTGATGTCGAGCAGCGTCGCTTCTGGAACCGCTGGGAGCGCCTGCGCAGCGGCGCGACACGCATGACCGACCTGCTGGACGTGCGCGGCGACTGGAACGACTTCGACGATAACTTCGCGATGCTGCGCGGCGCGTTCGAACAGACCTTCCTGATCCGCGCGGCGGCCAGCCTGCTCGCCAGCGAACTGCCGGCTTCGGTCAACGACGGCCGTGCCCGCGCCGCCACGCTGACCATCGCCTACCGCGACGGCAATCAGGACAAGAGTCTGGTGGTAGGGGGACGGGGCTGAACCACGGCCCCGGCTGCGCGATTCCTTAGGGACGGAGGAAGCGGACATGCACGTAGTGCTGAACCTGTGGTCGATGGTGTGGCCTGGCCTGAGCCTGATGGCGGTGCTCGGCCTGTTCTGGTTCGGCGTGCGCATGATCGCCGGCTGGCTGGTGCGGCCGCTCGACACCGTGTTGAGCCTGCAGCCGGCCGCGTCCGGCCAGGCCGATACCCTGGTCGTCGCTGTGCACGGCATGCCCGGCCTGCAGAACTTCGGCGGCGCACTGGATCTGATCGCGCAGACCTTGCCGGACGCGGACCGCCTGATCGTCGACTACCGCGGCGGCTGGGTGCGCGGCTATACCAGCAACGCCGACGCGCTGGCGATCGCCGACGTGATCGAGCAGGGCATCCACGCCGAATGCAAGCGCGGCGGGTACCAACGCGTGATCCTGATCGGCTACAGCGCCGGCGCCTCGCTGCTGCGCAAGGCTCTGGTGTGGGGTTATGGCGAGGAACAGGATCGCGGTGCCTACGGCCGCCGCGGCAAGCGCGAATGGGTGGACAAGACCGAGCGCCTGGTCCTGCTGGCGGGCATGAATCGCGGTTGGAGCGTGGAACCGCGCCCCGCGCTGATGTCCTGGCCGACCTACCTCTACATCCGCCTGTGCCAGGTCGTCGGCCATTCCCTGGGTATCGGTCGCCTGATCTCGGCCATGCATCGCGGCTCGCCCTTCATCGCCGACACGCGCGTGCAGTGGGTGCGCTTGGCCCGTTCCGAAGCGGTGGTGCAAGGGCGGCTGTATTTTCCGCAGGTGATCCAGATCATCGGCAGCGAGGACGACGTGGTGTCCAAAGAGGACGGCCAGGACCTGGTCGCCACCGCCGGCACCGTGTTCAAGACCCTGGCGCAGACCGGGCATAAGGAAATCGGCGGCGCGCTGGAAGCGGTCGGCGGCCAGGCGGCCGAGCAGCGCCGCAGGGCGATCGCGCTGGCCCTGCAGGGCCAGGTCGACGAGCTCGAGCCGGACCTGGTCGAGCTCAAGGAGGATCGCGACGTCACCCGTCTGGTCTACGTCATGCACGGCATCCGCGATCTTGGAGAGTGGACCGACAAGGTCCGCGACGAGGTCCGGCGCCGCTACGAAGCCGGCGGCGAAAAGGTGGCGGTGTTCAGCGCCAAGTACGGCCGCTTCCCGATGGCGCGCTTCCTGCTGCCCTTCGACCGCCAGCGCAACGTGCGCGATTTCATGGACCGCTACACCGAGCACCTGGCGCGTTATCCCAACGCCGAGTCGATGGACTACGTCGGCCACAGCAACGGCACCTACATCCTGGCCAGCGCGCTGCTGCGTTATGTGACGGTGCGGGTGCGGCGGGTGTTCTTCGCCGGCAGCGTCATGCCGTACGGCTATCCCTGGGTCGAGCTGGTCGATGCCGGCCGGGTCGAGAGCGTGGTCAACGTGGTCGCCACCCGCGACTGGGTGGTGGCGATCTTCCCGAAGATGTTCCAGCAGCTGGCGGATCTGTTCCGGCTCGACAACCGCAAGGGGCTGTTGGATCTGGGCGGCGCGGGTTTCGACGGTTTCGCCGCGTCCGGCATGACCGCGGCGGTGGACAACCTGGAGTACTCGCGCGGCGCGCATTCCACCGGCGTGGCGGTCGACGATCCGGCCAAGCTCGGCGCGATCGGCGCGTATGTGGTCGAAGGCGACCGCACGAGTCTGCGCACCTTCGAGGCGGCCAAGAACAAGAACGCGGTGCTCGCCGTGGTGTCCACGCTGTGCGCGTTCGTGTGGGTGGGGCTGCTGGCGGGGCTGTCGGCGCTGGGCTACGGGGTGTTCCTGTACTTCGGCGGAGGCAGCGTCTTGCTGGGCGGCGTCGCGGTGGCGCTGTACCTGCTGGTCGTGATCCTGCTGCTGTATTGGATCTGATCGCCGCCGTCGTCGCGGCGGCGGCTTAGACCAGCAGACCCTCCATCGCTCGCACCGCGCGGCTGTCCGGGAACACGCGGCTTTCCAACGCGCTCTCGGGCACCCGCAGGTGCGCGGCCAACAGGCCCTTGAACAGGCCGCGCAGGTCGCTGGTCGCGCGCAGGTCGCGGCCTTCGTTGAGCGCGCCGGGCGCGAGTCCCGGCCAGTCGCCGGCGATGCGGCCGCCTTTGATCGCGCCGCCGGCCAGTAACGCCAGGCCGCCGGTGCCGTGGTCGGTGCCGGCGGTGCCGTTGACCGCGGCGGTGCGGCCGAACTCGCTGACGATCGCGATGACCGTGCGCTCCCAGACCGGCGCGGCGCCGTCCTGGAATGCGCGCAGGCCGGCGTCGAGTTCGCCGAGCTTGCGCGTCAGCACCGCGGCCTGGTTGCTGTGGGTGTCCCAGCCCGAATCCTCGACGAAGCCCAGGCGCGGCCCGTCGGCGGCGCTCATGAACTTCGCCGCCGCAGCCATGGCCTGCGGCAAACGACCGCCGCGCGCGTTGCCGGCGGCCATGCCGGTGCCCTGGGTTTCGGATGCGTTGTCGAGCGCGCGCGCGAATGCACCCGACAGGCGCGGGTCGGCCGCGTACAGCGGTTGCAGACGTTGCAGCAGGATCGGATTGACGTCCTCGGGCAGCGGCGGCGACCAGGTCGTGACGGCGCCGGGGCCGCGCATGATCAGCGGCATCACCGCGGTCACCGACAGCGCCTCGCTGCCGCGCAGGGATTCGGCGCAGCGATTGAGCCAGCCGGTGGCGGCGCCGCTGGCGCTGGCGGTGCCGTTCTCCAGGCAGTCCTGGGCTTCGAAATGCGAGCGCTGGCGATACGCCGGCGCGATCGCGAGCACCGGTAGCAGCTGGCCGCGGCCGTACAGCGTGTGCGCGAACGCGAGCGAGGGGTGCAGGGCGAAGTCGCCGTTCAGTGGGCGCGCATCCAGCGGGGCCAAGGCGCCGCGCAGGCGCGCGTAGGCCGCGTCGTCGCGCGGCGGCAACACATGCAAGCCGTCGACGCCGCCGCGCAACAGCACCACCAGTAGGCGAGTGTCGGCGGACGCGGCGCTCGCGCTCAGGCCCGGCCACAGGCTGAGCGCGGTGACCGCGCCGGCCGCTCCGATGAAATGGCGTCGGCTCAGTCTCATCTCAGCTTCTCCATTGGAAGGCAGGGCTGGCGAACAGCAGCGCCAATCCGTCGCGCGGGGATTCGGCGCGCCGCAGTGCGTCCAGGGTGTCGGTGTCGGCGCGGTCGGCGAACAGCTCGCGGGCGGTCGCGAGCGCATCCACGCGCGCGGCGGGAGTTGACTCGGACAGGCTCTGCGCGGCCTGCACGCGTTTCCACAAGGCGTCCGGTCCGCTCCATTCGGCTGCCTCGTCGGCGTAGCCGGCGGGCGAGCGCGGGGTGAACGGCGGTTGGCCCATGCGCGCGAGCAGGCCGATCAGCGCGCGCGGTTTCTCGCCGGGAGTGGCGCCGCTGGCGCGCAGCGCCGACACCACGAAATCGTCCGGCGTCTTGAACTTGCGCGCGTCCTCGCTCCAGGCCTCGGGCGCGTCGATCAGGGCCGCATAGACGGTCGGCAGGTCGCCGCCGCTGCGCTGCCAGGCCGCGGTCAGGCGTGCGACCAGCGCGGGCGGTGGCGCATCGCCGACGAAATGGCGGGCGAGCTTGTACGACAGGTGGCGCGCGGTGGACGCATGCACCGCCAGGTCGCTGAGGATCGCGCGGCCCTGTTCCAGTCCGCCCTCGGCGTAGCGACGCCCGATCACGCGGCGCGCGCCGCCTTCGTGCGCGGCGGCGCGGAACACGAATGCCGAACCCGCGTCGCCGGCCGCGAGTTCGCGCGGCAGGGGCACGCCCCAGCCGGTGATCGCGCGCGCCAGCTCGGTCACGTCGGCTTGGGCGTAGCCGCCGTCGACGCCGAGGGTGTGCAGTTCCAGGATCTCGCGCGCGAGATTTTCGTTCAGGCCGACCTCGCGCTTGGGCGCCTGCGCGTCCGCGCGCGCCATGCGCCGGCGCGCGCGCTGCGCATAAGGCGAATCGCTGCCGACCGAGCGCACGTTGTCTAGGTAGCGCAGCATGCCCGGGTGCGATTCGACCGCGATCAACAGATCGGCGTAGCGCGACAGCAGGTGCGGGCGGATCGCCTCGCGCTCCATCGGCGCGGCGTATAGGGATGCGGCGCGCTTGTCGATCGAGATCGCGAAATGGTTGGACCAGAACCGCACCAGGCGCTCGACGAAGCCGCGTTCGCTGGCGACTGCGACCCGGTAGCGGCGGCCGAACTCGCGCAGTTGATCGTCGCGGAAGCGCTGGCCGAAATTGGCGACCTCATCGGCGCCCTCGCCCTTGCGGCGCGCGGCCCGGCGTTCGCGGTAGTAGTCGGCCTCGCGCCGGACGTAGTCCAGGCTGGTGGGCAGGTCGGCAAACTGCGCCTGCGCGCCATCGCCGCGCAACTGTGCGTGCAGCCAGCCGCGCGCGTCGCCGATCCGCGCCAACTGGCCCGGTGCCGCACCCAGGCCGAAACGATTGACCGCGCTCACGCTTTCGCGAGTGCCCATGCCGCGCTCTCCCTCGGGGTCCGTCATGACAACGCAGGGGCGCGGCACCGGTTGACACGGATCGGGGCGCGGCGCCGGGGCGGGAGTGGAAAACGCGGCCGCCGCCCCTACACCTGCGGGCCGGCATCGCGTAGGGTTGCGAGCAGTCGGCGCGCCGCGCCGCGCAACCGCAGGCCCGCGACCAGCGCGTGGCCAGGAGACCGTGGCAATGCAGAGCGAACCGCAAGAACTCCATCGCGGCCTGGGCGAGCGTCATATCCGCCTGATGGCGCTGGGCGCCGCGATCGGCGTCGGCCTGTTCCTGGGCTCGGCCAACGCGATCAAGCTGGCCGGTCCGGGCATCCTGCTCGCCTACCTGCTCGGCGGCGCGGCGATCTTCATCATCATGCGCGCGCTGGGCGAGATGGCCGTGCACAACCCGGTCGCCGGCTCGTTCAGCCGCTACGCACAGGACTACCTGGGCCCGCTGTCGGGCTACCTCACCGGCTGGAACTACTGGTTCCTGTGGCTGGTGACCTGCGTGGCCGAGATCACCGCGGTCGGCATCTATATGCAGATCTGGTTCCCGGGCACGCCGCAGTGGGCCTGGGCGCTGGCGGCGTTGGCGGCGATGGGGTCGGTCAACCTGATCGCGGTGCGCGCCTACGGCGAGTTCGAATTCTGGTTCGCGATGATCAAGGTCGTGACCATCGTGCTGATGATCATCGGCGGCCTGGGCATGATCGTGTTCGGCTTCGGCAACAACGGCGTCGCCACCGGCATCTCCAACCTGTGGTCGCACGGGGGCTTCTTCCCCAACGGCGCCAAGGGCGTGCTGATGTCGCTGCAGATGGTGATGTTCGCCTACCTGGGCGTGGAGATGATCGGCCTGACCGCGGGCGAGGCCGCGAATCCGAAGAAGTCGATCCCGGACGCGATCAATTCGGTGTTCTGGCGGATCGTGATCTTCTACGTCGGCGCGCTGTTCGTGATCCTGTCGATCTATCCCTGGAACGAGCTGGGCACCACCGGCAGCCCGTTCGTGATGACCTTCGAGCGCCTGGGCATCCGCGAGGCCGCCGGCATCATCAACTTCGTGGTCCTGACGGCGGCGCTGTCGTCGTGCAACAGCGGCATCTTCAGCACCGCGCGCATGCTCTACAACCTGGGCCTGCAGGGCCAGGCGCCGCGCACCTTCGCCAAGACCTCGGCCGGCGGCGTGCCGCGCAAGGCCGTGCTGGTGTCGGTGACGGTGCTGCTGTTCGGCGTGCTGCTGAACTACCTGGTGCCGGAGAAGGTGTTCATCTGGGTGACCTCGATCTCGACCTTCGGCGCGATCTGGACCTGGGCGGTGATCCTGCTGTCGCACCGCAAGTTCCGCGCCAGCCTGAGCCCGGCGCAGCGCGACGGCCTGGAGTTCAAGATGCCGCTGTATCCGGTCGGCACCTGGATCGCGCTGGCCTTCCTGGTGCTGGTGGTCGGCCTGATGGCCTACTTCCCCGACACCCGCATCGCCCTGTTCGTGGGCCCGGCCTTCCTGATCCTGCTGGTGGTGCTGTATTACGCGTTGGGACTGGGCAAGCGCACGGCGGCGGTCGAGTCGCGCTGAGGTTTGCTCCAGAGGGGGCGTGGTCGCGGCTCACGTACCCCAGAGCAGGTCGCTGTCGCCAGCGCTGCGCCGTTGCATTCTGTGGGAGCGGCGTAAGCCGCGATCGCGCGGCTACGGCTGTATCGCGGCTCACGCCGCTCCCACAGGAAGCGGCAGCTGGCTGTGGGGTAGGAGCGGCGTGAGCCGCGACCGCGAACCGGCGGCCGCGGCGCGATCCGGAAACACTCGGACGGCCGCCAAGTGCGGCCGTCGCGCCCGCAACCGCCCGCACAGGGCGGTCGCGTACCGAACTTATTCCTTCGCCGGCGTCAGGAAGTAGGCGACCACTTCGCCCTTGACCTTGACCGTCATCGGATTGCCGCGGCGGTCCAGAGCCTTGCCCACCGGTACCCGTACCCAGCCTTCGCTGACGCAGTATTCCTCGACGTTGTGGCGCTCCTGGCCGTTGAAGCGGATGCCGATGCCACGCTCGAGCAGGGAACCGTCGTGGAAGGGGCTGCGCGGGTCGTTGGACAGGCGGTCGGGCGGGGTGTCGGTCATCGTCGGTATCGCTGAGGCAGGTGGTACCCGCGGAGGACGCGGGCGGGGATCGCGGCGCGCACGGGGCGGCACCGGCTGCACAGGATACGCGCCGCGCCGGTCGCGGTCGCCTCAGGCAGGCCGGTGCAGCTCGAACGCGGTCAGCGGCCGGACCGCGTCGATCTCGTCCAGCCACAGGTCGTGCACGCGGCTGGCGTCGCCGCCGAGCGGCTCTTCCAGCCGCAGCACCCCGTTCAGCCCTTCGACGTCGCCCGGGCCGTAGAACGACTGCAGAGTCGGCAGGGCCGCGACCACGCCGCGCAGCACGCGGCCGTCGTGCAGGCTCAGTTCGACCCGGGCGTCGTCGCGCAGGCTGGCGATGCGCGCTTCCAGACGGGCGATATCGGCGGGCGCGGAATAGACGTGGTCGGCGTTGCGGGACATGGCGGCGGCCTCGATCGGTACGCACCGACTCTAGTCGCGCACCGCGCAAGCGCAGGTGAAGCGCGGTGGACCCGGCGCCGTCGACCTCGCAGAATCCGGGCGTGCGCGGCCCGGCTTTCCAAGCCCGCGGCCAAGCCTCATCCTGCCCGCCCCCATCCGACGCGACCGCGCCCATGAACGCACCCGACGACGACTACGACGGCGACGACTACAGCGACGGCTACGACAGCGACCTCGACGAGGCCGGATCCGAAGCCCTGGTCTGGCAGCTGTTGCTGCTGATCAACCCCGGCGACGAGGAATCGGCGCTGCAGCAGTTCACCGACTACCGCGAGGCGCTGAACGAGGCCGGCGGCGAAACCGACGAGCCGGTGTGGCTGATCAAGGACGCGATCGACTGGAAGGCCGGCTACTACGTCGACTGGAAGGACAGCGAATCCTTCATCGACAGCATCAACGAGCTGGCCGCGCGCTGGAACCTGCGCATCGATTGGGGCACCGACGACACCTCCGATCCGGAGTTCCTGGACGGCACCGACATCCCGGCGCTGATGGCGACCGCGCACGACCGGCTGCGCGAGCACGGCTACACCCTGTGGACCTGGAACACCGGCGCCGACAGCTATGCCGGCTGGATCGCACTGCGCCGCGACGACGAGGGCTTGCAGATGCTCGCGACCGCGCTCGGGATCGAGGCGCGGCCGGGCAGCGACGCGTTCTGAGCCGGCTGCGGACCCGCGTCAGCCGGCGGGTTCGGCCTCGGCGCCGCCGCGCTGGAGAGGGTCGGGCAGGGCCTCGCCGTTGCGGCTGAAGGCCAGCGAGACCGAATTCAGGCAGTGGCGCTCGCCGGTCGGCGGCGGGCCGTCCGGGAACACATGGCCGAGGTGGCTGCCGCAGCGCGCGCAGACGATCTCCTCGCGGACCATGCCGTAGCTGGTGTCGCGCACCACCCGGACGTGAGCCGAGTCGTAGGGGGCGAAGAAGCTGGGCCAGCCGGTGCCGGAGTCGAACTTGGTGCTGGAGCGGAACAGCGGCAGGCCGCAGAACCGGCAGGTGTAGACTCCATCGAGCTTGTTGTCGAGGAACACCCCGCAGAACGGGGCCTCGGTGCCATGGTGCAGCAGCACCTCGCGCTCCTCCCCGCTCAGGCCCTCGGCGAGTTCGCGACGTTGGGCGTCGCTGGGCGGGGTCAGGTCGAAGGCGGTCATCGCGGGCTCCGGGCGGCGGTTAGTGGCCCAGATGGTACGCAAGCCCGCCCTGGGTGGGGTGGAGGGCTTGGAAACGGTGCTTCCCGTCCCTGTTCAGCTGAACGGACGACAAATTTTGGGGCGAGGGTATTGCAATCCGCTCAGGAGCGAACTAGGGTATCGAGTGCTGTGTTCGTCAAGGGTCACCATGAACCGTGGCCCGATGCCGTAGATCCCAGATCCGCCCATCGTTGCACCTGGCTTCCTCCTTGCAACCAGCATCACGGCCGCTCTGGCGGCAATTCCCATTACGTTTCAAGGAGCAAGCAAAATGTCGAACCGTGAATTCGGTACGGTCAAGTGGTTCAACGATGCCAAGGGCTTCGGCTTCATCAGCCGTGAGAACGGCGAAGACGTGTTCGTGCACTTCCGCGCGATCGAGTCGCAGGGCTTCAAGAGCCTGCAGGAAGGCCAGAAGGTCTCCTTCACCGTCACCCAGGGCCAGAAGGGCCTGCAGGCTGAATCGGTGCAGGCGGTCTGAACCGCTTATCGGGCCGCGCCTCCGGGCGCGATCCGAAACGAAAAACCCGGCCTCGGCCGGGTTTTTTGTTTTCTGGAGTCTCCCTGGCCTGGGGTGTCTGTCCGGCCCGTGACTCAGGCCGGCGCGGCCGCCGTCATCGTGACCGTGGCCCGGCGCAGCGCGCGCAGCAGCAATACCGCGCTGAGGATGGCCTGCAGGGTCACCGAGGCCACCGACAGCAGCCACAGCTGGCGCAGTTCGAAACCCGGCTGGGTCGACAGCCACACCGCCGGCACCACGAAGGTCAGCAGGCGGCTGGCGCTGCTGAGGAAGGCGGGCAGGGTGTTGCCCAGGGCCTGGAACATGCCCGAGCAGGTGAAGATCAGCCCCGAGGCGACGAAGTTCAGCGAAATGATGCTCAGGAACTGCACCGCGACCGCGATCACCGCGGTTTCCTGGGTGAAGGCGCCGACCAGCCAGTCCGGCCGCCACTGGCACAGCGCGGTCAGGCCCAGCATCAGCACGGTGCCGATCGCGACCGCGGCGTGGAAGGTCGCGCGTACCCGTTCGGGCCGGCGCGCGCCGACGTTCTGACCGGCCACCGGCGCGGTCGCGAAGGCCACCGCCATCGCCGGCAGGAAGATCGCCTGCATCACCCGCTGGCCGATGCCGAAACCGGCCTGGGCCTCGGCGCCGAAGCCGCGGATCACCCAATAGATCACCGCCATATAGACGAACATCAGCGCGAACTCGCCGCCCGGCGGCAGGCCGATGTGCAGGATCCGTTTCCACACCGCGAGCCGGGCGTGGAACTGGCTGGGATCGAAGCCCACGTACTTTTCCAGGCGCGCGAAGTACAGCGCCATCATCACCACGCCCGCGGCGACCGAGATCGAGGTCGCCAGGCCCGCGCCTGCCACGCCCATCGGCTTGCCGGTCAGCCAGCCGGCGATCAGCACCGGCGCCAGGATCGCGTTGAGGATCACCGTCAGCATCTGCACGACCATGGTCGGCTTGGCGATGCCGGTGCCGCGCAGCGCCGAACCCATCGCGATCTGGGCGAACTGCAGCGCCAGGCCGGGCAGGAACCAGTAGAGGTAATCGATGCCGGCCTGAGTGGTCGCCGCATCGGCGCCGAGCGTGCGCATATAGACACCGCCCAGCGCGTAGCCGCCGACCAGGGTGATCGCGGTGCAGGTCAGCGCCAGCAACAGGCTCTGGTTGAACACCAGGTTGGCGTCCTCGCGGTCCTTGCGCCCGACCGCGTGCGAGATCAGCGCCATCGTGCCCACGCCCAGGATCTGAGTCAGCGCCATCACGATGAACTGCACGTTGCCGGCCGCGCCGACGCCGGCGATCGCGGCATCGCCCAGGCGCGCGACGAAGTACAGATCGATCAGGAAATACAGGGTCTGGAACAGCATGCCGATCATGATCGGCGCGGCCATCCGCATGACGTGCTTGGGGATGGAGCCCTGGGTCAGGTCCTGCATGGCGGTTCCGGTGTGTGCGACCCGCGGACGTTAGCGCGCGCCGACGGTGCGCGCCATGGCCGCAAGGCACGGTTCGGCGCAAGTCCGATGCAGGCGTCGTCGCCTATGCGGCGGCGTTCGGACGTCGGAACACGATCAGCTTGCCGGTGAAGGCTTGCACGACTTCGCCGCGCTGGTTGCGGGTCTCGTTGCGGACCACGACCAGGCCGCGGTCCGGACGCGAACGCGAAGCTGCGACTTCGACGATCTCGCTATGCACCTGCAGCGTGTCGCCCGGCCGGGTCGGGCGCGGCCAGGCGATCTCGGCGCCGGCGCCGATCAGGCCGCCGGCGGGTATGCCGCGATCGACCAGCAAGCGCATGGTGATCGCCGCGGTGTGCCAGCCGCTCGCGGCCAGGCCTTCGAACAGGCTTGCGCGCGCGGCCTCGTCGTCGAGGTGGAAGGGCTGCGGGTCGAACTCGCGCGCGAAGGCTTTGATCTGCGCTTCGCTGACGGTGTAGGTGGCGGTTTCGAAACGCTGGCCGACCGCGAGGTCGTCCAGGTACAGGCCGTCGTCGGGTGTGTCGGTGTGCATACGCGGTCCTCGTTCAAGCCTTGCGTTCGAACACCAGCAGGGTTGAGGTCGCCGAGGCGTACAGCCGGCCTTGGGCATCGGTGAGCTTGCCCTCGGCGAAGGCGACGCGCTTGCCGATCGACAGCAGCTTGGCTTCGGCACGCACCGGACCGGTGTCGGAGGTCATGGCGCGGTGATAGGCGATCTTGAGCTCCAGCGTCGTGTAGGCCTGCTCGGCGCTGAGCGCGCTGTGCGCGGCGCAGCCGCAGGCCGAGTCGAGCAGGGTCGCGGCGTAGCCGCCGTGGATCACGCCCAGCGGGTTGTAGGCGTGCGGGCCGGGCGTGCCGGCGAATACCGCGCGGCCTTCGTCGACCTCGGTGAGGATGAAGCCCAGGGTCTCGCCGATCGGCGGCGGGCGGCCGGCGGCGAGCAGGGCACGCAGGGTGTCCAGGCCGTTGAGGCCGCGCAGGGCTTCGAGTTCGAACACATTCACGGTCATCGCAGGGGTTTCCGATAGTGAGGAGGTCAGCGAGAGGGGATGGAAGCCGATACCGCGTGCAGCACTTCTTGCGACAGGCTCGGATCGTCGACCGCGCGCGCCAGCACCAGTGCGCCGACCAGGCTGGCCAGGGTCGCCAACGCGCGCTCGCGGCGCGCGGCGCGGCTGCGGCCCGGCAATAGCGGCGTCAGCAGTTCCAGGTAGGAACTCAGCGCCTGCCCCAGGCTGCGCCGCACCGGCGGCTCCAGGCGAGCGGCGTCGGCGCCGAGCGCAGCGAAGGTGCAGCCGCGCCCGGGCTGGTCGCGATGCGCGGTGGACAGGTAGGCGGCGGCGATGTTCTGCAGCGCGTGCTCGGGATCGCGCTCGATCAGCTGGGTCCAGTAGGCCAGCGATCCGGTCACGGCGTGTTCGCAGGCCTGCGCCATCAGGTCCTGTTTGGAGTCGAAATGGCCGTAGAAGCCGCCGTGGGTGAGGCCGGCGTCCTGCATCAGTTCAGCGATGCCGATGCCGTCGTAGCCGCGTTCGCGGAACAGCCGGGCGGCGGCGCCGACGATGCGTTCGCGGTTTTCGGCGGCCTGTTCGCGGCTGACTTTCATGTTTCGACTCCGCTGGGCCGGTCCGACCCCGGTCTGGCGATCCTAGCAGTATTCATGATGATCATCATTTATGAGGTATCGCCGAACCGGACCGGCGGTCGGACCCGGCCGGCGCGGCCCGCTGAGAGGCGGGCAACGCGCGGCGGCGCGCGCTGGCGCCGGTCGCCGCAGTTCGCGTCTAATCCGGGGGCCGGCGGAGCGCGCCGGGTCACGACACGGAATCGCGATGCGCCTGCCTGCCGCTGTTTTCCTCGCCACCGCAGTCTGTGCCGTCACGGCGGCGGCCGCGTCCACGCGTGCACCCGCGCCCGCGGCGCATTGCCTGGACGCGCGCGCGATGGGCGAAGTGCGGCAGGCGTCGGAGCGCACCCTGGCGGTGCTGCAGAACGACGGCCGCCGTTTCCGCGTCGATCTGAAAGAGGATTGCCCGGCCGCGGGCGCGGATGTGCACGCCAGCGTGCTCGCGCGCGAGGGCTGGGTCTGCGGCGCCGGCAACGAGTACGTGCGCAGCGGGCAGCGTCTGTGCCCGGTGGCCGCGGTCGCCGAGATCGATGCCAAGGACTACGCCGCGCTGGCGTTGGCCAGTCATCGCCGCCACGGCGACGTCGCCACGCTGGACACGGTCGAGGTACGCGCTGAAAAGCGCCGCGGCTTCGGCGGCTCGGTGTCGTATTGCCTCAACCCGCGTTACATGCGCGGCTGGAACGAGGATGGCAAGGGTCTGGTGGTGGAAGTCTCGCCGCAGCGCTCCGGCGGCCATCGTTACTACCGGGTCGAACTCGCGCACAGCTGCCCGGAATTGTTCGATGCCACCACCATCGAACTACGTTCTGGCATGGGCATCAGCGCCGTCTGCGGCAATCCCGGCGACGTGGTCGCGGTGGTGCCGGAAATGCGCGCCGGCGAAGGCATCGCGCGCAGCGGCGGCGCGCTGTCGCGGATCAGCTGCCCGATCGCCTCGGTGTATCCGGTCGAGAAGTAAACGCTCGCAACACCGCGCGCGCGCGATCGAATTCGTGTTTGCGCGATGCCTTCGTTAGCGTCGCGTGCATGCGCCGTGAAGTCGTGCGACTGAATGGGCGATGTTCACCGTCGGTTGGCGTGCGTGTGGCAAGACTCGGACACCGTCCCTACAGGAGGTTGTCATGAAGCGAGTCACCGTACTGAGCAGCGCTGCGTTCGCGTTCGCGCTGGCCGTGTCAGGCGCCGTGCAGGCGCAGGATGCACTGACCGAAGCCCAGGTGCGCGCCAAGCTGACCGACCAGGGCTACACCCACGTCAACGACATCAAGTTCCGCGACGGCGTCTGGAAGGCCGACGCGCGCAGCGCCGAAGGCAACCGTGTGGACGTGCGCCTGGATCCCAAGACCGGCCGCGTGTATCCGGACGAGCAGGTCGCCAACCTCAGCGAAGCCGACGTGCGCGCACGTCTGGCCGTGGCCGGTTACACCAACGTGCACGACGTCGACTACGAGGACGGCATCTGGAACGCCGAGGCCGACGATCCGGCCGGTCGTGACGTCGAACTCAAGATCGATCCCAAGACCGGGCGCGTGATCGGCGCCGATAAGGACTAAGGCCGACCCGGATCGCGTCGCATCGCGGCGCGATCCGGTCGTTTTTTTGCAAGCGCGTTTGCCAGACGCGTCTCCCCGTTTCGTTTACCAGGTGTCTTCGAGCATGCGCGGCCGGCAGGCGAGATAGCCGCCGATCGTCAGCACCACCAGGCACAGGGTCAGGAAACCGAACGGCAGCAGCCAGCCGTGACTGCGTTCGTGCAGCCAGCCGAACAGCAGCGGACCGATGCAGCTGATGCTGTAGCCCAGCCCCTGCATGAAACCCGAGAGCGCGGCCGAGCCGGCCTGGGTGCGCGTGCGCAGGTTGATCAAGGTCAGCGACAAGGGGAAGGTGCTCGGGCCCAGGCCCAGCATCGCCACCCATAGCAGGGTCAGCGACATCGGCGCCCACAGCAATCCGGCGAAGCCGCCCAGATACATGACCACGCAGACCAGCACCACCGGGAACGGATTGGCGATGCGCACCGCCAGCGCGGGCAGCGCCAGCGCCGCGATCAGGCCCAGGGTCGAGAACAGCGCGACCATGCTGCCGCCCAGCGCCGGACTGCCGCCGGCTTCGACCAGCAGTTTGGGCAGCCAGGTGAACATCGAATAGGTGATCAGCGAGGTCATGCCGAACATCAGCGCCATGCCCCAGGCCACCGACGAGCGCCAGGGCCGGCCGCGCGGCGCGGGTGCGGTCAGTTCCGGCGCTTCATCCGTACTGGTGACGGCACGGTCGTGCGCCTCACACAGAGCGCGCGCCTGCGCCGAGCGGCCGTAGCGCTCCATCCACAGCGTCGCGATCCACGGCAATGCCGCGGCCACTGCGACCAGCGACCACGACCCCAGCGACGTCCGCCAGCCCGCGGCCTGCGCCAGCGGCACCGCCGCCAGCGCCGGCAGGATCGTGCCCAACTGCAGCACGGTGATGTAGAGCGAACTCACCGCGCCGACGCGATCGGCGAAATAGCGCTTCACCAGCGGTGGCAACACGACGTTGCCTATGCCCATTCCCGACAGCGCCACCGCCGAGGCGATCAGCAACTGCCAGGTGTCGCCGGCGAATGCACGGGCGAGCAGGCCCAGCGCGGCCAGCGCCATCGCCGCCAGTGCCGCGCGTTCCAGGCCGAGACGATGCGCGATCGCCGGCGTAAGTACGCCGAATACCGCGAACGCCGCGGTCGGCACCATGCCGAACACGCCGGTCATGGTCGGACCGAAGCCGAAGTCGCGGCCGAGGCTGTCCAGCAGCGGCGTCAGCGAGGTCACCGCGGTGCGCAGGGTGAACGCGGACAGCACGATGCCGGCCAGGATCAGGCCACGGCCCTGCCACAGCGAACGCGAGCGCAGAGCCGGGCCGACGTAGGCGGTCGCGCTCATCGCGCGCACCGGGCGGTGGGATGGGAAGTCGTGTTGCGAGCAGCGGGGATCATTGCGGTGCAGCCATTGGGGATGCGCGGGCCGGCCGCGACGGTGCGGCGTCTGGGAATGCGGTGCTGCGGCGAGCGGCGGGGCTCACGCGGCGGTCGGCGGGCGCTACAGGGGGAGGGGGCGACGGTACGGTCGTAGCCGCATCGCCGAAGGCGACAGTGTGCCCGACAAGATGAATGCGCGGCAGCCGCGCCAGGACAACGCACAGTTCCAGGCGCCGGCCACCGAAACGACACAAAGTGCAAAGCCGGCGCCCGCAACCCTGACTTCCGCCGCTGGACCGGCCGATCCGCGCTCACTAGTATCGGCCGCACTTTGGTCACAGGCGTCCCGTCCATGAAACTGCTGGTTGCGTCCTTGCTGTCCCTGTCGGTGTCCACGGCCCTGGCGGCCGAAGCTCCGAAGTTCGATCCCCAGCGTTTGTCCGACGAGGTCAAGACGCTGTCGTCGGACGAGTTCGAAGGTCGCGGTCCGGCCACCGCCGGTGAGACCAAGACCGTCGACTACGTGGTCGCGCAGATGAAGGCCGCGGGCCTGAAGCCGGGCGGCGACCTCAAGGACGGCAAGCGCGCCTGGACCCAGGCGGTGCCGCTGACGCGTTCGCAGATCGAAGGCGTGCCGACCCTGTCGGTGGCGGTGGACGGCAAGTCGCAGGCGCTGACCCAGGGCAGCGAGATCGCCGTGCGCGCCGCGCTCGACGGTTCCAAGTCGGTGTCGATCGCGAACGCGCCGCTGGTCTTCGCCGGTTACGGCGTCAAGGCGCCGGAGCGCAACTGGGACGACTTCAAGGGCGTCGACCTCAAGGGCAAGATCGCGGTCGTGCTGATCAACGATCCCGACTTCGAAAGCGGTCAAGGCGACTTCGGCGGCAAGGCCATGACCTACTACGGCCGCTGGACCTACAAGTACGAAGAAGCCGCGCGTCAGGGCGCGATCGGCCTGCTGATCGTGCACGAGACCGATCCGGCCTCCTACGGCTGGGCCACGGTCAAGAACTCCAACACCAACACCATGTTCGACGTGGTCCGCGACCGTCCGGGCGCGACCCACCCGACCATGGAAGGCTGGATCCAGCGCGATTTCGCCGTCGACCTGTTCAAGCGCTCCGGTCTGGATTTCGAAGCGCTCAAGCGCCAGGCACAGACGCGCGACTTCAAGCCGGTCGAGCTCAAGGGCGCGACCTTGTCGGCGAACTACGCGGTCAAGAGCGAAGTCATCACCTCGCAGAACATCGTTGGCCGCGTCGACGGCGCCCAGCGCCCGGACGAGACCGTGATCTACAGCGCGCACTGGGACCACCTGGGCGTGGGCGCGCCGGACGCCAAGGGCGACAAGATCTACAACGGCGCCGTCGATAACGCGACCGGCACTGCGGCGCTGATCGAGATGGGCCGCGCTTTCGCTCATGGTCCCAAGCCGCAGCGCTCGGTGGTGTTCCTGGCGGTGACCGCCGAGGAGAAGGGCCTGCTGGGTTCGGAGTACTACTCGTCCAAGCCGCTGTACCCGCTGGCCAAGACCGTGGCGGTGATCAACACCGATGCGCTCGACCCGATGGGCCCCTCGCGCGACTTCACCACCTCCGGCAGCGCCAAGCAGGAATTGCTGGACGAACTGATCGCGCTCGGCCAGCGCTGGAACCTCAGCTACGTCACCGATCCCAAGCCCGAGGCCGGCCACTTCTTCCGCTCCGATCACTTCCCGTTCGCCAAGCGCGGCGTGCCGGCGATCTCGTTCGGTTCCGGCGACGACAAGGTCGACGGCGGCCGGGCCGCCGGCGAAGCCGCGCAGCAGGCCTACACCGCCGACCGTTACCATCAGCCGGCCGACCAGTGGGAAGCCAGCTGGACCTTCACCGGCATGGCCCGCGATCTGGAACTGCTGTACACGCTAGGCAACGGCCTGGCCAACTCCAAGCGCTGGCCGAACTGGAGCCAGGATTCGGAGTTCCGCGCCGCGCGCGACGCCACCGCCGGCGAGCGCAAGTAAGGCCACGTCGCCGCTCTCTCCCGCGACGGAGAGAGCGGCGATGCGTCAGCGCATCCCCGTATGAGCCACGACCTCCGACTCCGCCCCTGCGTCGCCGGCGACGAAGCCGCGCTGGCGCTGGTGGGCCAGGCCACGTTCCTGGAAACCTTCGCCGGCATCCTCGGCGGCGCCGACATCGTCAGGCACTGCGCGAACGCGCATGTTGCGGAGGTGTACCGCGCCTGGCTCGACGATCCCGCCTGCGCGCTGTGGCTGGCCGAGGCCGCGCCCGGCGAGGCGCCGGTGGGTTACGCGGTGGTCGCACCGGCGCAGTTGCCGCTGGCCGATGCCGATCCGAGCGATCTCGAACTCAAGCGTATCTACCTGCTGAGTCGTTTCCACGGCGGCGGCTGGGGCAAGCGCCTGCTCGCCGCGGCGGTCGCGCACGCACGCGCCGCCGGCGCGAAACGCCTGCTGCTGGGCGTGTACGACGGCAATGCCGCGGCGATCGGCTTCTACGAGCGCTGCGGTTTCCGCGCGCTGGGTACTCGTCGCTTCAATGTCGGCGGCCGCGACTACGACGACCGCATCCTGGGCCTGGCGCTGGAGTGAGCGGCGCCAGCGGGCCACCGCTGGAACGCAGCGGCCCACCCATGACCGCTTCGCGCGGTTGATCGCGGGGACGTCGCGCCGCATCTTGGATCGATCGAGGCCGCGTTCCGGCCGCATCCCACGGTGTCCCCATGTCCCAGCCGATCAAGATCGATTTCGTTTCCGACGTTTCCTGCCCCTGGTGCGCGGTCGGGCTGAAGTCGTTGGAGCAGGCGATCGCGCGCGTGGGCGACGAGGTCGCGGTCGAACTGCACTTCCAGCCGTTCGAACTCAACCCGCAGATGGGCCCGCAAGGCCAGGACATCGACGAGCACCTGATCGAGAAGTACGGCTCGACCCCGGCGCAGCTCGCGCAGAACCGCGAAGCCTTGCGTCAGCGAGGCGCCGCGCTGGGCTTCGAGTTCAACCTGCGCAACCGCATCTACAACACCTTCGATGCCCACCGCCTGCTGCATTGGGCCGCGCTCGAGGGCGGCGACTACGAACGCGCGCTCAAGCACGCCCTGCTGCGTGCCTACTTCACCGAGGGCCGCGACGTGTCCGCGCACGAGACCCTGGCCGAGGTCGCCGCTGCGGTTGGCCTGGACGCGGCGCGTGCGCGCCAGATCCTGGCCTCGCAGGAATACGCCGACGAGGTGCGCGCGCAGGAACGCCACTATCAGAGCCAGGGCATCAGCGCGGTACCGTCGGTGATCATCAACGACCGCCATCTGATCCAGGGCGGCCAACCGGTGGAACTGTTCGAGCGCGCGCTGCGCCAGATCGCCGGGTTGGAACCGTCGCAGGCCGCGGGCGCTTGATCGTGCACGTGCCGCTGCGCGAACACGACGGCGCCGGCCGCTACTGACGAATCGTTCTGCGCTCATGCGTCAGCGTGCGCGACGGCGACCGTCGCCACGCGGTACGCTTGAGTCCGGCGTCCTCAATCCTAGCTTCCGTGATCGAATTCCAGCAGGCCAGCAAGTCGTACCGGATCGCTGGCAAGGATATGCCCGCGCTGCTTCCGCTCGACCTGCGCATCGAGGCCGGCGAAGTGTTCGGCATCATCGGCCATTCCGGCGCCGGCAAGTCCACGCTGCTGCGGTTGATCAACCGGCTCGAGAGCGCCAGCGGCGGCCGTATCCAGGTCGACGGCGAGGACGTAGGCGCACTGGACGCCGACGGTCTGCGCGGTTTGCGCCGGCGCGTCGGCATGATTTTCCAGCACTTCAACCTGCTGTCGTCGAAGACGGTCGCGGCCAATATCGCGTTCCCGCTCGAACTCGCCGGCGCCTCCAGGGCGGACGTCGCCCGTCGCGTTGAGGAACTGTTGGCCAGGGTCGGCCTGAGCGAACAGGCGCACAAGTATCCGGCGCAGCTGTCGGGCGGACAGAAACAGCGTGTCGGTATCGCACGCGCGCTCGCCACCGGCCCCAAGATCCTGCTCTGCGACGAGGCCACCAGCGCGCTGGACCCACAGACCACCGCATCGGTACTGCAACTGCTGTCGGGCATCAACCGCGAACTCGGCCTGACCATCGTCCTGATCACCCACGAGATGGAAGTGATCCGCCGCGTCTGCGACCGCGTCGCCGTGCTCGACGCTGGCGCGCTGGTCGAGAGCGGTCCGGTCAGCGAGGTCTTCCTGCACCCGCGCCACCCGACCACGCGCCGCTTCGTCGCCGAGGCCGAGCACGTCGATGAGGGCGAGCTGCATCGCGACATGGCCGAGGTGCCCGGACGCATCCTGCGCCTGACCTTCCTCGGCGAGAAAACCTACGAGCCGCTGCTGGGCCGCGTCGCGCGCGAGTCCGGCGTCGACTACAACATCCTGGCCGGCCGTATCGACCGGATCAAGGACACGCCCTACGGTCAGCTCACCGTGTCGCTGGTCGGCGGCGACGCCGAACTGGCCCTGGCCGCGTTCGCGCGCGCCGGCGTGCATGTCGAGGAGGTGCGCCGATGAACGCCTGGGCGATCGTCGCGGCGTGGTTCCCGCACCTGGACGCGGCCAAGTGGGCCGAGATCGCCCAGGCCGGCGGCGACACCTTGCTGATGCTGGCCGGCGCCTTGCCGCTGACCTTGCTGATCGGCTTGCCGCTGGGCGTGCTGCTGTTCCTCACTGCGCCGCGCCAGTTGCACGGGCGGCCCAAGTTCTACGGCGCGCTGTCGTTGCTGGTCAATCTGCTGCGTTCGGTGCCCTTCATCATCCTGATGATCGCGATGATTCCGCTGACGCTGGCGGCGATGGGCACGTCGCTGGGCGTGCGCGGCGCGGTCCTGCCGCTGGTGGTCGGCGCCGCGCCGTTCTACGCGCGCCTGGTCGAAACCGCGCTGCGCGAGGTCGAGCGCGGCGTGATCGAGGCCAGCCTGGCGATGGGCGCAAACACCCGTCAAATCGTGCTGCGCGTGCTGTTGCCCGAAGCCTTGCCGGGCCTGATCGCCGGCGCCACCGTCACCACCATCGCCCTGATCGGATACACCGCCATGGGCGGCGCGATCGGTTCCGGTGGCCTGGGCGATCTGGCCTATCGCGACGGCTACCTGCGCTCGCACGGCGATGTCGCGCTGGTCACGGTGATTTTGCTATTGATTCTGGTCCAGGCGCTGCAAAGCGTCGGCGACCGCCTGGTCGCACGCTTCAGCCGCCGCTGAAACCGCGACACCTTCCCCCTCCGGAATCCCCTCGATGAAGAAGCTCGCCCTGTATTCGTTCGCGTTGGCCGCGCTCGCCGGCTGCTCCGGCAATCAGGCGCCCGCCGATACGCTGACCGTGGCCGCGACCGCAGTGCCGCATGCGGAGATCCTCGAGGTGGTCAAGCCGATCCTGGCCAAGCAGGGCGTGAAGCTGGAAGTGCGCGTGTTCAACGACTACGTGCAGCCCAACGACCAGGTCGCGCAGAAGCTGCTCGACGTGAACTATTTCCAGACCGAGCCCTACCTGGACGCTTACAACCGCAACCGCGGTACCCAGCTGACCACGGTGGTCGGCGTGCACATCGAACCCTTCGGCGCCTACTCGCGTCGCTACAAGTCGCTGGACGCGCTGCCGGCCGGCGCCGACGTCGCCATCCCGAACGATCCCAGCAACAACAGCCGCGCCCTGATCCTGTTGCACAAGGCCGGGGTGATCAAACTGCGCGATCCCGCGGATCCGCTGGCGACCCTGCGCGACATAGTCGAGAACCCGAAGAAGCTGGCTTTCCGCGAACTCGATTCGGCGATGCTGCCGCGCGTGCTCGACCAGGTCGACCTGGCCATGATCAACACCAACTACGCGCTCGACGCTGGCCTGGATCCGACCCGCGACGCGCTGACCATCGAAGACCGCAATTCGCCTTACGTGAATTTCCTGGTCGCGCGTCCGGACAATATCAACGACCCGCGGGTGAAAAAGCTCGCCGCCGCGCTGACCAGCCCGGTGGTCAAGGTGTTCATCCAGACCAAGTACCGCGGCGCCGTGCTGCCGGCGTTCTGAACGCTAGCCGCCGAGGATCTGCAGGATCTCCAGCGCCATCCGCCGCCGGCTGCCCGACAGCCGGCGGAAATGCGACAGCGCCTCGCTCTCGTGTTCGTCGCGCGCGTAGTCGTCGACGAGCACCGCCGGCGGCAGTTCGGCGCCTTCGCAGCGGCTCGGGCCGCGCCCGGTCGCCAGCCATTCGAAGCTCAGCGTGGTTTCCTGAGCGATCTGGATCAGGTGCTCGACGCTGGGCGTGGTCCCGGCCGGGTGCTCCCATTGGGTGACCGCGCTGCGCTTGACGCCGATACGGCGAGCGAGTTCGGCTTGCGACAACGCAGCCAGCGCTCTGGCTTTGCGGATTCTCAGCGACAACGCACTCACGCAGCACTCCTTCGGTCGACATCCTGGTCGCGCCACCCGGTCCTTGGCCCGCCGCGGCTTACCGGCAAGGGATTCTTGCCCAATCTTGTCCGGTATCGCTTTCCTGGCGATGGGCAGGCCATCACGGCTTACGGCTACAGCTAACGGCTAGTGCGGCTGTCCCAGGACAGCCGGCGCGCGCACTTTTCAGCCGATGGGCGGATATGCGAAACAGGTCACGCGCCGCGGACCTGGCTCCGCGGCGTTGCCGTCGATGCCGCCGCCACGGTGTCGGGTACGGGGGACGGTCCGGATCCATCCTCGCCGCGCGCATCGCGCCGGCCCAGCACGGAGCATCGGGATGTTCAGGATCTGCCTGTTCGGATCGCTGTCGATCGCCAGCGAAGGCGCGCCCTCCGAAGCCGTTGCCATCGCCGGCCGCTGCGCGAGCCTGCTCGCCTACCTGGCCCTGGGCCGCGGCCGTTACTTCAGCCGTTCCGAACTGCTCGCCAGCCTGTGGCCCGAGCGTTCGTCCTCGTCCACCGCCGGCTCGTTCAACACCGCCCTATGGCGTCTGCGGCGTTTGGTCGAGAAACCGCCGCTGAAGCACGGCGACCTGATCGTCTGCGACCGACGCGGCGCGATCGGCCTGAACGGGCCGGCGGCGGTGTGGCTGGATGTGGACGAGTTCGAGCGCCTGGTCACGCCCGGCCTGAGCCGCGCGCCCGAACGCCTCAGCGATGCCGACATCGACGGTCTGCGCCGCGGCGTGGCGATGTACACCTCCGACATCCTGCTCGATGTCACCGACGACTGGGCCCTGCGCGAACGCGAGAAACATCGTCGCAACTATCTGAACGCGCTAGGGCGGCTGGTGCAGTTGGCGACGATCCGGCGCGACTATGCCGAGGGCATCCTCCATGCGCAGGCGATTCTGGACAGCGACGCGCTGCGCGAGGACGTGCATCGCGATCTGATGCAGCTGCTCGTGCTCAGCGGCCAGCGTGCGCAGGCCCTGCGGCAGTTCGAGCATTGCCGCGAACTGCTGCGGCGCGAGCTCGCGATCCAACCGATGCGCGAGACCATGGCCCTGTACCAGAGCATTGCCCAGAGCGCGATCGGCAGCGAGGCGGCGTCGCCGCCGTGGCCGGCGCAGGGCGGCGTCGGCTACGCGATCCAAGCGATGGTGCCGGTGCAGGCGCCCGCGTATGCGGCGATGACCGCCGACGAGGGCATGCGCGCTTATGGACTGATCGATGCGGCGCGGCGCAGCCTGGCTACGGCGGATTCGCAGCTGCAGTTGAGTCTGCAGTTTCTGGAGCGGTGAGAGGGCGACATAACTTCGCCGTGGGGCCGCCTGTTGAGGCTCATTGAGGGTCTGCTTGTACCGATCGCGACTTACGTCGCTCCCACAGAGGGAGCGACGCAGCCCGGGTCGTGGTCCGGTCGACTACGCGATTCCCGCCCTGCTCTATGTGGGAGCGACGCAAGTCGCGATCGCCCTTCCATCGGCCGCGCGGCTATCGGTTCGCGGAGCCGCATTCGCGCCCCTCTTCGCGGCGCCCATCACTGCGCCTGCAAGCCAAACCAGCGGCGGCGCCATCCTTCTCTCACCCGCATCACCGCCGCATCACACGCTCTCGCGATCGCGTGATTCTCCCGTGATCCGCCGGTGATGCTGCGGTGACAGCTCCGGTGCAGCCTCGGCCGCAAGCGTTTCCGCAGGGGCACCGTCGCAATGGCACTGCTCGAGGACCGTACCGCCGTCTTCATCGTTCGCGTCTGGTGCGAGCGCGGTGAGGCCGAGGCCGCCGTCGCCGAATGGCGCGGCTCGGTCGAGCACGTCCAGTCCGGCCAGCGCGCATTCTTCCGCCATCTCGAGTCGGTGGTCGAGTTCATGAAGCCGCACCTGGAAGGCATCGGCATCGACGCCCAACAACGGTTCTGGGAACGCATTTCTTCGGTCATCAACGATGTCGGCGGCACGCCGATCGAACTGGCGCTGGATGCTCGCGCGCCTGCGATCGAACGGCGCGACGTCGCGGCTTCTTCCATCAGTGAACGCAAGCGTCGCTAGGAGTCAGTCATGGCACTCATCCGAGCCAATCGCGAATCGATCGACGATCGCTTCAGCGTGCTGGGCTTCACGGTCCGCAGCGAAAACCCGCTGTTCGAGATCGGCCTGGCCACCGACCCGGACCTGCTCAAGGCCGAAAATCGCGCCCGGCGCACGGCCAGCAACTTCTACTCCAGCCGCGTGCTGGGCAGCGGCGCGCGCCGCGGCGACGCGGTGTACCTAGTGCCGCCGAGCGTGGTCGCGCGCTTCGTCGGCCAGCCGCGCCTGTATTTCGGCCTGGCGACCTATAACGAGGGCGATCACAGTCGTCCGGTATCGGTGAAGATTCCCGACGCCGGCAACATGTACGTCAACCTCAGCGGCCTGACCGAACGTGGACTGCGGCGTACGGCGCGCCTGGACACGGTGTCGAGTTACGGCGTCGCCGCCAACGGTGGCCTGGCCTGGGGCGGCGATGCGCTCGACACGGTCGCGGCGATCCAGACCAATGGCAGCGGCCGTAGCAACGGCAACGGCGGCGCGCACGCGGCCGCGCCGGCGGAACCGGCACCGTACAGCGATGGCTATTCCGACGATCTGTGGCAGCAGGGTCCCGCGACCGCGGCACCCGCTGCGTCTGCGCCGGCCAGCAACGGCAACGGCGCCGCACCGATCGCCGCAGCGCCTGGCGATGCCGCGCCTGCGACTGCGCAGTCCTACGGACGCTACAGCCAGCGCTACGATGCTCCCACGCACCGCACCCCGACGCCGAATCCGCGTTCGTTGCTGGTGTCCTCGTACTACCAACCGACCAACTGGTTCGACGCTCTGACCAGCCAGATCGGTTTCTTCCTGAGCAGCGCGATGTGGTTCCTCGGCGTGACCGACACCACCGTGCCGCCGCACTCGGCGATCTGCCAGGTGCGCAGTCCCGATGGCAGCGAAGAGGGGGCTCTGCACGGCAGCGCGTTCTTCATCGGCCCCTGCTTGCTGCTGACCGCCGCGCATGTGGTCGACGGGCAGAGCGAACTGATCATCGTGCCGGGCAAGAACGGTGTCGGTGTGAGCACGGCCACCGAACCCTTCGGTCGCTTCCGCGTCACCTCGGCCGACTGCCGCAAGCATCCGTCCTACAGCGCCGGCAACAGCGACTTCGACATGGCGGTGATCCGCGTGCCGGCCGCCAACGCGGTGCCGGCCGACCGCACCTTCGACCTGGTCGAGGAGTTGACCCAGTCGCGCCCCGAGGGCGTGGTGGTCTGCGGCTATTCCGCGCTTTGGTACGCCAACGACGCGATCGAGCAGTGGGTCAACGACAACATCGACCCGAACAAGCAGCACATGCACGGCGGTTACATCCGCAGCCTGCCCACGGACGAAACCTTCGACTACGACCTGCAGACCCTGGGCGGCGCCAGCGGCTCGCCGGTGTACTGGATCGAAGGCGGCACCTTCCCGCGCGCGCACATGGTCGGCGTACACGTGGCCGCGCATTCGGCCACCACCAACCTGGGCTGCCGGATCACCGCGGCCAAGCGCCAGTGGATCGCCCAGGAGGCGGCGGGCTTCGGTATCTCGTTCTCGCTCGCGAGTCGCGCCGCGCCGCGTGCGCAGGCATTGGGCGGCGGCAAGGTCCATGCCCGCGCGCAGGAGATCATCACCCCGTTCTACGACCCCGCCGATCCGTCCACCGCGCTGAGCTGTCAGGCCGACGCCTTCAGCCTGGCACGCGAGGAGTGGTTCGCCGGCGTGCCGAACACCTCGCTGTATCCGCATTCGGCGATCTGCCAACTGCTGATTACCGGCCCCGACGGCTCCGGCTACCAGGGCACCGGCTTCTACATCGGCCACAACCGCATCCTGACCTGCGCCCACAACCTGCACGGTATGAGCAGCGTGCAGATCATCCCCGGCCGCAACGGCGCGAGCGGGCGCCCCTATGGGCAATGCACCGTGCAGTCCTCGTCCTGGCGGATCGCGCCGCGCTATACCGGCGACGGCGACTGGAACAACGATCTGGCGGTGATCGATAACGTTCCGCTGGCAGCGCCCAATGGTCAGTACTTCGAGTTCCTGCAGGCGACGCCCTCGGACCGCTTGCCGGTCGTGGTCTGCGGCTATTCCGCGGCCTCGCGCGCAGTGCCGGAGCTGGATACGATCATCGACGGCGATAAGCAGCACCTGCACGGCGGTTACGTGCGCGAGCAGCCCAATCCTGAGACCCTCGACTATCCGATCCTGTCGCTGATGGGCGCCAGCGGTTCGCCGGTCTACACGCTATCCGACCGCGGCGGCGGGCTCAAGGCGCTGATCTGCGCGGTCCATGTCAGCGGCGAACCGGCTGCGCAGGGGCTCAATCGCGGCTGCTTCATCACCCCCAGCAAGATCGACTGGATCGAAGGCCGTGCCACCACCTTCGCCCTGGGCATGCCCGGCAGCAAGCGCGCGCATACCCGCGCATTCGCGCTGGAGGACGACGAGCAGGACAACAAGGGCATCAGCGAGGCGATCCCGGACGAGACCATGGCTGCCGAGCAGTCGTACCGGCAGGCGCGCGCGTTCGACGTACCGAACGCCGAGTACCCGAGCGCCAGCCGTTTCGCCCCGGCATACACCGGCAACTACCGCAGCATGCGCACCCAGCGTGCGGTCGACCGCATCGTCATCCACATCACCGACGGCGGCTCGCGCATCACCGGCACCATCGGCTGGTTCCAGAACCCCGACCAGCGCAACTCGCGCAACGAGCACATCACTGTCAGCGCCCATTACGTGATCGGCCGCGACGGCGAAGTCGTGCAGATGGTGCGCAACAACGACGTGGCCTGGCATGCCAGCAGCGCCAACACCCACGGCATCGGCATCGAGCACGTCGCCAACAAGCGCGGCCTGGACCCGACCGAGGAGCAGTACCAGGCCTCGTCGGCGCTGGTCGCCTGGCTGTGCGCGCAATACGGCCTGCCGATCGACCGCGAGCACATCGTCGGTCACCAGGAAGCCTCGCCGCGCGACAACCACGACTGCCCGAGCCGGCTCTGGAACTGGGACCACTACATGGACTGCGTGCGCGCCGCTGCCGCGGCCGCCGTGCCCGCGCCGACCACGCAGGGCTTACGCGGGCGAGCGCGCGCGACCGCGCTCGCGCTGCCCGGCCGCCCCTACGCGACCGCGCAGGAAATCATCACCCCGTACTACGACCCCTCCAACCCGATGAGCGCGCTGACCTGCCAGGACGACGCCTTCAGCCTGGCACGCGAGGAATGGTTCGTCGGCGTCGAGGACACTCGCGCGTTCCCGCATTCGGCGATCTGCCAGTTGCTGATGACCGACAGCGCCGGCAACGGCTGGGGCGGTACCGGCTTCTACATCGGCCCCAACCGCATCCTCACCTGCGCCCACAACCTGCACAACAAGGTCAACGTGACCGTGGTGCCGGGTCAGAACGGTGCCGGGGTCAAGCCGTTCGGCGAATGCACCCTGCCCAGTTCGTCGTGGCGGATCGCGCCGCGCTACACCGGCACCGGCAACTGGGAGAACGATCTGGCGGTGATCGAGAACGTGCCGATCGCCGCGCCCAATGGGCAGTACTTCGAGTTCCTCAACGCGACCCCGTCCGATCGTCTGCCGATCGTGGTCTGCGGCTACTCCGGCGCGTCCGACGCGGTGCCCGAAATCACCGCAGCGATCGACGGTGACAAGCAGCACCTGCACGGCGGCTACGCGGCTTCGCAAAGCAACGGCGAGGTGATCGAGTACCCGATCCTGACCCTGCATGGCGCCAGCGGTTCGCCGGTCTATCATCTTGATCGCAGCAGCGGCCAGCTCAAGGCCCAGGTCTGCGCGGTCCACGTCACCGGCCAGCCGGCGGCGCAGGGACTCAACCGCGGCTGTTTCATCACTCCGACCAAGATCGACTGGATCGAAGGCCGCGCGACCACGTTCGCGCTCGGCAGCGGCCGTCCGGTGCGCGCGCTGTCCGACGGTGGCGCCGACTATCCGGTGGTGCTGGTTCCGCAGCCGAACAAGGACGCCTGCTGGGCCGCGTCGATGGCGATGCTGCTGTCGTGGCGGCACAACGCTTCGTACGCACCCGAGACCCTGGCCAACCAGGTCGGCGGTTCGCTCGCCAGTTCCTACGGCTGGGACCTGCTCAACGCCGTGCGCGACCGCTATGGCTTCGTCGTGATCCCGCATCCGTCCAACGCCAGCGTTTACAACACGCCCACCCAATGGGCGCAGTGGCTGCGCGAGTGCGGCGCCCTGTGGGTCGTGATCGTGGGCGCGCCGCATGCGGTGGTGATCGCCGGCATCCGCGGCAACCTCGAAGACCCGGCCTCGGTGCAGGTCAAGGTGCTCAATCCCTGGGACACCCGCATCGCCTTCGACGGCGATCCGATCGACTTCCATCCGGCCAACAACGGCTACGAAGACTGGCTGCCGTTCGCCGACTTCGCCGCCGACTTCGGCAACATGGCCGAACCCGACTACGGCAACTGGCGCGTGCTGTACCTGCCGCCCGAAGCGCCGCGCCCCAGCGCGCAATCGCTGGGCAATGGCAGCGCTCTGCGGCTGGCGCGTCCGCCGTCGCCGGTGCGGGCCTTGGACACCGGCAGCGATACCAGCGCGTCGGGCGAGACCCGCGAGCCGATCGAGCCCAGCCGCGTCGCCGGCACGCGCATGAGCGTGCTGCGCGGCAGCGCCGGTGCCTGTCGCTGGGCCTTGGACCAGCTCGAAGGCCTGAAGTCGCCGGCGGCGTTGTCGCCGAGCGTGAGTTCGGCTGCGGCGTCGGACGTGCGCATCGAGCTCGGCGAATGGCCGGCGATCGAAGGCCAGTCCTCGCCGCTGCCGATCACGGTCGATTTCCGCGCCTCGCAAGGTTCGGTCGGCGACGTCCGCGTCGTCGCCGGGCTGCCGGCCAATCTGGCCTACGGCGTGGAAGCGACCGCGCGCATCGAGGACGCCGCCGATGTCGGCAGCGTCGCGGCGCTGAAGCTGAGCATCGACTACCGGTTCAGCGGGCTCGCACAGGGCAGTCCGGCGGCGCGGATCGAATTGCGCCTGCTCGGTGACGGCCGCTACGAGCGCGAGAACCGCTGGGTGACGACGGCCTGAGGATCGCACCGTGTCCGAGCACAACGGCACTCGCGGCAGGATCTTTCCGCCCAGGAACGGGGCGCCGTCGCCCGCGCGCGCGCTGGCCGATGCGCCGGCCGAAGGCGGCTCCGCTGCGACGCCGGCGGCTGCGCCCAAGCCGCAGGCCACCGAGACCATCGCCCGCCGCGCCGGCGCGATGGTCAACGAGATCGACTTCCCGGGCTTCGTCGCTCAGCTCGTGCATGGCACTTTCGACGCCATCGTCGATGCTTCGATCCGGCAGATGGAGAGCTACTCCAGCCTGGTCGCGGCGGTGGCCAAGACACTTGACCAATTCACCGAAGAGAACGTCAGCCCCAATCAGGCGCGCGACTGGCTCGCCACTCGCTATCCCGGCGAAGTGCAGCTGCTGCTGCCCGACGGCGCTGCGCGCACCGAGCCGCAGTTGGCGCCGCGCGCCGAGGGCCTGATGCCGGCGTGGCTGAGCGAGTACGGTGTCGACGGCGAGGAATTGAGTACCGAAGTGCTGGAGCAGCGCGTGCTGCCGCAGGTCCGGCTCAAGGTCGGCGGCGAGCGCCAGCAACTGCTCGCGACCATGGTCATGCTCGGCATGAGCCGGGTCGTGGTGCGCGACGGCAGCATCACCAGCAAGGTGATGTTCCGTGCCGCGGCCCAGGACGCGGCCAAGGTCGGCTATGCGGTCGGCGCCGATCCGCAGTCGGTCAACAACTGGGGCGAGCGCGGCGCGATGAGCTACAGCGGCCAGAGCTCGACCATGGTGTCGACGGTCGCGGTCAACGCCCAGAACGAATCCAACGTCCGCGCCGACCTGTTCGGCGAGGTCAAGCTCAACTTCGTCAGCGAAACCATGCCGCTGGAGCGACTGGCCGACGCGGCCAAGATCGCCTTGGTGCAGCGGCACTCGCCGGCGATGCGTGCGGCCGTGCCGGCTACGGCGCCCGCTGCCACACCGGCGCCGACACCGACAACGGCACCTGAGGGAGGCGTGTGATGCTGCGCGAGCTCTCGCAACTGCTGGACGAGCTGCATGACGGCCTGATCGCGACAGAGGCGCGCGGCCTGCCGGTGCAGGTGCAGCTGGCCAACGTCGAGATGACGCTGCCGCTGGAACTGCGTCCGATTCTGCGCGACGGCGGTTGCGTGTTGCTGGCCGACCTGCCGCGCAGCCGCGAGGTCAACCCCTGGAATGCGATGCCATCGCGTCTGACCGTGAGCTGGAGCTGCAGCGGAGGCCAGCCATGAGCGCACAGATGCCGGCCCTACTGCGCGACAGCGGCGTGCCCTTCGACCTGTTCATCCAGGCCCTGACAGAGCAGTTGGACAAAGCTCAGGCAGCGATGGCGATCAAGGCCCGCGTCGGCAAAATGCCGCTGACCTTCGCGGTCAAGGAAGTGTCGATGGACCTGCGCGCCTTCGTGCAGATGATCGACGACGATGTCTACCTGCGCCCGGCCGGCCCCGGCGAATCCGAGGCCAGCACGATCAAGCTCGCCCTGACCACGATCACCAAGCCGATGATCGAGGAGAACGCGATCGACTTCAAAGCCGAGGACCCGAAGTTCAATCTGCGCGAGGCGCTCGGCGATTCGATCAGCGAAGACGATCAGCGCCGGCTCGAGCGCATCGGCGTGCGCACCATCACCCAGCTCAACGAACTCAAGCAAAGCGCCGGCACCGACGTGATCTCGCGCCTGTCGCGGATGCCGGTCAACCGGCTGCAGCAGGCGCTGATGAGCGCCGCCGCACCGCGCGTGACCCGGGTCGAACGCGGCGACGAGCGCGATGCGCGCGCCACCCAGCGCGTGCACCTGAGCGCGCCGGCCCTGCGCGCCGGGCGCCTGCCGCTGGTGCGCGCCGCGGGCGAAGCGGTGCCGGTGGTCGAGAGCGACGACGGCCGCCTGGTGCTGGCGCCGCTGGCCAGCCAGCTTGGTTGCGATGCCGAACTAGATTTCGGCGGCGGCGAAGTCGCGCACGTGCGGCTAACTGAGGGCCACCTCGGCCGCTGGAGCGAAGACGCGAACGGAGGTCGGCCATGAACGCCGCCTGGTCGCCGCGGGTTCCCGGCCGGTTGCTGGTCACCCTGCGCCTGGGTGAAGTGCCCGAGCACGTGCCCGGCCTACGCGCCTGCACCCAATACGGGACGCCGATCGCCGAGCATATCGACGGCGGCGTGATCGACCGCCTGCTGCGCCATCACGGCGGCGCGTTCCGGGTCGCGCGCCTGCACAGCGCACGCACGCCGCGCAGCGAACGCGCGGTCGCGGGCGCGCGTCGCTTCGACGATGTCGAACAGATCAGCGGCGTCGCGCGCGTGCTGCGCATCGAACTGCGCGATCCCGCCGGCGCCGCGGCGTTGCTGCAGGCGCTGGCGGAACTGCCCACGGTCGAGCGTATCGGCGCCGATCATCTATGCCGCGCTCCCTTCGAAGCGCCCGGCGAAGGCGGCGCAGCCGACACGCGCCGCGCCTGGGCGCGCGAACTGATCCGGCTGCCGCAGGCGCTGGCTTACGAACCCGGCGATCCGGCCACCGTGATCGGCCTGGCCGATACCGGCGTCGCGGTCCAGCACGCAGAACTCTCGTCGCGGCTGCGCGCCGGCTTCGACAGCGTCGATCTGGATCCTGCCGCGGTCGGCGGGCTGACCCTGGTCGGCGACTACCGCCGTCGCGGCGAACGTCCGCAGGACGAAGTCGGCCACGGCACCGGTTGCGCCGGGATACTGGTCGCGCGCGGTCACGATATCCCGCCCGGCGGCGCCGGTGCTTGCGGCCTGACCCCGGTGCGCGTACTTGGCGCGGCGGTGGGTGCGGACGAGCGCCGTTTCGGCGTCGGTGCGCTGGACAACATCGACGCGGGCATGAAGCGCCTGATCGATCTTGGCGTGAAAGTCGTCAACATGAGCTTCGGCACGCCCGAGTCGGCGCTGGGCGCGGACGCGCCGAAACCGCACGAAGAGATCGTGCGCTACGCCCTGGCGCGCGGCGTGATCCTGGTCGCGGCCAGCGGCAATTCAGGCCTCACCGAGAAGTACTACCCGGCGGCCCACGAAGGCGTGATCGCGGTCGGCGCGATCGACAGCCAGCGTCGTCCGTCCAGCTTCAGCACCCGCGGCGAACACGTCGCTATCTGCGCGCCGGGCCGCGACATCCTCACCTGCGGCCTGGAGGGATACCAGACCGCCAGCGGCACCAGTTTCGCCTCGCCCTTCGTCGCCGCCATCTGCGGTCTGCTCGCCTCGCGTTCGCAGCGCCGGGCCTGGCCGCTGGACAGCGTCGAAACCCGCGAAGTGCTGATAGAGAGCGCGCGCCCGTTCGCCAGCGCCGGCGTCGAAGGTTGCGGCCATGGCGTGGTCGATGCGCTGGCCGCGCTGCAGGCGCTGGACGCGCGTATCGATCGCGCGATCCGCGAGGAAGGCGACGAGTCAACCGATGTACCACCCGCGCTAGCCGCGGCCTGACCCACTCATCACGACACGCACCACGCAACGCTGCCGAGGAGAGCCCCATGGCGAGCAAACGACACAACAGCAAGTCCCGCAAGCACGCGGGCGCCGCGGCAGACCAGCGTAACGCCGTGCGCCACGCCCGCTCCAGCCGACTCGACTCCACCCAATCCGGCTCCACCCATTCCGTTACCAACGCGAGAGAACCGTCATGAAACGTATCCTGCTGGTTGACCTGGGCGAGCGCGAGCTGAAAAAGCGCCAGGAGCTGCGTGCCCGCCAGCAAGTGCTGGAGACCATCCAGAAGACCGCCGACACCAGCGGCGGACTGAGCAGCCGCCAGCTCGACGAGCTGGAGCGGATCAAGAAGCAGCTGGGCAGCGACGTGGTCATCGACCCGTTCTACCGGCTGGTCGCCGCGACCCACCAACAGGAAGCCTGGGACGACTTGGAGCGCAAGAAGAAATTCGTGCACAAGTACGGCCTGCTCGGCTCGCAGCGCATGACCGGCAACCTGATCGAGCCGCTGGACAAGTACGAGCGCGAGATCGCCTCGATCTGCGGCTTGCTTCAGGTCGACGGCTACACCGATTCGGCGCGTCCGGACTTCGTCCAGCGCATCAGCACCGCGCAGGGCGAGTACCGCAAGAACCGCGACCTGTTCGACGCCGCCTACGCTCAGCTCGGCCAGCGCTACTCGGTGGTGCTCAAGTCGCAGATCGACTCGGGCCTGATCGATCCGGACATCGTCGGCTGCATCGACCCCAACGAGGACCCGCGCACGCGTTGCGACGCGCTCGACGGTTCCGCCGCCAAACGCAACGCGGTCGCCGCGGCGCAGGCCGCGTTGGCGCGCTCGCGCGAGGCCGACCAGGCCGCCGCGACCGCGCGCGAGAGCGCACGTGCGGCGACCAAGACCGTCAAGGACAAGCAGGCCGAGCTGGATGCCCTCAGCGACGAGAAGCCGACCAAGGCCGAGCTGGCCGCGGCGCGCCGTGCCGTGGCCAGCGCTACCAAGGCCGCCGAGGCCGCGACCGCGCAAGCCCGCCGCGCCGCCGACGCCGCCATCGCCGCGCGCAGCGCCGCCGAAGAGGCGCAGGAGGAGGCCAGCGACACCGCCGTCGCCGAGGACATGCGCGATACCGGCGACGCCTTCGTGCCCGCCGCCAACGAAACCGTGTGCGCGCTCAGCGGCCGCAACGTAGCCGCGGTGGTGCGGCGCCTGGCCACCGACGGTGTCAGCGCGAACGATGCGTGGCTAGCCAGCCGTATCCAGAACGTCTACGACATGCAGACCGGCGTGGTCTCCGGGGCGCCTCCTTCGGCCATGGAAATCATGCTGCCGGACCTGGAGGAAGCCACCGACGTCGAGATCATCCGCGAGAATCTGCACGCGGTGCAGGCGATCTATTTCGCCTACATGCTGGAAGAGATGCGCCTGCCGCAGGTGGTCGAGCGGATCGTCGAGTTGTTCCGCGCCGGGCTGCTGCCATTGGGCCGCGGCAAGGCCGGCGACTACCTGTTCAACTACTACAAGAAGGCCGGCGAGCGCATCACCGAAGGCGAGCGTCGCGACCTGTACATGCGCGTGTTCGGCGCCCCGGGCGGCGATCCCAACGCCAACCAGCCAAACCGCGACTTCAACGAGCTGTGGCTGCGCTTCGTCTCGGCGGTGTCTTCGTTCGGCCGCCAGCTCAGCGTCGACCGGCTCCTGCGCAGCAACATCCCGGTGGCGGTATCGCAGGAGCAAGTGCGCAAGGCCGGGCGCGATCTTGGCGCCAATCTGTCGCTGAACGGCTACGGCATCGCCTATTTCGCCGCGACCGAACTGCAGCAGATGATCCTGGAGTTCCGCGACCAGCTCAGCGATCCGGAAATCCGCGGCGCCTTCGGTGCGCGCGACATGTGGCAGGTGATCGATCAGGTCAACGCCAACTATCTGGGCGGCACCCGCAACACCCATCGTTATCGCACCCAGGCCCGCGCCGGCGCGGTGATCATCCGCTGGCTGGCCAACAACCACCAGCGCCTGAGCGGCCGCTTCGGCGAGGTAATCTCTCTGGCCGCGCTGACCAACCCGCAACTGCGCGGCAGCGATCAGCCCACGGTCGATCCCAACGACTGGGATCTGCTGCAGGCCTGCGAGCAGTGGCTGGCGGTGGGCGGCGTGCAGGACGAGAGCGTCGAGCGATATTCGCAGTCGACCGAGTCGCCGGTCATCACCAGCAAGCCGATCGAGATGCCCGCATTCGCACGCGAGGCGATCGAATCGCTGACCGGCGGCCTCAACGGCTCGATGCCGTTGATGTGATCGCGACCCATGCCGCCTGAAGTCCCAACGGGAGCACCGCAATGAACCAGCCCTCGAGCCACCACGGCAAGCAGCCCATGGCGACGCACGTCAAGCGCTCGCTCGCCACCGCCGCGCGCGCCCTGGGCACGCGCGATCCCCTGCCGTACCTGGATTCGCTGATCGACCGCACCTTCCGCCTGCCCGACGACGACGTCTCCTATGCCCGCAACGCGCTCACGCCCGGCGCGGTGCCGTATGAGCCTTCGTTCTCGGAAACCGAGCCGGACACGCTGCGCTTCACCATCGAACCGCTGGGCCCCGGCGCGCCGCCGGTGGCCCGGCGCGACGAGGCCACGCGCGAGATGCGCCGGCTGGTGCAGCCGGTGTTCGGACGCGAGGCGCTGCGCTGGTTCGACTCGCGCAGCGAGGAATGGCGCGGCTTCGGCGGCCTGGGCTGGATGAACTACGGCGCCTGGTTCGGCAGCGCTTTCGATGAGGACGGCCTGTACGCGGCCAAGATCTACTACGAGCTGCTGCCGACCCAGATCGAAGCGCTGTCGCCGGGTCTGTCGATGCTCACGCGTCAAGTGATGGCGGAGATGCCGAGCCTGATGCCGATCTTCACCTCGATCGGCTGCAAGCGCGAATCCGGTAGTCAGCGCGTGACCTTCCTGCATCGCGGAAAACTCGCGGTATCGGCGCTGGGACCGATGATGAACCGGCTCGGCATCGGCCATCAGCTGCCCAGCCTGATGCGCATCGTCGGGGTTGCGCTGGGCGGGCGCTTCGAACTGCCCGACGGCGGCGTGCTGGTCGGCGTGCGCGAAACCGCCGACGGCGCTGAGCTCAAGCTGGAGATCCTGCTGGCGGCGATTCCCGACCTGCCGGCGCGCTTCCTCGACCTGCTCAAGCTCGGCCTGGCCGAACGCCCGCGTCAACTCGCGGCATTGTCGCGCTGGCTGGAAGCCTTCGGTATGGAGGAGGCGCGCGAGCAGGGCCACTTCTCGGTGCTCAGCATCCGCGTCAATCCGAATTCGCCAGCGCGCATCAGCCTGTACGTGCGTCCGATCGAGTTCGAGATGCGCGACAGCATCCAGGAAGCGCGTCAGCTCCAGTAGCCCGCACCGGCGCGGCGATAGGGGGCGCGCCGTCAGGCGGACGCGTCCTCGGGTGTTCTTCGGCGGGCTGGGGCGACCCCGGTGCCGGACTTTGCAAAGACATAGAGACGGAGTCATAGCCATGTCAGCCGCGAGCGTCAGATCCGCGATCTTCCCGCCTACCGCGCGTCCCGCCGATCCCGGCTCGGCGCCGGTGGCCAGTCGCGAAACCCACGAATCCGCGCGCCTGGCCGTGCGCGAACTGCTGCAGAGCAGCCAAGCCTTCCACGAACTGGCGCCGGAGAAGCGCGAAGCGCTGGCCCAGGGCCTGGTGCGTATCGGCAGCTATCTGGCCGAGCCGGGAATCAAGCTCAAGCCCGAAGAACAAAGCCCGCAAGTGCGCGCGTTGGCCAACGAAGGCCTGTCGCGGGTCAGCCAGCGCGGCAGCAACACCGACCAGGAGGGAAAATTCACGGCGCAGAGCGCGCGCGAGGGGGCGGCGGTGGCCGGTGCCCTGCTGCGCGAGGTCAACTTTCCCGAGTTCTGCGCCGGGCTCATCAACGGCGTGTTCCATTCGCTCGTGCAGAGTTCGATCGAGCAGATGGAGGCCTACGCCAAACTGGTCGCCGACGTTTCCAAGAGCCTCAACCAGTTCCGCGACGACAACACCACCCAGAACCAGGGCCGCGATCATCTGGTCGAGCAGTTCCCTGACATGTTCCAGCTGAGCATGGACACCGGCGGCTTCGGCGACATGGGCGGGTTCGGCGACGAGAGCGCCGCGTCGTCCGGACCGCGCGTGACCCTGCGCGAAGGCGTCGACGAGCGCGCGGCGGTCGGGCGGCTCAACAGCTCGCTGCCGCTGGACAAGCCGATCGAACGCCTCGACGACGAACTGATCGAAGCGGTGCTGGTGCCGGCGGCGCGCACCCAGGTCGCGACCGGCCGGCAACAACTGCTGGCGACGATGGTGATGCTGGGCATGAGTCGGATCGTGGTCACCGACGGCAAGATCTCGGCCAAGGTCATGTACGACTTCCAGGCTCGCGACAACATGTCGTTCCGCAAGAGCGCGCAGCAGTTCGACTACGGCGACCAGTACGCGACCACCTCCAGCGGCGACTACGAGGGCAGCTCCGAGGGCGGCGAGCGCAGCAGTTCCTACAGCAAGGACGCCGGCTACCAAAGCAGCAACCGCGACGCCAGCTATTACTCCAAGGGCACCTACAAGACCACCGCGCAGCCGGTGCTGAAGATGGCGTCGGCCTCGCAGACCACGATCGACGCCAGCCTGCAGACCAAGGCCAGTCTGGCCGGCACGATGGAGGTCAACTTCAAGAGCGACTACCTGCCGCTGGAGAAGCTGGCCAATCCCGAATCGATCGCGGCGATCCAGATGAACGCTCAGCCGGGCATGGTCAAGACCCTGGCCGGGCGTCCGCCTGCGCAGGGCGGTCAAGCCGCGACGCCGGCGACCACATCGCCGGCCACGCGTTGAGGCGGCGGGCAACGGAGCGATGGCCATGAGCGACTCAGTGCGCAGCGCAGCCGCCCCGCCGTCGTGGCTGGACGACGACACGTTGTCGGCGGTGCGGCCGCAGGTGCGGCGCCTGCTCGAATCCTCGCCCGGCTTTCGCGAGCTGCCGGTGGCCGAGCAGCAGGAGCTGGCGCGCAACATGGTGCGCGTGGCTTCGTACATGACCAATCCCGACGGCCTGGCCAAGCAGGAACTCACGCCGGGGCAGGGCATCCTGGCCAAGAGTCAGGGCAGCGAGGACGGCCTGACGCGTGCGCTCGCCGGCGAAGTCGATCAGGCCAAGGGCAAGGCGTCCGACAAGATCGGCACCTTCGCCGGCAGCGACTTCAAGGCCGGCTCGGTCGAGCAAGGGGCCGACAACTTCAAGAAGTACATCGGCTCGGTGGATTTCCCAGCCTTCGTCGGCGGCCTGATCCAGAACGTGTTCCAGGCCATCGTCAATGCCTCGATCCAGCAGATGAACGCCTATGGCGAGCTGCTGAAATCGGTGGCGCAGACGGTCGACCAGTTCGCCGCCGACAACATCAGCCTCAACAATGCGCGCGATTGGCTGGTCGACCGCTTCCCAGGCGATCTGGGCATCGACGCCAGCGACTCCGAGGGCGGTGGTCCGCGCCTGACCAGCATCAATGAGGAAGACGATCAGGCGGCGTTGGCTCGGATCAACGCCGAACTGCAGATCGCCCAGCCGATCACCGACATTTCCGATGCCGACCAGGAGGCGCGACTGACCCAGGCCGCGCGACTGCAGATGGCGCGAAGCCGTCAGCAGTTGCTGTCGTCGATGGTGATCCTGGGCATCAACCGCATCGTCGTCACCGACGGTGCGATCAACGCTAAGGTCGTGTTCGATTTCCGCGCCAGCGACGAAGCCTCGCGTTCGGCCGGCGCGTCCCTGTACGACAGCCAGTCGAGCATGAACCGCAACCGCAGCGCCGCCGGCGTCCACTTCGGCTGGGGCGCGGCGGGTTCGGTCAACGAGAACGTGCAGCGCCACATGACCACGGTATCGTCTTCGGTGAGCGAGGACTCCGAGTCCAAGCAGGACATGAAGGCCAAGCTCACCGGTGAGGTGCGGGTCAACTTCAAGTCGGACTACTTCCCGATGGAGAAGCTGGCCTCACCGGCCATGATCGCGGCGATCCAAGGCAATTCGACGCCGGTCGATCCGAACTACGTGCCCGGTGCGCGCGGCGGTGCCGCCGCCGGCGGCGCGCAGGGCAGCGGCAATCGCTGACGGGGCACGCGCATGCGCCTGGCTCCGCCGCCGCCGGACATCCGCCTTGCCCCGCGCCACGAGCACGAGCCGTTGCTGCGCGCCCTGGCCTTGTCGCTGGCGGCGCTGGAGCGGCAGTCCGCGCTCGCGCTGGCGCTGTCGGCCGATCCGCTCGACAGCGCGATCGACCTGCCGCCGGGCGCGCCCAATGCGATGGACCGCGCCCAGTTGCAGGCGGCCGCGCCACTGTACTTCGCCGCCGAACTCGAAGCCGCCAGCCTGCTGCCGACCGCCGAGCTGATCGCCGGCCTGTTCGCCAGCGGTGCGATTACCCAGCCGTTGGGCCCGGGCGCGCAGCTCATCAACAGTTTCTGGCGTGCGCGCCGCGAACGCCTGGACGTCAACGAGCGTCAGGCGATCTTCGCGCGGGTGATCGAAACCCCGTACTTCGAACGCCTGATGGCCGCCTTGTGCGAAGCGATCGTGGCCCAGGCCGACGGCGGCGACTTGCGCGAGCGCGTGGCGTTGGAAACGGCGTGCGCCTCGCTGGGCGAGTTCCTGGCGCTGCGCGTGGACCCGATGGCGACCCTGGCGGCGCGCGACATCGTCGCCAACATCAACCTGGCCCTGGGCTTCCTGCGCGATCGCATGCTGCAGGCCGCGTTCGGGGTTAACTCGTTGTGGCAACTGGTCGCGATAGCGGGCGCCACCCAGGGCCAGAGCGCGAGCCTGGTCCAGCGCCGCGTCGATCAGGGACGCGCCGGCCAGACCGTGCTGCTGTGGCTGGCCGAGCACTACGCCGATCCCGCACCGCAGATCGCGGCCGAGGACTACGAGCTGATCGGCGCCGCCCAGCGTTGGCTGTCCGGGCGCATCGCCGCGCCGGCATCGGGGTCGGCGCCGACCTTGTCAGCGGCGGCCTGAGATGAGCGCCGCTTCCGCCCGCGCCGCCGCGTCCGTGCCGGCTGCCGCGCCGCCGCCGCCGTGGATCCGCAGCGCAGTGCGCGATGTATTGGAGCAGTCGCCCAACTATCAGAGCCTGTCGCTGCAGGACCGGCAATCGCTGGCGCGCTCGATGGTGCGGGTGTCGGCGCTGGCGGCGGACTTGATCGCCGAGGAAGGGCAGGCCGCTGCGGAACTAGCGCAGCGCGCCTCGCCGCCGCTGGCGCGCGCGCAGGACCAGCCGGGCTTCGCCGCGGCCGCCGACCGCGTCGCCGACACCACCCGCAACGTGCTCAACGCGGTCTCGTTCCCGCGCTTCGTGACCGACCTGATCAACGGCGTGTTCAAGGCCATGCTCGATTCCAACTCGCAGCAGATGCAGATGTACGTGCAACTGCTCAACAGCGTTTCGGCCTCGGCCGAGGGTTTCGAGCGCAGCCAGTTCAGCATCATCCAGGTCCGGCAATGGGTGGCCGAGCATTTCCCGCAGAACATCGAGTACGAGCAGCCCGAGGAGGGCGAGGAAGTCGACCCCGAAGAGGCCGCGGAGATCCGCCTGCGCCTGCGCGGCGGCGCTTCGATGCCGAGCGCGGAGGAAATCCGCGCGCAACTGGGCATGGAGCCGGAGGAATCGGTCGACGCCAGTAACCCCGAGCAGCTGGTGCCGCTGGCGCGGCGCTACATCGCGCGCCAGCGTCAGCAGATGCTCGCGACCATGGTCATGCTGGGCATGCAGCGCATCGTGATCGACAGCGGCCGCATCAACGCCTCGATGCGTTTCCACGTCGACACCCGCAGCGCGGCCAGCGAGGACCGTGGCAGCCAGTTCAACATGAATAACCGGGTGCGCGCGTCCGGCAGCTTCGGCGTCGGCCCTTGGGGTGCCAGCGCCGAGATCGAGAACAACATCGGCTACGTTTCGACCCAGCGCTCACAGAGTTCTGAGGAGATGAACACCGACCTGGAACTCAATTCCTCGGTCGAGCTGAATTTCCGCAGCGACTATCTGCCGTTGAACCAGATGGCGGCGCAGGCGCAGGCCGACCGCATCCGCAATACGTCGATCAACCCGACCGCCGAGCCCGATCCCAACGTCGCCCGCAACGCGCGCTTGGCCTCGCAGCAGGCGGGCGATCGCGAGCGGCGCACGGCCATGGATACCGCCATCGCCGATGCCGCGCGTCCGCCGCCACGGCCGGCGACGTCGCCCGCGGCCACGCCGGCAACGGCACCTGCGACCGCACCGGCAACGGCACCTGCGACCGCACCGGCAACTGCGGCGCGACCCGCGACCGCACCGGCCACCGCGCCCGCTACGGCACCCGCGACCGCGCCGGCCACCGCACCGGCTACCGCACCGGCTACCGCACCCGCGACCGCAGCTCGCCCCGCGACCGCACCTGCCACGGCACCCGCGACTGCTCCCGCAACGGCCCCCGCAACGGCCCCCGCAACGGCCCCCGCAACGGCTCCTGCGACTGTCCCCGCGACCGCCCCCGCATCGCCGCCGCGCTAGCGTCCTCGCGTCCGTCCGCATCGCGCGCAAGCGAAAACGCCGCCCATCGCAGGCGGCGTTTCCAAGGGGCAGCAGGCCGCCTCAGTCCCAGTCTTCCTTGTAGACGAACTTGGGCATCTCCCAGTGGTAGCGGATCGCCAGCACCCGCACCGTGAAACCGATCGCCATCGCGCCGAACATGGCGGCGTCGTGAGTCAGGCCCAGCCGCTGCGCCAGCACGTAGAGCAGGCCGGTCAGCAGCGACGCCGTCGCGTACAGCTCCTTCTGGAACAGCAAGGGAATCTGCCCGCACAGCATGTCGCGCAGCACGCCGCCGAAAGTGCCGGTGATCATGCCGCTGATCAGAACGATGAACATCGGCAGTTGCATCGCCGTGGCGACATTGCAGCCGATGATGGTGAACACCACCAGCCCCAGCGCGTCCAGCAGCAGGAAGGCGGTGCGCAGCCTGCGCATGATCGGTGCGACCACCGCGGTCAGCAGGGCCGCGCCGATGGTGACGCCCAGATAGATCGGGTGCTCGACCCATCCCAGCGGGTGGTGGCCCAGCAGCACGTCGCGCAGCGTGCCACCGCCCAGGGCGGTGATGCAGGCGATCACGCACACGCCCAGCCAGTCCATGTTGCGACGCCCGGCGACCAGGGCCGCGGTCATGGCCTCGGCGGCGATCGCGATCAGGTAGGCGATATGCAGCAGCATCGGTGCGCTCCCTTACGGCCGCGCGCCGGCTCGCGGCCTGTCGCGCGCATGATGACACCGTCGCGCCGGGGCGCGCATCCTCGCGGCGGCCGCGCCGGCTCGGGCAGCTAGGCGCTCGCGAAACCGGCGATCGCCTCGCCGAACTCGGCGCCGATCAGGTCGTAGTGGCGCACGTTCGGCTCGAACTCGAGCAGGAAGTCGCTATCCTCCGGGTAGTACTTGGCCAGCTCGATATCGTCGCCGGCGAAGGCCGCGATGATGTCTCGCGACGGCCACAGGCTCACGGTCAGGAAGTGACTGACGCCATCCTCGTCACGGCGCAGTACGCCGGCGCCGAGATTGCCCGCGGTGGTGCGGTAGTCCGGGATCGCGCGCTCGACCAGGAAGCGCGCATACGCATCCGCGCGATCGCGACGCGTGCGGCCGTGCCATACCCTCACGATCATGGTCTCGCCCTCGCTGGTCCGTTGCGATCTTAACCGCCGCGCAGGGACATGACGCGCGTGGTCGCGATGAGCGAGAATGACGCCACGGGCCGCCGCCGCGTCCCGCGCCTTCGGAACGCCCCGCATGAAAATCCTGGTCACCGGCAGCGCCGGCCACCTCGGCGAAGCGCTGATGCGCCGCCTGCGCCACGACGGTCACGAAGCGCTCGGACTGGACGTGGCCGCCTCCGCATACACCGATGCGGTCGGCTCCGTCGTCGACCGCGAGCTGGTCGCGCGCTGCATGCGCGGGGTCGACGCGGTCCTGCATACCGCGACCCTGCACAAGCCGCACGTGGCTACCCACAGTCGCCAGGACTTCGTCGACACCAATATCTCCGGCACCCTCAACCTGCTCGAGGAAGCGGTGTCCGCCGGCGTCGGCGCGTTCGTGTTCACCAGCACCACCAGCGCTTTCGGTCGCGCCCTGACTCCGCCGCCGGGCGCGCCTGCGGCCTGGGTGACCGAGGACGTGGTGCCGGTGCCGCGCAATATCTACGGCGTGACCAAGATCGCGGCCGAGAGCGTGTGCGAACTGTTCCAGCACAAGCAGGGTCTGCCGGTGCTGGTGCTGCGCACCTCGCGCTTCTTCCCGGAAGAGGACGACCTCAAGTCGGCGCGCGACGCGTTCGAGGACGCCAATATCAAGGCCAACGAACTGCTGTACCGGCGCGTCGACATCGAGGACGTGGTCGACGCCCACCTGCTCGCGATCGAACGCGCGCCGGCGATCGGCTTCGGCCGTTACATCATCAGCGCGACCACGCCGTTCACCCGCGACGACCTGCAGCAGCTGCGCGACGACGCGCCGGCGGTGGTCGCGCGTTATGCGCCAAGCTACGGGGCCGAGTACGCGCGCCGCGGCTGGCGCATGTTTCCGGGCATCGAGCGCGTCTACGTCAACGAGCGTGCGCGCATCGATTTGGGTTGGCGTCCGCGTTACGACTTCGCCTACGCCCTGCAGCGCTTGCGTGCGGGCGAGGACGTGCGCAGCGATCTGGCTCGCGCGATCGGCCGCAAGGGCTATCACGCCGAAACGTTCGCCGAAGGGCCCTATCCGGTCGATTGAGCGCTGACGAGCGCCGCTCAGTCGGACAATGACGGCGGCGGGTGGAAGTGGCGGTACAGGGCGTAAAAAACACCGGTGATACCGGTCAGTGCGGCGGGCAGGTACAGGGCGTCGTAGCCGAAGCCACGGAACGAGAGCGCGCCGATCAGGCCGCCGGCGAAGAAGCCCGCAACGATCAGAGCGCTCAGCGACAAGCGTTGCCGCGACAACGGTCGCCGTCGCAGGGCGTGCCCCAGGCCGATACCCAGGTCGGTGATCATGCCGCTGAGGTGTGTGGTGCGGACCACCGAGCCGCTGTAGGTGCTCGCCATCGCGTTCTGTAGGCCGCAGGCGACTGCGGCGAGCAGAGCGCCGAGGATCTGTTCGCGATGGAACAAGGGCACCGCCGCGAACAGCAAGGCCGATTCGATCGCCAACGCGACACCGTAGCGGCGTCCCAGACGCAGGGTGCTGTCCTGCACGATCATGCCGCTCAGCGCGGCACCGGCGAAGAAGGCCAGGATCATGCCCGACAGATGCGCCGCTGCGCGCAGGTCGGCGCCGGCCAGTGCCGCGGCGAGCAGGGAGGTGGTGCCGGTGAGGTGAGTGATCGCCTGGTGTTCGAACCCCAGGTAGCCGATCACGTTGACCATGCCGGCGACGCAGGCCAGCGAGCTGGCGCCCAGCCAGACCCAGCGCGGCAGATGCTGCAGACCCACTCAGGCCTTCGCGGTGCGGACGGGGTCCGCTGGCTGGACGCAAGCCCCGCTCATGGCTCGGTCGGCAGGCTGTAGTCGAAGTCGTAGTAATGCTTGCCGTCGGCGATCTCGATCGCCATGGTGCCGCTCAGGCCGGTCAGCTCGTCGCTGCCGGAATCGGGCACGACCTGCAGGACCAGGTGGGGCGTGCCCCGATCCATGACGGCGCTGTGCTGCAGCACGAAACTGCCGCGGCGGCCGCCCAGCGTGCCTTCGACGCGCTCCATCGCGACATAGCCCGCCGAGCCGGCGACCACGCTGCGGAAGGCCAGCATCTGGCCCTGGCTGCCGCCTTCGAGTTCACCGTGGTAGTGCTTGTCCAGCCACATGCGGCCGATGTATTGACCGGCGGCGGCATCGTCGGCGGGCTGCGGAATCATCTTGACGTCGAAGACACCGCGGATGCGCGTGCTCATGGGCTGTCCTTGCATGTGCGCGTCGTCCGCGCGAAGCATCCGATGCTCGCTCCGGCCGTGGCAGGCGTCAATCGCCGCCGTCGACCCCGGTCACGCACCGACCGCGAACCGACGGACGGTCGCGCACTGCGTGCCGCGCCGGCGATCGCCAGCAACGGTCCGATCTCGGCATTCAAGGCGCCTCGCACACTTGTTGCTGATACAGCTCGACGACACCGCATATAAAAGATGTATTTCGACGGAATTCAAGCCTAAACGGCCAAGTTGGAAGCAGATTGCAACAAACCGGCGGTACCATCGCCGGCGCGAAAGCGGCCAACCGCGGACGCATCGCACACTGGCGCCGCAGCGGCGCATCGCGTTGTGACGCCGGCCGCAGTCGCGCGGCCGCAAGACGCCGATGATCCGCTGCATTGTCGCCGGGCCCCCGAAGACGGCGCAGTCCGTTGGGGGACGCGAACACGCATCGCAGGCGCTGGGGACGCTTGCGGGCGATTGCACCGGCGGTCCGTGAGGGCCGCGCCGTCGGTGAACTGCAATTCGTCACGCCGGCGCGCAGCGTCCGGCGGCGATCGGAACCGCGTACGTGGCCGGGCCTGTGCCCGCCGCGCGCCCCGCCCTGATGGCAGCGATCCGGTGCGACCCGCGCGCATCCCCCTTGCAACCAACCAGGAAGATTCCAGTGAACAACACGCACAAACAACGGCTGGGCCGCGGCGCGACCGCGACGCTCGCGCTGGCCGCGGCGTTCGCGATCGCACCCAGCGCCGGCGCCGCGCAGCGCACCCTGCAATTGGCGGAAGACGGTGCGGTCACCGAGCGCATCGCGCCCGCGCGTGCCGCCTCGATGCTGGCCGCGCCGAGCAACCGCATATGCCGGCCGGGCGCCAAGTGGATACGCCTGGGTTTCAAATCGCTGGAACTCAAGCCTTACGACTCCCTGGTCATCCGCAGCTCCGGCGGCGACGTCTACAGCTTCGAAGGCAATCACTGGAACGGCCGCGCCTTCCACGCACGCGCGCTGCGCGGCGACTGCGTCGACATCCAACCCTACTTCGGCAACCCCGACAGCGGCTACGAGGTGGAAAGCTACGACTACGGCCTGAGCGCGCTGGACGCGACTCCGGTGGTGGTGGCCGGAGCCGGCGACATCTGCGATAGCAGCGGTAACGCCTGCGCGGGGACCTCCGACCTGATCGTGGCGATCAACCCGGTCGCGGTGTTCACGGCCGGCGACAACGCTTACAGCAGCGGCACGCTCAGCGAATACAACAGCCGCTACGCGCCGACCTGGGGCCGCTTCAAGGAGCTGACCAGTCCGACTCCGGGCAACCACGAGTACAACACGACCGGCGCCAGCGGTTACTTCGACTATTTCAACGGCGTCGGCGCGCAGACCGGTCCGGCCGGCGACCGCAGCAAGGGTTACTACAGCTGGGACGTGGGCGAATGGCATTTCATCGCCCTCAACACCATGTCCGGCGGCACCGTCGCCAGCGCTCAGGTGACCTGGCTGCAGAACGACTTGGCAGCGAACACCAAGCCCTGCACCGCGGCCTACTTCCATCACCCGCTGGTGAGCCGCGGCAACTACACCGGCTATAACCAGGTGAAGCCGTTCTGGGATGCGCTGTACGCGGCGAAGGCCGACCTGGTGCTGGTCGGTCACGACCACAATTACCAGCGCTACGGCAAGATGAATCCGAACCAGGCCGCGGCCAGCGACGGTATCCGTCAGGTCCTCGTCGGTACCGGCGGCCGTGCCTTCTACGGCCTCAATGGCAGCCATCCGATGCTCGAAGCCAGCAATGCCAGCACCCACGGCGTGCTCAAGCTGACCCTGAGCGCGACCGGCTACACCGGCGAGTTCGTGCCCAAGGCCGGCAGCAGCTACACCGACAGTTTCAGCGGCACCTGCAACAAGGGCGCACCGCCGGCCAACAACATGACCCTGGACACGGTGCGCGACGTGACCGTGAAGTCGAACGGCGCCCGCGACAACGGCGCCATCCTGTACGCCGACGGCGACGATGCCGGCCTGCAGTTGCGCGGGCTGATGGGCTGGAACCTGGGTGCCGCGGCTGGCCTGGACATCACCTCGGCCACGGTCTCGCTCAACGTCAGCAACCTGTCCTCCGGCGCCTACGATCTGTACCAGGTCACCGCCGCATGGACCGAAGCCGATGCCACGTATGCAGGCGCGACCCTGGGCGCCAAGCTGGGTACGGTCACGCCTAGCGCCACCGGCGTGCGCACCATTGCGCTCAACGCGGCCGGCGTGCAATTGGTCGAAGACTGGGCTTCGGGTGCGGTCGCCAACCATGGCGTCGCCCTGGTCAACGCCTCCGGCGTCATCGACGGCGTCGACTGGAGCTCGCGCGAAGGCGCCTCGGCTCCCAAGCTGATCCTGAGCTACAGCGGCAGCGGCGGCAACGCGGCGCCGGTCGCGAACTTCAGCGCGGCGGTCAGCGGCCTGGGCGTGAACTTCACCGACAGCTCCACGGACAGCGACGGCACGATAGTCTCGCGCGCCTGGAGCTTCGGCGACGGCACCACCTCCACCGCAACCAACCCGAGCAAGACTTACGCGGCTGCCGGTACCTACACGGTGAGCCTGACCGTGACCGACAACGGCGGTGCGACCCATACCAAGACCGCCAGTGTCACGGCGACCGCCGGCGGCGCGCAGACCTACAGCAACACCACCGACTACACCATCAGCGACAACACCACGGTCAACAGCCCGATCACGGTCTCCGGCCGCAGCGGCAATGCGCCCAGTAACGCTTCGGTGACGGTCGCTATCGAGCACACCTATCAGCAGGATCTGAAGGTGGACCTGGTGGCGCCGGACGGGACGCTCTACAGCATCCACAACCGTACCGGCGGCAGCGCCGACGACGTCAAGAAGACGGTTACGCTGAACCTGTCGAGCGAAGCCTTGAACGGCACCTGGACGCTGCGTGTCAACGACAACGCCAACGGCGATGTCGGCTATATCGACAGTTGGAGCGTCACTTTCTGAGCGCGACAAGGCGAACGCTCCGGCCATGCCGGGGCGTTCGCGGTCTCAGAGCGAGCGGCTGATGGTGAAGCTGCCGAACACAGGGGTCTGCTTCTGGCCCTCGAATTCGCGGGTACGGTGGTAACGCGCCAGGGCGAACTTCCAGCGTCCGTACATGAAGGCCATGCCATAGCCGGCGTCGGCGACGAAGGGTCGTTTGTCGACACTATGGCTGTCGCGGAAGCTGTTGCCGTCCAGGGTGATGTCGTACAGCACCCAGCGCGCGTCCACGGTCAGGAACAGGTGCGCACCGAACTGGTTGGCGCCACGGGTCTTACGCGTGGGCGCGGTGTTCTCGCCGGCCGGGCGCAGCGGCGTGCTGCCGAAATCGTCGGGCAGGTGGCGGCCGAAGCGCCATTCGGCGCCGATGTTGGCGTAGGTCGCCAGGTTGCCGACGCTGCCGCCGTAGTGGCTGATCGCGTCCCAGCCCCAGGGGCCGTTCTCTTCGTCGCCGGCCGAGTAGCGACGCATGCGCTCGTGGACCACGCGTACCACCGGCTCGTCATGGAGCTGGTGGTCCCAACCCTGGAAGGTCTCGTCGCCGAGCAGCTTGTGGACTTCGTTCTGCACCTGCTTGCCGTAGGCCGACGGCCCGACGATGCCGAACTGCAGCTGGGTGGTGCGCAGTTCGTCGCCGTTGCGCGCGTTGTAGCCCAGGCTGGCGAGCAGAGCGCCGGCGTAGGGACGGTCGTCCTCGATCAGGTCGCGTCGGCTGTAGTCGGTCGGGGTGAAGATGCCCTGGGCGAAGCTCACCACCATGTTCTGCTGCTCGAAGCCTTCCGGCGTGAGCGCGCTGACGTGACGATTGATCCAGCGCGCCAAGCGCGGCAGGCAGGGGTCGTCGGTGTAGTCGACCAGATTGGGCGAGACCAGGGTCAACTGCACGCCGTTGCTGTAACCCTGGTCCTGACCGCCGAACAGGTCGTTGTCGACGCGGAAATTGACCGTGGGCGGAAGCTTGGTGTGGCCGGTGACGCAGGTTTCGCGATCGGCAGCGTGGGCGCCGGCGGCGCTCAGCAGGAGGAACAGCAACAGGGCGGTGCGGCGCATGGGCAGGAACTGAAAGCGTGAGCTGATGGGCGTGCGGATGTCGCGAGGCCCCGCAGCGCGGCTGCGTTCGCGACTCATCGGCTCCGAATGGGGGCGCCCCCGCAGCAAAGGAAGCGCAGGAATGCGACGCAGCGTCCCATCGGTGCGTACCGTTGAGTGGGGGCGACCCTTATGCTCAAGAGCCGGTACCCGGCATCGGCGATTTGCAGGAAGATGCATCGGACGAGATCGATCGGATGAGATCGGCCGCGCGCTGGGATTTCGCCATCGAAGTTCGCAGTATCAAAGTCCGCGATGCTGAAGCCCGCATGCCGAAGGCCGTGCCCCCCATTTCTCCACGCCGGAGCCCGCACATGATCGACCTGTATTTCTGGCCCACTCCCAACGGCCTCAAGCTCAAGCTGTTCATGGAGGAGTCCGGGCTGGCGCACCGGATCGTGCCGATCAACATCGGCAAGGGTGAGCAGTTCGAAGTCGAATTCCTGAAGATCTCGCCCAACAACAAGATTCCGGCCCTGATCGATCACGATCCGCCCGGCGGCGGTGCACCGCTGTCGCTGTTCGAATCCGGCGCGATGCTGCAGTACCTGGCCGAAAAGACCGGGCGCTTCCTGCCCGCCGATCCGCGCGGCCGTGCCGAGACCCTGCAGTGGCTGTACTGGCAGGTCGGCGGCTTGGGGCCGATGGCGGGGCAGATCGGCCATTTCAATATCTACGCGCCGGAGAAGGTGCCGTACGCGATCGACCGCTACACCCGCGAGACCCATCGTCTGTACGGCGTGCTCGACCGGCAACTGGCCGGGCGCGCGTTCATCGCCGGCGAGTATTCGATCGTCGACATGGCCTGCTACCCCTGGATCGTGCCGCATGCCTCGCACGGGCAGTCGCTGCAGGACTTTGCCGAACTGCGGCGCTGGTTCGAGGCGATGCGCGAGCGTCCGGCGGTGCAGCGTACCTATGCCGAGACGCCCCAGTCCTACGCGCCGAACACCCAGGTCAGCGACGAGGAGCGCCGGATCCTGTTCGGCCAGGGCGCGCCGTCGCGTTGAATCGCGGCGTTCAGCGCACCAGCACCACGTCGTCGCGCAGGTTGCTCGGGCGATAGGCCGAATACAGGCGCAGGCGCTGGTACACGCTCTCGTGCACCAGCGCGCCCGGGCGCAGCATGCGCGCACGCGCGCGATGCGGGCGCCAGTGCCGCTCCCAGCGCCCGTCGGCGCTCTGCGACCAGCGCGGTATCGGCAAGCGTTCGGACAGCTGCCACAGCCAATGATGGATCTCGTCGTGGCGCGGCGCCAACGCGAACCGCTGCATCGCTTCGTCGTCGCTGAGATCGGGCAGGCCGGCCTCGGCGCGTGCCTGCGCATCGGTCAGCAGCCCCGCGGCCTCGGCCTCGCGCAACATCCAGGCCAGCGGAATCCGCGCCAGCTCGATGTCGCGACCGCCGGTGGGGTAGCCGCCGCCGACATCGCCGTGACCGCCCGCGAACCAGACTTCGCGCACGTCCTGGCGCGGCGACGGCTTCGGCGTCCACAGGTTCTGGACGAAATTGCCACGGTGCTCGTCCAGCGCGACCGCGTGGCGCACCGTGGCGACGATGGGGTTGGACGCGGTGTGGCTGTAGACCCGCGGCAGCCACGGCAGGCCGACCGAGCTGACCGTGTCCCACAACCCGAGGAAGTGCACCGGCACGCGTCGTGAGTAGCTCTTGCGGAAACTGCGGATGCGCCGGAAGTAGTCGCGCAGGGCCTGCTGGCGCCGCGGCGAGGCCGCATCGGCCTGCGACGGGAATGCGGGCAGGCTGTCGTAGGCCTGCCACGCGAATGCGACCATCTCGCGCATGCCCGGATGCAGCAGTCCCACGGTCGCGAGCATGCCGGCCAGCACCCGCACCGAATAGGCGCCGCGGCTGAAGCCGAACAGGTAGAGGCGGTCGCCTTCGCGATAGACGTCGGACAGGAATTCATAGGCCGCGCTGACGTGGCGCTGCAGCATCCAGCCGCTACCCGAATCCAGGCCCATCAACGCGCGCCGGCGCAGCGGCCCGAGCACGCCGATCGGTTCCAGCGTACCCACGCCGGGCTGATAGTAGGTCAGCTGCGCGGGCGATTTCTCGATCAGCCGATACAGCCGCTGCACATGGGTGCGGGCGTCGGCGGGGGAATTGTTGGTGCCGTCCAGGCAGACGACGATATTGCGCGGTGCGGCCATGAACTGCCTCGCGTGGGCCGATCATTATGACGCGCCCCCATCGCACAGACTGCGACGGTGTGCCGCCCCGCGCTCAGCGCTGGCGCCGCAGCTCCGCCAGGCGCTGGCGCACGCCGGCGATCAGGGCATCCAGGGATTCGTAACGCGGCACGCCGTAGCGGTCGGCAGTGATGTCGACATTACCCTTGCGCCAATAGCCTTCCGGACAGGCTAGCAGGACCTTGCCGGAGGGCGCGTGCAGGCCCAGTTCGAGCAGGGTGATCGGGCTCTGCGAGGACGGCGCGAAGTACATCAGGATCACGTCGGCGCGGTTGAGCGCGGACAGCTCCCATTCGACCTGTTTGCGGAACTCAGGCTCGGCGGCCGAGGGTTTCCAGGCCGGATTCCAATCGTCACGGCGCGGATTGAGCAATACCACCCCCTCGTCGGCCAGGGCCTGTTCGGCCCGCGCCTGCCAGTTCTCCGAGCCGCCCATGTCGATGCTGCCGGCCAGGAACACCTTGATCCGGTCGTCGCTGGGCAGGTCCTGTGGCGATCTGATCGTGACCGACGCGGCCGCGACAGGTTCGGCTGCGGCTGCGGGAAGTGCTGACAACAGCAGCAGCGGCCAGAGCAATAGGGCTTTCATCGCGACCTCGGGCGAAAACGGCGGGACGCGCCTTTCGGCGCGCCCGCAGTCTAGCCCAGGGTCGGCTCTATTCCAGTACGCCGGTCAGCGCCGGTTTCCAGCATTTCTTGGCGATCGCCGCGAAGCCGCTGGCCACCGGATGGATCTCGTTTTCCCATTGCGAGACGGTCTTGAGCGTGCCGCGCGAATCGACCAGGCGCATGTTGGCGTTCTGCGACACGAACGCACGCAGAGCGCGCGCGAACTGATCGACCAGCCAGGTCGTGAGCACGCGCTGGCGTTTGGGATCGGTCAGGCCGACGTTGTCCAGGAACGGCTTGACCCACGGCCCCATCGTGAACGGGCCGAGCTTGAACGCCTTGCCGCTGGGGAAGATGTAGTCGTAGGTGTGGACGTAGATGATGGTGTCGCGCGACAGCAGGTCGCGGATCTGCACCACTTCCTTCATGTCCTTGATCGCATAACGCAGCGCGTGCTCGAAGGTCTCCAGACGGATGTGGTCGAACACCTCCGGCGGAATCTCGCCCCAGGGCCCGGCGCCTGTGGACTGCGGTTGCGCGGCGGTCTTGACGAACTCGCGCAGCTCCTCGCCGACGATGTCGTTGCCGCCGTTGGACAGCAGGATCGCGTCGAAGCCGAAGGTACCGATCTCGCGCTGGATCCGCGGCAGCGCCGCCTTCCACATCGCGCTGTCGCGACCGGCCACGCCTTCGCGCAGGAACAGCGTCTTCTTGAACAGGCGCGCGATCTGCTTGTTGAGGTCGGTCGGGTGCGGCACGTATTGAAACCAGGAGTCGCCGAAACACAATGCGCGCCTGGCGTCGGGATGCTTTTCTATCGCCGCCGGATACTTGCTCAGGACCAGATTGTTGTTGCCGATGTTCATGCTGCACTCCTTGTGCGGGTGGTTCCTTCATGCTCCAACGCCGGCCGGGGGGGCGGCCGGACAGCGCTCGCGGCTCGCTCAACCGGCCAGATCGGCGGCCAAAGCGCCGACTGTACGCAGCGCGGTCTCGACCGGCTCGCCCCAGGGCTGGCCGCTGCTCAGGCGCAGGTGATGGCCGTAGTCGCCGCGATTGGAGAACAGATGGCCGGGCAGGATGCCGATGCCGCGCGCCAGCGCGGCCTCGAACACAGCCTGGCCCTCGATCTGCGGCGGTAGTTCGATCCACAGCGCCATTCCGCCGGCCGGCGCGCTCACGCAGGTGCCCTGCGGCCAATGCAGCGCGATCGCTTCGCGGTAGCGCTGGGCGTTGACCGCCAGCTCGCGGCGCAGGCGGCGCAGTCCGCGCTCGAAGTCGTGACGCGCCAGGTATTCGACGATGGTGAGCTGCGACAAGGTCGAGGTGGCGACGGTGGAAAAGCACTTGGCGCGCAGCAGCGCCGGCGCCCAGCGCCCACCCAGCATCCAGCCCACTCGCAATCCGGGCGTCAGCATCTTCGAATAGGAGCCGCAGGTGATTACGCCGCCGTGTTCGTCGTAGCGGCGTAGTGGACTCGGGCGCTCGCCGGAGTACGACAACTCGCCGTAGAGATCGTCCTCGATCACCACCGTGCCGTGCGCGGCGCAGGCGGCGACGATAGCGCGCTTGGCCTCGTCGCTGGTCAAACTGCCGACCGGATTGTTGAAGTTTGGCACCAGCACCGCCGCGCGCACCGCGTGCCGCTCCAGCAATTCCGACAAGCGCTCCGGGTCTATGCCCAGGCCGGGGCGGTTCGGCACTTCGATCACGCGCAGACCCTGCTCGGACACCGCCTGCAGCAGGCCGTAGTAGGTCGGGGTTTCGACCAGGACCACGTCGCCGGCACGCGCCACCGTGCGCAGCGCCAGGCTGATCGCCTCCATCGCGCCGGCGGTGATCACGATCTCGTCGGGATCGACATCGACGCCGCATTGCACGTAACGCTGCGCTATGCGTTCGCGCAGCGCGGCCAGGCCCTGCGGGATGGCGTAGCTGAGCGCGGCCTGGGCGTTGCGCCGCATCACCCGTGAGGCCGCGGCGGCGAGCGCGGCGGTCGGCAGCAGCGAGGGCGCGGGCGTGGCCGCGTGCAGCGAGATCAGGTCGCAACGACCGAGTACGTCGAGCACGCCGAGCAGGGCCGGGTTGCGGATTGGCTGCGGCGCGCGTGCGCGGTGGCGAGCGCTGGCACGCGGCGTGGGCGCGGCCGGCGCGCGCACGTAGTAGCCCGAACGCGGGCGTGCCTCGATCAGGCCTTCGCGTTCCAGTTGTAGATAGGCCTCGACCGCGGTAGCCAGGCTGATGCGCTGGTCGCGGCCGAGCCGGCGCAAGGACGGCAGGCGCTCGCCGGCGCGGAGGGTGCCGCGCTGGATCTGGTGGCGCAGGCGTTCGGCGAGTCGTTCGTAGAGCAGGTCGCTGGCCATGGCGTGGGGCCGTCAGATCTGTACTGGTAAAAATCGAGTCTAACTGAATCTGTACCGGTCGCCAGCCGGGGCCTAGCCTGAGCCCATGAACCCGACCGCCTCCGCGTCAGAGTCTCGCACCGCGCTGATCCAGTTGTTCGTCGCCGAGATCCTGATCGGGTCGGTCGGCGTGTTCGCCCATGAGGGCGGCCAGGACGCGATCACCACGGTGTTCTTCCGCTGCGTGTTCGGCAGCCTGTTCCTGGTCGCCTGGGGCCTGGCGCGCGGCCATCTGCGCGGCCTGATGAGCGAACCGGCGCTGATCCGCGGCGCGATCGTCAGCGGCGTGCTGCTGGTGCTGAACTGGGTCGCGCTGTTCGCCGGCATGGCGCGTTCCTCGATCGGCGTGGCGACGATGGTCTACCACTTCTTTCCGTTCGCGATGCTGGCGATGGCGGCGCTGTTCTTCGGCGAACGCACCCGTCCCGCCGATTGGGCCTGGACCGTGATCGCGTTCGTGGGCGTGGCCTGCTCGGCCGACCCGATCAAGCTGTGGCGCAGCGCCGATGTCGGCTACCTGATCGGCATCGGTCTGACCTTCGTCGCCGCGCTGCTGTGCGGAGCCTCGCTGATGCTGTCGCGCCGGATCAGCCGCGAGCGGCCGTTCGCGGTGGTGCTGATCCAGTGCATGGTCGGCGTGGCGATGCTGGCGCCGTTCGCCGACTACGCCGCGGTCGCCCACGCCGGGCCGCACTGGTACTGGCTGGCCGGCCTGGGCCTGATCCACAGCGGCGTGTGCTACGTGCTGTTCTACTCGGCCTATCCGCGCCTGCCGGTGGTGACGATCGCGGTGCTCGCCTTCGTCTACCCGGTTATCGCGCTGCTGCTCGACTATCTGTTGTACGGCAGCACCCTGGGCCATGTGCAAATGCTGGGCGTGGCCCTGATCGTGCTGGGCACGCTGGGTGTCAACCTGAAATGGCAATGGACGCGACGGCCGCAGCCGGCCGAAGCCTGAGCGTGCCGCACCCGCTCGGCTAGAGGCGGATCGAGCCGTTCCAGGCGGCTTCGACGTGGTCGACCACGTCGGGCCATTCCGCGCGCCTGTAGCCGCGCATGCGCGCCCAACCCGCGGCCAGTTCGTGTTGTATGTCGGTCCACGCGCGTCCGGCGTGGTGCTGACGTGCTTCGATGCCGTAGGTGACGGCCAGTTCGCGGTCCTCGTGCGACAAGGTCGCGTGGGACGACGCGGCATCCAATGCCAGATCGTTCATGGCTCCACCTCTCCTTGAGCGGGCCCCTGCCAGGCGACGATACGCCCGGTCGGTTAACTATCCGTTACCCGCGCGGCCTTGACGAGGGGGCGAATCGCGCACCGTGTCGCAATCCCGCTGTTACGTTTTGTTGCGATCGCGAAATTGCGACGGACGGCGGTCTCGCGACGCTTCCCGGGTCATGCGGGCCGGCCTTTTTCCAGCCGAAAACCGACGACCGAAACTAGGAAACCGGTGGTCAAAGAAAACGCCGCCCCTCGCGGAGCGGCGTCCAATCATCGGCGGCCGGCCTCATCCCTTGATGCAGACCACCTGACGCAGGGTGTGCAGCACTTCGACCAGGTCGGTCTGCGCGGCCATGACCGCGTCGATCGACTTGTAGGCGGCCGGCGACTCGTCGATCACCGCCGCGTCCTTGCGGCATTCGACGTGCGCGGTCGCCTCGCGATGCTGCTTCAGGGTGATGCTGGCGCGCGCCTGGGTCCGGCTCATCACGCGTCCGGCGCCGTGGCTGCAGCTGTGGAAGCTGTCCGCGTTGCCCTTGCCGCGCACGATGTAACTGCAGGTGCCCATGCTGCCGGGAATGATCCCCAGCTCGCCGGCACGCGCGCTGACCGCGCCCTTGCGGGTGACCAGCAGCGACTCGCTGCGGTGCTGCTCGCGCTGCACGTAGTTGTGGTGGCAGTTGACCGCCATCTTCTCCAACTGGAACTTAGGCAGGCGATGACGCATCTCGTGCAGGACCCGCGCCATCATCGCCTCGCGGTTCTCGCGTGCGTAGTCCTGGGCCCAGGACACGGCCTCGACGTACTCCTCGAACAGCGGCTCGCCTTCCAGGAAGAACGCAAGGTCCTTGTCCGGCAGGTGGAAGCCCAGCACGCGCCGTTCCAACTGGCGCCGCGCCTGCTCGATGAAGTAGGTGCCGATCAGGTTGCCGGTGCCGCGCGAACCCGAGTGCAGCATCACCCACACCGCATCGGCCTCGTCGAGGCAGATCTCGATGAAGTGGTTGCCGCCGCCGAGCGTGCCCAATTGCTTGTCCACCTTGTCGTTGCGGACCTTCGGGTGCCTGGCGCGCACCGCCTCCAGGCGCGGCATCAGCCCCGACTGCGCGATCCGGGTGTCGATGCTGTCCGGGCGCTTGCGGTGATCGCCGCCGGGGCCGTTGCCGACCGGCACGCTGCGCTCGATCGACGAACGCAGCAGACCCAGGCTGTCGGGCAGATCCTTGGCCCGCAGCGTGGTTCGCACCGCGGCCATGCCGCAGCCGATGTCTACGCCGACCGCGGCCGGGATTATCGCACCGCGCGTGGGCACGACCGATCCCACGGTCGCGCCCTTGCCCAGGTGCACGTCGGGCATCACCGCCACCCACGGCCCGACGAAGGGCAGGGAGGCGATGTTGCGCAACTGCTCATGCGCCTGCGATTCCAGCGGCACGCCGCGCACCCAGCCCTTGATCGGGGTGGCGCCTTGCGCATGCAGCAGTTCGTATTGATGACTCATGGTGTTCTCCTGAACGGCGGCGCCGCGATCTGCGCGGCGCCGCCGGCTTGTTTCTTTAGTATTTACTCAATGCAGGCGTTCGGCCTCGTGATTGCTCAGGCCGTGACGCTGCAGCTCGTGCCGGCTCAGCTGGCGCTTGCTGCGGGCGTACAAGCCGGGGCGACCGTAGGGCCGGCAGGCGTCGCAGCCGTGGCGGCCGCAGCACTTGCCGGTCCACTTGGCCGGACGCCGCGCGATCACGTCGTAAGGCGCGACCGGCTTGGACGTCGGCTTGGCACTCGATACCGCCGCGACGACGGGCAGCGATGCGAGTTCGATCTCGTACCAGATGCCGTCGATGCGACGCAGCTGATGCAGCTCGTCCACCGGCCGTACGTCGGCCGGGGCTTGCGGCTTGCGCGACTGCTGGTAGTTTCGCCGCGCCTCGCGCTCGGCTTGGAGCCTCGCGTGGTTGATCAGCAGCAGGCCGCCGACCGGGTCCACGTAGAGCTTCGGCGCCCAGCGTTCGTCCAGCCGTCGCGGGCCGCCGTAGCCGCGCTCGTAGTGCAGCGCGCCGTCGATCGTTTGCACACGCAGCGCGACGAAATCCCCGAGATGCTCGTGGATGTGTTGCTGCACGGTGTTGCGGCGGTCGATGTTCGCGCACAGCTCCGAGTAGACCTCGTCCCAGCGACGACCGACCTGACGGCCGAGATAACGTCGCAGCGGGTTGAGGTTCTCGTTGAGCCACTTACGCGAGTGATGGCGGAACTTGAGGCTTTCGTGTTGCGGTTGGTCCTCGGGGTCGGTCCCGGGCTGACGTTCGGCTTTCCAGCCGCCGCCGCGCCGCGGCCGTTCCACGATCACCTTGTACATGTCCTTGCGCATGGAATGATTCCGTAGGAATGGGATGCGATGGCCGCTCCTTGGGGGCGGCGCTCTCGGTTTCCGTTCGCGGCCGAGTCGTCATCCGGGGTTCCACGGATCACGCCTTCAGCCGCTCGTCTTGAGGCTGACCAGCTGCTTGAGCACGCCGTCCAGACCGCCGAAGACGGTGAGCTTGTCGATCTTCTCGGTGACCTTCTCCAGCGCCTCGAGCTCCTTGAGGCGCATGAGTACCGGGCTGTCCTCGATCAGCTTCGCGGTGTTGAGCAGGCTGCGCGTGGCGTTGGCCTCCTCGCGACGACGGATGACGTTGGCCTGGGCCGACTTCTCCGCCTGCACGACGCCGTTGAGGATGTCCTTCATCTCGCCCGGCAGGATCACGTCCTTGACGCCCACGCCCAGCACTTCCATGCCGAGTTCGCCGACCTGGTCGCGCACGTAGCCGAAGATGTCGGCGTCCAGCGACGCCTTGTCGCCCAACAGTTCGTCCAGGGTCTTGGCCGACACCGCCTTGCGCAGGCCGTACTGCAGCTCGCGGTACAGGTAGTCGTTGTACTTGGCGACCTTGCTGCGCGCGGCGACCGGATCGGTCACGCGCATGCTGGCCGCCAGGTTCACGCGCAGCGATACCTTGTCGCGCGTGAGCAACTCCTGGCCCGACACCTCCACCGACTGCACGCGCAGCTCGACGAGCTCGACGGCGACGTTCTTCTGGAAGTTCCAGAAGGCGTAGCTGCCGGCGTCCAGGGTGCGCACCAACTTGCCGTCGACGTAGAGCAGGCCGGCGGACTCGTTGGGCACGGTGACGGCCATGGCGATGCGATCGAGCAAGCCGATCTGGCGCAGGCGCTGCGCGATCTCGCTGCGCAGCTCCAGCCCCGCCGACAAGGTCATGGCGACGATCTCGATCTGGACCAGGCCCTTCCAGTACAGCTTGCGCGAGCCCGGCGCGAGCAGGTCCTCGAGCTTGCCGTTCTTCATCACCAGGCCGACCTGGTCGACGCCGATGTCGGCCAGCACGAAGCTGTCGCCCAGACGCTCGCCCAGCGCGGCCACCAGCACGTCGGTGTCCTTGCCGGCGTACTCCGGCTTGGCGATGTCGTGCAGCACGACATCGGTGCGGCCCAGCCAGTCGCCGATGCGGTAGACGCCCGGTCCGAGCACGCGCTCGAAACGGCGGTTGCGGTAGATCAGGGCGCGCTCGGCGTCGCCGACCACGACCCGCTTGTTCCAGAACATGACGCTTTCTCCTTAGTGTTCTGCGGGTTTCGATCCGGTCGTAATGGACGGCGCGCGACCGGATCGTTCGTCGCGCGCTGCATGGGTGCCGCGGCCGCGCGCAGGCGGCGACCGCAAAGCGGAATGGAGTGGAAGCGCCCCCGACGGCGTCGGCGCGGAACCCGTGCGCGCTCGGCGCGGAAGCCGCGGCGGGGTAGGTGCGCGACGATGTTCTGTCGCGTCCGGCCAACCGCTGCGGTCCGTCGCCTCGCGGGCGCGGGTCCGGCGTCGTCGCCGCTGCGGCGTTCCGTCCTCCGCCGCGCCTAAGCGCGGCTTCGTTCGAAACGCCGCAAGGGGCGTTCCCGGGTGGGGACTTGCGTCCCCGGTATCACCGACTGCTTAAGAGGCAGTTTTGGAGCGGGATTTGAACCCGCGACACTCGGAATCAGGATCCGATGCTCTACCCATCTGAGCTATCCAATGTCGACGTACCGGATTCGAACCGGCGACCCGCGGACGCTGTGTCCGCTGCTCTACCAAACTGAGCTAACGTCGTTTCCGAAACATCGTCTTGCGTTCCTCGGCATACGCCACGGCAGGGCCGCGCGCACCGGACGGGATCCAAACCCGTGCCGCTGCAGAACGTTCGCTCGATGTTTCGCATTGGCGTCTGTCTCCAGACGCCAATCCGTTCGGGCGCATGCGCCCAATGCATTGCGATCGCCAACCGCTCCGCCCGTGCCGAAGCACCCAGGCACGACGCCTTGCGGCGCCTCGACGGCATCGCCCCTGCGGCGCGCAAGCGCGCGGATGCTTCGGGGCCGGCTGGAAATCGCTGATTTCCAGGGAAAAGCAGGTCCTTTGCGAGCGCCGAAAACAAAACGCCCCCGGGTTGTGAACCCGAGGGCGTTCGCGTTCCTCGGGAGGTCGGGGTCACCGACCTCCCGCATAGGCAAGGTCAGTGTGGAGTGCGCGGCAGCGCTTCGTCGCGACCGCCGACATTCATCGGCGCGCACGCATCCGCGTCGTGGCGCTGAGGCCGCGACTGCTGCGATTTGGCGATGTCGATGAAGAGGTTCATGGCGGAAGGTTTGGATTCGGTATGTGGCCGCACTGGGGCCGAGGTCGCGCACATTACGCTCGTTAAAAAATAGTTGCAATACCGTTCGTCGCCTCGCGAACGGTCGTTGCGACACGCATGCGATCGTCAGGCGGCGCGTCGCTGCACGGCGGCGAGCAATGCAGCGGTGTCGACGACGTCGGCGAACTCCGCGCGCAAGGTAGCCAGATGCGCGCGTGCGATCTCGTCGGCGGGAATATCGACGCCGCGTTCGTCGCGCAGATCGAAACAGGCGCAGGCGTCGGCGACGACGATGGTGCGATAACCCAGATTGGCGGCCACGCGCGCGGTCGTCGATACGCACATGTCGGTGCTGATGCCGAACAGCACGACGCTACCGACGCCGAGCCGCCGCAAGCGCAGATCCAGGTCGGTTCCGATGAAGGCCGCGTTGACCGACTTGCTCACCAGCGCCTCGCCGGGTCGCGGTTCGAAACCGTCGCGGAAAGCGTTGCCGGGATGCTCTGGGTGCAGCGAGGAGCCGGCCATCACCGAGTCGTGGCGCACGTGGATCAGCGGCAGACCGTGTTCGCGCCAGGCCGCGAGCAGGCGCCGGCCGTTGGCTTCCATGGCCGGGTTGTTGCGCGGTCCCCAGGGCGGATAGTCGAAGCCGCGTTGCACGTCGATCGGGATCAGGGCGGTATTCGGGTCGAGCTTCATGGTGCGGCCTCGGAGGCTGGGGAAGAAGAGGGCTGCGGTCCGCCGTAGGCGCGCTCGACGCGCGCGACCCGTTGCTCGAAATGGCGGTACCAGAGTCGGCGGCCGCGGTCGCGCGCGACCGCGTGTTCGGCGTGCTCGCGCCAGGCGGCGATCGCGGCTTCGCTGTCGAAGTAGGCGACGGTGATGCCGAAACCGCTGCCGTCGCGCGTGGATTCGTAGCCCAGGAAGCCGGGCTGGCCGCGCACCAGCTCGTCCATGCGATCGGCGGTGGACGCGTAGCCGGCTTCGTCCTCGCCGTTGCGTTGAGACGAGAAGTTCACCGCGTAGTACGGCGGTGGCGGCAGCGTAGCGAAGCGCTCGGGGTCGGGGTCGGAGTGGCTCATGCTGCGGGTGGCGCGGCGCGCGTCGGAACGGGCCATCACTGTGCGCACTCGCCTGCGCCGGTCTCAACCCGGCAGAATGCCGGTCGTACCGACTTATCGCCGGATCCGACCATGAAAGCGCTGGACGACATCGATCGCCAATTGATCGCGCTGCTGCAGGACAACGCGCGCCTGTCCACCGTCGCCCTGGCCAAGGCGGTCGGACTATCGCGCAGCACGGTGCAGGAACGCCTGCAGCGGCTGGAGTCGGGCGGGGTGATCGCGCAGTACACCGTGCGCCTGGGCAGCGGCGGCGATCCGCTGCAGGCCTGGTTGCTGATCCGTTACGCCGACGGCTTCAGTTGCGACGACGTTATGCCCTTGCTGGCGCAGCTGCCGCAGGTGCGGTTCTGCCACAGCGTCGCCGGCGATATCGACCTGATGGTGCTGGTGCAGGCGCCTACGCCGGGCGCGCTGGCCGATCTGCGCGAGGCGGTGATGTCGATGAAGGGGGTGGACGACGTGACCACGGTGCCGGTGCTGCGCACGATGCTGGACCGGATGGGGCCCTGACTACGCGGCTACGGGCGTCGCCCTCGGCGCGCCCGTGCCGGTGGCGGCGGACCCGGCCATCCGAGTCCGCCTGCCCGCATTCACGAAAGGCGGCGCGAAAGCGCGTAGTAACCCAAGTTGCCCAGGCCGGTCGCGGCCAGCAGCACGGCGATCACGCCGGGGGTCACATCGCGCCAACCGAAGGCTTCGATCAGCGCGAAGGCGACGGCCAGCGCCAGCGCCAGCAGGCCCCAGCGCAACGAGGCGTGGCGGCGGCGCTGATCCTCGCCCTGCACCAGCGAGCGGATCAGTTCTTCCGAGCCCCCGCCTTGCTGGATCAGCTTGTTGCGGAAACGGGCCTCGACCACGAACTTGATCGCGTAGGTGATGCAGAGGAACAGGGTGACGGGGATGAGGAACTCTAGATCCATGGCACGGTCTCGGGATTGGGTCTCGGGGCAATGGATACGGCCGCCGTCTGAACGGTTGCAGGCGCCAGCATGGACGCCCGCCGGCCGCCGGTCCACCCGGCCCGGCGCAGCCGCCCGGCGGCTGGGCGACGATCCGGGACAGCCGTTGCAACCATCGGCCCCCTGGCCGTATCCATCTGCCTAGATGACCGACTCGCCGTCCCCTTCCAACGACGATCGCGCGCTTGTGGCCGCTGTGCTGGCGCGCGCGCCGGGCGCGTTCGAGCGTCTGGTGCGCGAATACCAGGGCCTGTGCTGGCACATCATCCAGCGCATGGTGCGCCAGCCCGACGATACCCGCGAGCTTTGCCAGGAGGCGTTCCTGCGCGTGCATCAGTGCCTGCACCAGTACCGGTACGAGAGCGCGCTGAAGTCCTGGATCGGCCAAGTCGCCTACTCGGTGGCCAAGCGTCACCTGGAGCGCAAGCGGATTCCGATCGCCGAGGTCGCTGACGACGAGGACGCACTGTCGCCGCTGGACCAGGTCAGCGACGGTTTCGATCTGGAAGCCGCCTGCGCCGACGCCGAGGTCGCCGCGGCGCTGCATGCCCAGATCGAAGCGCTGCCGCCGCTGCAGCGGACCCTGTTGACCCTGTATCACCTGGACGAAGTGCCGATCGTCGAGATCGCGCGCATCACCGGGTTGGCCGAGGGTACGATCAAGAGCCATCTGTTCCGGACCCGGGCCTTGCTGCGCGAGCGCCTGCAGTCCAGCATGGGAGTCACCGCATGAACATGTCCCACACTCCGCCGCCGCCGCCCGACGACCGCCAGCAGCGCGAAGCGCAGGAATGGCAGGCGCAGGAGCGCGCGCTGCGCGAGGAGCGCGCCGGCCTGCCGATGGATGCGAGCGATGCGCGCGTCGGCCAGTACCGCTTGCTGGTGCGGGCGTTGCGTGCGCCGGCGATGGAGCCGCTGCCGGCGGATTTCGCGGCCCAGGTCCTGCGCCGGGTCGAAGCCGACGCCAGCCTGGGCGACCGGGTCGAGCAATGGCTGCTCAACGCATTGATCCTGGCCCTGGGCGGCCTCGTCCTGTACGCGATCGCCAACCACGGCGATGCATGGTGGGCCGCGATCGCCGCGCCCTTGTCGCGCATGCCCTCCGGGCTGGGTAATTGGCTGCCGGTGCTGGCGCTGTGCGCGGGCGGCACCTGGTTGTGGGATCGGCTGTCCGACCTCGGCAGCGGCGGCGCGCGCGGTCGCACCGCCTAAGCTGCGCACTCAGGCATGGTCCAGCGCCATCGCGCGCTGGAACGCCGGTCGCGCCGTGATTCGCGTCAAATAATCGGCGAACACCGGCCGTTCGGGTATCAGCCCCCGTAGTCGTATTCCCCAATGCAGGGCGCAGGCCCACTGTGTGTCGGCGGCGCTGAAGCGTTCGCCGGCGGCATAGGGTTGCGCGCTCAGGCGCCGCTCCAGATAGACCAGCATGTCTTCGTAGGCGCCGAACGGGAAAGCGCGGGACGCGTACTCCCAAGCGTGCGCGCGTGCCGACAGGCATGGATCCAGCACCGAATCGCAATACACCAGCGCGCTCAGATAGGGGCCGCGCATCGGATCGCCGATGCCCGGCGCCAGGCCGTTCTGCGGAAACGCATCGGCCAAATACGCGCAAATAGCGGCGCGCTCGATCACCACCACACCATCGTGCACGATCGCCGGTACCTTCTTGCTGGGCTGGATTGCGCGATAGCTTTCGGGCGCGCCATCGTCGGCGCGGATGTCGACGATCAGGACGGAATAGGGCGCACCTAATTCCTCCAGCAGATAAAGAATGCTCGAAGAGCGCGATTGCGGAGCGTGATAGAAGGTCAGCATGGTCGGCCTCGAGGCGTTGGCAGGGATGGGCGGGCCGCCGGGGCGTGTCCGCCGTCCGAACCTTGTAAGCAGCGGCGCTGACAGGTTTTGTCAGCAGCGGAGAATGCGCTCGCCGTGTCACCCAGGTAACAGCCTTTCCGTGAGCGTCTCACCAGACTCGCCTGTGTGTACTCAACACAGGAGGTGTTGGTGATGGATAAGCCGGGCGACGGATCGCAGGAATTCGGCATTGCAGATGAGATGTTCGTCAAGGCTTGGCGTACGACCAAGCCCGAGCTCGACCGGCGTGCCCGCCGGCTCTCGGACGGCCACCGCGACCGCGCCGACGACTTGCTCGCCAATACCGCCATCAAGGCCCTGTTGTTCATGCGCCGCTCGCCGGACGCGATGAGCGACCCCGAGGGTTTCCTGTTCGTGGTCCTGCGCCACGTGTTCCTGGACAGCGTGCGTCGCAACGGCCGCGATGGCGAGGTCTTCGACCGCGGCGTCGATATCGAGGCCGAGGGCGTGGCCCAGGGCCTGGACCTGTCCGCGCTCCAGCGCATGGAACTGGAGGAGCAACTGGGCCGGGTGATCACCGCGGTCGCCTCGCTCAGCCGCGACCAGAAGCGCCTGTTCGTCTACCGCTTCATCGACGACCTGCCGTACCCGGCGATCGCCGAACGCCTGGCGATCAACCAGCCGCTGGCGCGTAAGCGGGTGCAGCTGCTGCGCGAGCGGATCCGGGTCGCGGTGGATCGCGATTGAGCGCGTGGCCGCGTTCACAGAATCGGACACGGTGCGTTTAACCCATAGCTATCGCATCAAACGTCGTACGCCGACGCCGCCTCCGCGCCGTCGTACGGCCATAGGACGCCGCGCGTGCCGGGTTTCGGGCGCGCGCGGCGGAACGCCTCGGCGCGGCGCTGGTCGGGGACTCCATCAAACACGCGACTCCCAAGGACAGGTCCATGGCCGACACCACGCCCGTGAATTCGCAAATTACCGATGCCGTCACCCAGACCAACGTCAAGGTCGTGGCCGAGGCCCCCGCCCAGGCGATCGCCGCGCTCTACCAGGTCGCCAGTCACTCCGCGGGCCTGTCGCTGCAGAACGCCGTGCACAGCCAACAGGTGCTCAACCAGATCTCGACCGCGGTGGTGTCCAAGGCGGTCGGTCTGATCATGGCCATAGGCGAGAAGTCGTCATGACGGCCCCCGCAACAACGGACGTTGATTAGGGGAGTAGCGCCATGCCTTTCTGGAATAGGAACAAACCGCCGACTGCATCAGCCACGACGCCGGCGACGCCTGGGACGCCGGCGACTCCAGCGGCGCCCGCAACACCCGCTGCTCCGGCGACCGCGGCGATGCCTGCAGATCCGGCGACGCCCGCGACGCTGGCGGCTGCGGCGACCACGACCACCGCGGACACGACCAACGCGGAAACGGCTGCGACGCCTGCGGTCACGCCTGCCGCGGATGCCGACGCAGGCGCGACGCCGAGCGCGACCACCGCCGCGGCGGGCGATGCCGCGAGTGGGTCCGGCACGACAGGATCCGGTACCACCGACTCCGGCACCACCGACTCCGGTACGACCGGCAGCGGTGCGGGATCGGGCACGACCGGCAGCGGCACCACGGGGTCCGGTACCACCGGCTCAGCGTCCACCGGATCGAGCAGTGGCGGATCGGGTAGCGGCGGATCGGGTAGCGGCGGCTCCGGCACGACCGGCTCCGGCACTGCATCGGATCCGCCGGCCCCCCCCCCCCCCCCCCCCCCCCCCGCCGGGCGGGGGCCGGGGGACCCCCCGCGGGGGGCCCCCGGCCCCGCCCCCCCCCCCCCGCCCCGG